>JACRGE010000103.1 GCA_016212465.1 Microcaldota archaeon
ATTCTGGGGGGTTGCCATATGGCTTGCGATAACCTTCCTCAACGCAGTTCAACCCAGCAAGAAAGAGAGCGAGGACCCGCTTACGCTCTTGAAAAAAAGATATGCTTCGGGAGAAATTTCCAAGAAGCAATATGAAGAAACCAAAAAGGAATTAATCAGGTGATTCGGGATGAAAATAGGATTAGTAATAAGCACGAGCGAGCCGGAAATTGTTTGGAACGCATTCAGGTTCGGAGTAACGGCACTTAATGCAAATCATGGCGTTAAAGTCTTTCTTCTGAACAAGGGAGTCGAGATTGAAGACATCAAGGACGATAAGTTTGATATTAAAGGACAACTCCACCAATTTATTGAAAACAAAGGACAAATCTTAGCCTGTGGAACTTGCTTGAAAGCAAGGGAAAAGGAAGGCAGCAACGTCTGTCCTATTTCAACAATGAAAGACCTGCTTAAAATGGTGGAAGACTCCGAAAAAATTCTTACTTTTGGATAATATGACCGCCTCCCTCGCCTTAAAGGGCAGGTATCCTGTTAAGGTGGTCTGGCGTGGGTCGTTGTGCGGGGCGGTGACATACTGTGCTTGTTCAATACCTAATCTATCCAGTAAATGATGGGGGACCGTTCGGTATGACTCTAGGATTATCCTAGATGCAGGGAGGGGGATTTGTTCAAGTCAAGATGTTTTCTTTTCTGGCCCGTTCTTTTCTTTTACAAAAGAAAAGACGGGATTGAACCCCCGAAGCGAACTAATCGCGCAGGATCTTAAGTCCTGTCCTTCAAGCCAGAAAAACCAACGCCGCGAGCTTGCGGTCGGATCGGTTCCTCAATTGACCAGGCTCGGGCATCCCTGCATTGAGATATTATTAGGTGTTAGAAATAAAAAAGGAGAGAGAATGATTATTTAAAAGTAGGTTTAGGAACCGGGGTTCTGGTTTACTTACCTTTCACTTCCTTCTTCCTCGCTCTCTTGGGGCGTAAGTGCTTTGAATTGCATTTTCTGCATTTCTCTGCTCCCTTCGGGTTTCTTGCCGAGCAGTCTTTGCAAATCCATATTTCAAGCAATGCCTTGTCTGCCACAGGAAACTTTCCCATTTGAATCAGCCTTTGAATAAAATCAGCAAAGCCGTTAAAAATAGATAATATATAACCGAAGCGCTGGTTTTTATTAATGCCGTTTTGTTTATAGTTCAATGCATTTATTTAATCACTTCCTAAATATAATTTTCTTTTATGCCTCGGTAGCTCAGTGGTAGAGCACCTGCATGGTAATGACCCTTTTTCTTTTACCAAAAGAAAAAGCCTCAATGGAAAAAGAAAACCATTAAGCAGGGGGTCGCGCGTTCAATCCGCGTCCGAGGCTCTCCTTTTTCTTAATCTGTTCAAACCCTCATCCATGCCAAAACCAACATTTTTATTATCACATGATATTATTTTTCTATGGAGAAACGAAAAATGCATGGTCTGTGCATAATTGGATTGGGATTACTCCTTTTAATTTTCGCAGCATATATTTACTCCGCGCCTTCCGAAAATTGGATTTTTCTTGCATTTTTACCCATTCCAATCGTTGTTATGTATTATGGTACTTTGGTTTACAAGGGCGAAAAACAATTGAAAGATTTGCCACAAACTATGGCGTCCAATTCGCCGTGGTGGCCGTAGTATATGTTAATAACCTATTCAGCGCATGTTTTGTTTTCAACCAAGATTATTTGATTGTTCCCTCTTTTTCTCAACCTCTTCACTTTTTTCCAGCGAACAAGAGCCCGAACGGGAAATCAAGGTTCCCTCCGCTTCCGAGCTAGCGCTCGTTGTTTGGAATCAATCACGTTTGAGGATTTCAACAATTTTCTGGACTCCTCGTCCGAGGCTTCTGATTTTGCTGCGTTGGCTGGCGGGCGGAATCATACCTCGAGCAAATGGCCGAGCTTCTGTTTCTTTGTCCTCAAATACCTGCGGTTTTCCTGCGTCGAAGGAGTCTGCAAAGGAACCCTTTCGCTCACGCGAATGCCGTGCTTTTCCAGCCCAGCTACCTTGAGGGGGTTGTTCGTCAAGAGCCTGACGGAATGCACGCCCAAGTCCTTTAAAATTTCCGCACACACTCGATAATCCCGCAGATCAGCGGTGAAACCAAGTTTCTTGTTTGCCTGGACCGTGTCAAACCCCTGGTCCTGCAAGGAATAGGCGGCAATCTTGTTGAACAAACCAATTCCCCTTCCTTCCTGGCGCGAGTAAATGAGCACGCCCTCTCCCTTTGCGGAAATCAATTCCAACGACTTCTCCAGTTGGCTTCCGCAGTCGCATCTCCTTGAAAAAAGGGCGTCGCCAGTCAAGCACTCTGAGTGAATCCTAACGAGAACGTTTTCGCGGCCCCCTACGTTTCCCTTCACGAGCGCGAGGTAGGCGTGCTCAATGTCGACACTCTCGAAGGAAACCGCCTCGAATTCCCCGAACCTGGTGGGAAGCTTTGCCTGCGCGCTGCGCCTCACCGAGCAACCATCGGATTTTCTTGCCGAGCATTTTTCCGAAACACCGCCGAGCGAATGCCTGTACTTAGCGATTTCATCGACGGAAATGATTTTCAGGCCGTGTTTCTTCGCATACTTTTCAAGGTCAGGCAAGCGCGCCATGGAACCGTCGTCGTTGATGATTTCGCAAATGACTCCCGCAGGAGCCAAGCCCGCAAGCCTTGATAAATCCACTGCTGCTTCCGTGTGCCCCCTTCTCCCAAACACCCCGAGCTCGTGGGCGCGCAAGGGAAAAACGTGGCCGGGCCTCTTCAATTCCCCCGCGTTTCCCTCAAGCAATGCCTTTACGGTAAGCAATCGGTCTGAAGCAGACATTCCCGTGGTCGTTCCTTTTCTTGCGTCAACGGACATTGTGAAAGGGCTCGCCAATGCGTCGGAATGCCTTTCGCCAAGGAACTCCAAACCCAATTCGTCCAGCCTGCGCGAATCCATTGGCACACAAAACAAGCCACGGCCTTCGCGGATCATGAACGCAATGCTTTCCTTCGAAACCTTTTCCGCTGCGACAAAAAGGTCTCCCTCGTTCTCGCGCGAGCCATCGTCCACTACGATGACGGGCTTGCCTTTCTTGACGTCCGCCAGTATTTCATCGATGGAAGAAAAAGCCATTCAAAACCCCTATTATGCCGCAGGAGCGAATTCTTTCTAAAAGAAATGCGTGAAGGAAAGAGCGCCGAAACGGTTTAAACTGCTTTGCAGGCAATCAAATAGCTTGCCTGAAACATTGATGAAGAAAAATTCAACTAAAATAACAACTCAATTCGGATTAAAACACTTTTCTCGAATCCTCATCCTAGGCTCTTTTTTCAGAGGGCATTCTTTTTTCTTTCCTCGAAATGATTATAACTAAAGGCGCATAGGTAATACTATGATAGAAGACCTTGTGGGTTATCTTGGCGGAATTTTCATCATGCTGAGCTTCATCCCACAGGTAATCAAGTCATATAAAACAAAGAAAGTAAGCGACTTATCAACAGGCATGATAGTCGCTACCCTGCTGGGAACTATCTTCTGGATAATCTACGGCTTTCTGATAAAAAACGCGCCAGTTTTCATCATGAATAGCGTATTTGGTGTTGTAGTATTGCTAGAACTTTATCTAAAAATCAGATATGACCGTGTTTCCAAGAAATAAATCAAAGGTTTCATTGTAGCTTTTGAGTGATTCCGCCCGAACTCGTCCGAGGCTCTCGTTTTTTTAAAAATTAAAGATTGCCGCGTCCCTTCATCAGTTCCAAGGCAGGCTTGTGCAAAATGCCGTTGGACGCAAGGATATCTTTTGAGTTTTTTCCAATTGGGTTTCCTTTTAAATCAGTGACCTCCCCGCCGGCTTCCCGAACCATCAATACTCCTGCGGCGTAGTCCCAATAATTAAATCTCGTTTTGTAGTAAACGTCTATATTTCCTGAAACGATTTTGGCTAAATGTAATGCGCCACTGCCAAGAATTCTAATATGTCTGAATTTATCACAGACGGCTGATAGAATTTTGTAATTTGTTATTCTGCTTTCAATTTTACTTGAATTATCTGTTGCAGGAATTGAATTAATTATTTCATTTTCACGAGAAACTTGAATTCTACGATTATTAAGAAAAGCTCCTTTTCCTTTTTCAGCCACGAACAATTTTTCCGTCGTCGGTTGATAAATTACTCCAAGAATCAATTCACCGTTACGTTCAACAGCAATGGAAATACAATATTCATCAATTCCTCTTGAAAAATTAATTGTTCCATCAAGAGGATCAATTATCCACAAGTAATCTGATTCTGTGTTGGTTTTACCACGCTCTTCAGAAAGAATATCATGATTTGGAAAGGCTTTTTTTATTTCATTAATAATAATTTGTTCGGATTCAACATCTGCTTCAGCAAGAATATCATAAACATTTTTCATTTCATAATTAGCGTTATTCTTTGATAAATCTATTAGTAATTTACCTGATTTTTTCGCAGCAGATAATGCTGTTTCTTTTATATTCATATCTTAAATATCTTTTCATATTTGAATGCTCTTAATTTTTTATTTTTAATGCGAAATCGTTTTTAAGCTACGTTCCTAATGAATACAGCTAGTTCGGCGATTTTTATGGATGAAAGCAGAGAAGCAGACATCATAGGAAGATTGCTTGAGGTGCAGAAAAAAAACGGATGGCTTCCTAGAAAGGAAGTTGAAAGAATAGCAAAAGAAACAAGGACTCCGCTTGCAAAAGTATATGGGATAGCGACGTTCTACGATTTTTTTTCCTTGAATCTGCATAAAAAGAAGGAAGAGATCCGCAAATGCTTGAACCACGACTGTAGGCTGAAGGGAAGCGAAATAATTGAAAGCAGTTGAACCGTATTGTGAATTGATTTCTTAGAAAAGAAGAGGTACAGCGGATGGGAGAGAAAAAAATAGTCTCAAGAAATTTCAACAGGATTAAGCCGGACTCAATCAATGATTATCTGGAAGTGGGCGGGTATGAGGCACTGAAGAAAGCCAGAAGCATGAAAAGAGAGGAGGTGGTTGAAGAAATCCTAAAAAGCGGTTTGAGGGGAAGAGGAGGCGGTGGATTCCCGACTGGACGGAAGTGGAAACTGGTTCTCCAAGAAGGAGGAAAAGAAAAATTCGTTATAGTAAACGGAGACGAGGGAGAACCAGGGGCATTCAAGGACAGGGAAATACTTGAAAAAAACCCGCACCTCTTGGTTGAAGGTGCGTTCATAGCGGCATATGCGGTTGGTGCTGAAAAAATCTTTTTTTACATAAGAGGAGAATATCCGTTTGCTCAAAAACTTTTGAAGAAAGCGGTAGTGGATGCAGGGGATTACTCGAATGGAATAAAGATTGAAATTAGGTCGGGCGCAGGCTCGTACATTTGCGGCGAGGAAACTGCTTTGTTGGAGAGCATTGAAGGAAAGAGAGGGCATCCTAGAGTGAAACCCCCTTTCCCAACCAAAAAAGGCTTGTGGGAAAGACCCACTCTAGTAAACAATGCGGAGACGCTCGCCACTGTACCCGAGATAGTCTTGGAGGGAGGCGAGTGGTATTCTGAAATAGGCAATGGAGAATGGAAGGGGACTCAGCTGCTTTCAGTAAACGGGGCTGTTGAAAAACCAGGGGTTTACGAATTCGAATTTGGTACAAGTGCCGAGGAAGTCATCGAAACCGCTGGAGGCGTGAGAGAAGAAATGGGTTTGAAAGCAGTTGCACCTGGTGCCTCGTCTCCGCTTGTTCCAGCAAGGGAGCTGAGCAAGAAGATAGAAGAAATCGGGGGCAGCGGCGCCTTCATCGTTCTCTCGGAAGAGGAATCGATACCAGAATTCTGCAAGAGCGTAGCCGAATTCTTTTTCAAAGAGTCATGTGGCAAGTGCGTGCCTTGCAGGCTTGGAGTGATGAGATTGCTTGAGTTTGCTGAAAAACGATGCGAGAGTGGTTTGAACGAAATTGATTTCCAAGACTTTCTGGAGCTAAGCAGGGTAATGGAAGCAACGAGCCTATGCGGCTTGGGTAAGAGCGCATGTGTGTTGATGAAGAGCGCGCTCGAGCTTTTTAAAGAGGAATTCCTACGGAGTTGATTCAAGTGATTGAGCTGAAGATCAACGGGAGGAGTGTCCTAGCAGAGGAAGGCGAAACCATTCTAGAGGTTGCCAGGAAAAATTGTGTGGAAATCCCCGCCTTGTGTTATTTGGAAGACCTTTCTCCGTGGGGCGCGTGCAGATTGTGCATGGTGGAACTAAAGGGAGACATAGTCGCTGCTTGTTCAACCCAGGCCTGCAATGGTATGGAGGTAGAAACAGATTCACTGCGAGTAAGGGAATTAAGGAGAAGGATAATAGAAATGCTTGTCTCCTACCACAAGTGCGATGTATGCAAAAGGATAGGAAAATGCGAGCTGGAGCATCTCGCAAGAAAGCACGGTATAGCAGTAGGCGAGTGGGTAAAGGAAGAGAGAAAGGACTCCTCAAGCCCTTCCATTGAAATGGATTTGGCGAACGGCATCCTGTGCGGCAAGTGCGTAAGAGTCTGCGAGGAAAGGCAGACTGTAGGCGCCCTTTGTGTAGGGGGCAGGGGCTCTTGGTCAAAGGTGAGCACTGCATTCGAAATGCCTGTTTCGGAAACGGCTTGCGTGGATTGCGGCCAATGCTCGCTGGAATGCCCGACTGGCGCCATCTCCGAGAAGAGTTGTGAAAAAGAGGTTGAAGACGCCCTTGGCTCAGGAAAGCACATGATCGTCCAAGCGGCTCCTTCAATAAGAGTCGCTATTGCAGAGGAATTCGGTTTCCCGCCAGGCACGCTTTCAACAAAGAAAATGGCTGCAGCGCTGAGGAGAATGGGTTTTGCAAAAGTGTTTGACACGGACTTTGGAGCTGATTTCACTACAGTCGAGGAAGCGCACGAGTTCCTTGAAAAGCTTGCACAAAGAAAAACGCCTTTGTTTACTTCCTGCTGCCCCGCCTGGGTTTCGTTCATAGAAAAGTTCTACCCCCACCTCATTGAAAGGGTTTCTTCCACGAAATCACCGATGGAAATCTTTGGGACACTTGCGAAAACGTATTATGCGAAAAAAATGAAACTGGATCCCAAGCAAATCATTGTGGTGATGATTGCGCCATGCACTGCAAAGAAGCATGAAGCAGAGAGAAAAGAAATGAAAATTGATGGAATGAAGGCGGTTGACTTCGTTTTGACAACTCGGGAGCTGGGAAGAATGCTGAAGAGAAGGGGAATTGATTGGAATCTCCTTCCGGAAGAGGAGTTTGACTCACCATTGGGTGAAAGCAGTGGCGCTGCAGCAGTTTACGGCGCAAGTGGTGGAGTTGCTGAAGCATTGCTGAGAACAGTCTCCTACATCGCGGGCGGAGACTGCGGGATGGAGTTTCAGCCGCTGCGAGGAGTGAATGGAATAAAGGAAGCAACCGTTCAATTGATGGGGCGGGAGGCAAGAGTGGTTGTGGCTCAAACTCTGGGAAATGCGAGAATCATTTTAGATGAGTTCTTGGAAGGAAAGCGTTCCATTGACTTGTTGGAGGTAATGGCTTGCCCAGGCGGTTGCCTTGGGGGAGGGGGCCAACCGATTCCGACGAACAAAGAGATTAGACTCAAGCGAGCACAAGCCCTTTACGAACAAGATAGGCTTCTGCCAGTAAGGAAGGCACATGAAAACCCTGCCTTGAAAAGAGTGTACTGGGAATTCCTCGGCGAGCAGTTCGGAAAAAAAAGCAAGGAACTGCTTCACGTCGAGCGAAAGCGTTAAAATGCCTGAAATCGTTTTACGGAATAGGTGGTGGAAATGGAAAACCAAGTTAAAAGAAAAAATTATTTTATTTTTGTTAGAGACTCTTTGCACGAGCAAGTATTTCCATTCGATTCGCTTTATCAAGGAGTCCTTCTCGCGGTGTATTCCATTTTCTGTTTTTTCATTCCGTTTCTCATCGGCGAGCCACAGCTTCTCGTGGGAACAGCAGTCAACGCTTTGCTCATTCTTTCTGCTCTGGAGCTGCAGGGCTGGAGGCTGCTACCTGTGATAACTTTTCCCAGCATCGGCGCATTGAGCAGGGGCATTGTATTCGGACCGTTCACGCCCTATCTTCTGATGTTGATTCCATTCATTTGGGTGGGCAACGCCATCCTCGTGCTTTCATTCAAGCTACTTATGCTGAAAATGAAAAAGAATTTTGCAATAACGCTCGCAGCCGGAGCAGTGGGGAAATCAGTTTTTCTCTTCTCAAGTGCTTTTCTTTTATACAGCCTTTCGCTCATTCCCACAATATTCTTGACTGCGATGGGCTTTTTCCAGTTTGCAACTGCCTTGATCGGCGGGGCGGTCGCTTACGCAGTATTTAAGGCAAAAGTCCTCAACTGGAATACACTCAAGGGTTTACAGTGATCGTTACTGAAACTTTGCAGTTGGGACCAACTGAATTGTCTACTGCAGTGGTCTTTGTGACCCCCGGATTTTGAGCCACCACGTTGACGGAAGCGCCACTAGGGAAATCAACTGATGCCACGCTGGGGTCAAGAACCGACCACGAAACTCTTTCTTCAGACCCCTTGAAACCGTCCACTCTTAGAATGACACGGCCTCCCCTTGCCAGTGCTAGGGCTGGGAAAGGAGTTGAAAGCGTGCACTCGTTGGTCTCGTTGGCATTTTGTTGAGCGAACATTCTACCCATACATCTGGCGTCCTTTAGATCATCGGATGAGAAAGCACTTGCCTTCCATTTGGCGAGCACGGTAACCAAGTCAGTGGCTTCAAGCCTGCAGGTCCCATCCGTGCCTTCAGCTGCGTCCACTACTTTATTTGCCTCTTCCTCTTTAGTCTTAATCTGCTCCAGGGTTAGGTTTTCAGCCAGCAGTTTATTGACTAGGTTTGAACTGTAATTCAAGTCAATTTTTTCGGTGCGCACGTAGAAAATGCATTTGTTGTTTTCCATGCCCCTAGTTTCAAGGAGATACGTTATGGTTTGCAGTACGCCGAGCTGGTTTGCTTTTGAAACCTGGGCTGCCTTTGCAGGCAGGCAGTCACGAGATAAATCGATTAAGCAAACCAAATCTGTTTTGCAGTCAAATAATTCTATTGCGTTAGTGGTGGTTGTAACTCCGCTGGAGCTCGTGGTGGGCACTGGGACGGAGACGGTGGTTGAGATACAACCGAAAACCAGTAAAACAGAGAAAAGTATTGCAAACAACAAGGCGATGTTTCTCAAGCTATGACACCCACAAGGGATTACATAGTTTATGACGCAAGGGGGTTTATTAATTCTTGTTGCATGCGTTGCTTTAACCCATGCTTAAATCTCTTGCTGGAGAGAAACCACTTCAGAAAATATTTGGCGGAAGGAAAAAGTGCAATGAAAATAAAAAGGAGTTTCACTTCCGTTTCTTCTTTTGCAGGAGTACAATCCTCACCACTAAGACGCCGCCCACGATCGCAGAAAGCATTGCCGCAATCCACAGTGGCTCTTCAGGGAAGCTGGCCATCATCAAAGGCCCCATTCCACTCGTTCCAGCCGAGCGCTGGGGTCTTGGCGCGAGAAGATTTTCTTGGGGAACTCCGCGGGTTCCGTCAGGAGAACCCACCAAACTTGCTCCGTTCCTCATGAAGTTCGGGTTGTAGGGAAGGTCTTGGGCATTAAATCCTTGAATGAAACTTGGAGTAACTGAAATCATCCCGCTTGGGCCGCGGGCTGCCAAAAGAGCAGCTATTTCCTTGAAGCCATCTGGTCCAGAAACATGGGCAGTTGGAACGCCGTTGTCCATGCCGAGGTTGAATCTGAAGTTGCCTTTGTCCGTTGGAATAATAATATCATTCCCTTCCTTCCTCAGAGGCCCGGTAATCTTGTAATCCTTCGTTTCTCCAGTATTCTTGTCTATCACCCGTAGAATGGGCTCTCCCTTCTCGTTTCTTGTGAGATAGTAAACGTGGTCCTTGGTTTCAAATCCCTGCATTCCACCCATCTTGTTTCCTTCCTTATCGTACTGAATCTTGTCCAAAGCGGTCTCGAGCTCAAGCGCGCTCTCTTCCCTTCCCGTGCGGGGCTGGATGTTGAATAACTGGATTGCTGGAGCGTCTCTTCCAGTCGCATCCTTGTTCGTAGCTGGCTTTAAGTCAATCTGCTTGATGTCTTGGTTTTGGACTTTCGCAAGCGTGAACAGCGAAACATCAAGCCTCTTGTCAACAGGCGAGTAATCTATCCTGCCGTTTTCCAAGAAGATTGTTCTGATTTCGCCGAAGGAAGAGTTAGTGAATTTCTCTCCAAAGTACCCGTTTATTCTAACTGTTCCATTTCCAAGGACTTGAACCGATGTTCCGGGATAAGCCCTTCCGCCCAAGGCGAGCTCGGACTCAATATCTGGCACCTGAGTCTCTTGCCCTCTTTTCACCTCGCGGGTTTCAACTGCGTGAATGAACCTGATCTTTCCACCTGAAATCGTTCCCCTTCCTTCAGTAGTGTAAAAACTCAACACCTTCCCCAACACGAACGACAGGTCGTCGCCCACGCGCTTTCCGCTTACGTCCTTCAGCTTGTCTTGAATGCATTGCTTGGCCCCGCCACACGAGTCTCTTGCATAAAGATTCATTGAAAGCGGTATTTCAAAAACAACCTTTCCATCGCAATCCATTTTCGTTGAAATGATTTTGTTGGGGTAAAGCGTTCTCGTGAGGTCAATGCGCCTCCATGCCTTCAGAGCTCGGCTTCCATCCAACAACTTCATTGCAGCGCCAGTCTCTTTGTCGTACTTGATTGTTCCGTTGGCGGTGTCACAGATGAGCGCTCCCTTGGATTCATAGCAGAAGCGCATGCATCCCTTTGTTTGGTTCCAGTTGTTCCACCACTGGTGAGAGGCAGTGTCCCAGTGCATGTAATAGATTGCATCAGGGGTTACCATGCCGTGCTGGTTGTTCATCACTGAACGCAAGTTAATGATTTCCTTCATCTCGCTCTTCGTAATCTGCTGCTGGACGTTTCCCAGCAGGCTGGAAAGCTGGAGCTTTCCCATCAAGTCAGTCATGGGCTTCATCTTCTTCTGGAAGTCAACGCCCTTGCTCTTGACTTTAGAAAGCTTCTGGTAACTCATTATCGTGTAGGAAGTGTCTTTGCACCGCGAAACATAGTCCAAGCCCCTTCCAGCCAAATACATTTTTGCAATCTCAAGTGGCTGGGCTATGTTAACCGCCTGATAAACCGCGTTGCCCAAGCTGTGCAGTGAAGGGACTTTCTTTGTGTATTTTGTAAAGAAGGTTGCGCGACTCGCGAAAGCCTTTGCTGCAGGCATTTCAAGCATAGCAAAGTTCAACAACTGTTGTGCGCCTGTCGCAAGTCCATATAAGAAAATCAACTTGTTGACCTCTCCATCGCTACACATTTGTTTCTTGTCGTAATTTGCTGGGTCGATAAAATGGCTGAGGTAAAGGTCCATCACAAACACTCTGGTCAATGGAGTAAGCGGTTCTGATGGAAACTTGATGAATTTCCAACTAAGCAAGGGAGCTAGGTAAACCAGAATCTCGTAATAAGAGGACATGGTCTGCATGTTTTTCTTTACAATGTTTACGTCCCACGTCATGTTGTTTGAATAAAGGTGCATCCTTGCGTAATCCTTTTCCTGTTCCCAAATGTTTTCAAAAAAAGTTCCCTCAGACCGTCCAGTCCAACTCGTCTTCAGCTCCCATCCAGATTCGCCTGCGCCTATTGAAGTAGTGGAATACTCGTCAGCAACGTACTTTTCCATGGGTTCATTTATCAGAATCACTTTCCCAATGTGGTAGACGTCTGGAGGAATGCCTGTCCGAGTGTATTTAGAAACAAGGTCGTAGATGGAGCCGCTCATCATCCAATTGGTTGCATAACGAAAGTCTTGGCCCACGTCCTTGGCCGCATACACTTCAAGATAGTGCTCGTTCAAGTTAGAGCCGGGGCTGCGGAAAACAACATTGTCGGCCAACTGAAGCGCGAGCCTGCCCGGCCCTAACCAAAGCATGCCGAAAACCATGTTGTTCACAACCTTGCTGCTGAGTATGTTGAACGTCCTCTCCGCTTTTTCTAGTTCAAGAGGCGTGACAATGCCCTCTTCCTGGATTTTCGCCAGTTCCGTCTGGAAGACCACTCTCTGCTTGTTTCTGGACAACTCTTGGAGCTCAGCTTGGGAAAACCCGTAATTATTTAGGATAGTTGATTCATCAGCTCTGAAAGCAGTTATTCTCCCTGCATCGTCTTTGGCAGCCAGAACGCGTTTCTCGATACTGTCAATGATTCCTGGACCAACTTTGCCCTCTGCCTTGAGCTTGTTTATCAGGTTCGTTGCCTCGCCAGCAGAAAGGCTGTTTCTGGAGAAAGTCGAGTAAAACAGATTTTTGTCTGCGTCGCCGCCAATCGCTTTAAGCGCATCTGTGTCGAAGGCACGCGAATCACCAGCCAGCTTGTTCAAGAACTCCTCTTTCTCCATTCGCTTGGTTGCAGTTCTCTTTTCTATGAATGCCTCCCATGCCCAAATGAGATTGAGTATTGTATCAACCTCTAATATAGTTTTTATCGCTCCAGCATAGCGCATGTAAGCCCTTGGCAAAACAACACTACCCCCACCATTCAAGCTCAGTATCGCGAGGAGGTTGTTGGAAGTGAGGTATTGAGGAGTGTCCCGCTCCTTCTTCGTGACGGTAACGATGCTTTTCTCGTTTCCGAGGAATAAGTCGTTGTTCAACTCCGCCACGTACGAAACTTTGCCGCGGATTTCCGAAGAGTCTAGCATGCATCCCTCTGGATTCAACTGCTCCATCTTCGCCAAGTCCCCAAGGGAAATCATTGTGCCGATTGGGAGCTTGACCATCATATTCTCGTAAGCAGGCAGCTCGTATTCAACTCCTTTTTTCATGCCAAGGCTCTCCAAGAACTTTGCGATGCCTTGCCCCTTCTCTGGATGCTTTTGGACATATGCTTCAATCTGAACTGGGGAAAGAAAGCTGTTCTCTGGAACGCCGAGCTCTTCAGCCAATTCCCCTGGAGTCGTTCCTGCAACTGCCGCCAAGTCTGAAAGCGGAACCCTGTCGGCGCCGGGATAAAACACGTTTACTGTGACAGGCGAAACGTTTCCTGCTACATGGCCTGGGCTCTTCGCCGCCTCGGGAGTCAATTCATTGATTTCCTGTGCCTGAAAGCCGCCCGAATCGCCCCAAGTATTGTCCCAAAAACGTTCCCGCTCTAATGAATTGGAAAGAACATCATCCAGGGAGCAGGATGCGGCGAATGAAACGCTTTCTTCCTTAGCATGGGTGGTTGGAGCCAGAGTCTCTATTACAAGCAGCAGGATGATTGAAACCAAGAAAATGCGGTTGACGTTCCATTGTTTCATGGTTAGAATTAAAGAATGAGCGAATTTAAATAAATTGGTTGGAAGGTACTTTGTTGAAAGCGCCTCCTTCATGGTTTTATGATTTTTTCAAAACTGGAATTCGGCGTTAAACGTGATTTTCCCTCTAGAAATTAGAGCTCAAGGAGTCTTGCCTAATAAGAAAAGAATTTGGGAAACACCGAGATATAATTCAATGAACATGGCTGCAGCCAGGCAACCGATGAATGTCGCAAGAATCATAAGAAATATCCTTGGCGTCTTTTTGTATTTTTGGACGAGCGAGGAGTAGATGAAGCTCATCACGAAAACGAATGGAAAAACCATTACCGTAAGGACTATCGCAAAAAGCAGTATGAAAAAAGCTTCAGAAAGCAAGAAATTGAGGTCAGCCATGCAAATCCTTTTCAGCAATTTTTTGATGGACTCATTAATTTCCCAACATATTTAAACATGCCCCTTGGCCCCTCCAAATTTTATTATAAAGAGAAAGGCAGGTTTAAATAAAAGGCGGCAGTAATTCCTTTGATAATCAAGAGGGTATGATGGTCGCATGATAGAAGAAACCCTGAGCGTCATTGCTATCGCAGTTTATTTTCTTTTTCTGGCAGTTGGCTCAGTGAGCTTTGGCTACATGGTTTTAAGGATTACCTATCCGGACGTGAGGGTTCTGCCGAACGACAAGAGACTAGGCGCATCTGGCATTCTTGGCGTTGTAATCGTTTCAGTTTCGTTTGCGATTGATGCATTCATCTCAGGCAGTTTCATATTCGGGGGTTATTTTGCGGTCATAGCCTTCTTCGTCATCCTGTTCTCTATTGCCGTGTTCTGGGCTTTTTTTTCCCGCAATAAGCCTGCTTTCATAACAGTTGCTCTGCCTACACCAGAACCAGGGGTTCTCGCCCCTAAAGAAAAAGCACTGCCACAGTTCTACGCGAAGCCTGAAACCAAATTCATTGAGCCGACAGAAAAGAAGGAAATAAAAAAAGGACCTGAGTACGCGGAGGGGAGAGCTGAGACTGAAGCCGTCGAACCAGTTTCAGCCACTTTGCCTACGAAAACCGAGGCAGTAAAAATGCCTTCAACCAGAGGGGAAGCAGGGTGGATTGCCGCCAAGAGTGAACATGGTTTCGGCAAGGAAATAACTGGTGAAGTCGCCAAGAGGGCGGTTGAAGCAAAGCCAGCAGAAGCTGGAAAGACTGTGAAAGAAGATTTTTTTACGAGGGTGAAAAGCGTCTTCAAGCCCGTAAGCGATCTTCGGGCAAGGAAGAAAACTGTTGAAGAGCAGAGCATTAGTTTGGTGAAGGCAGCAGGGCTTCCAGAAAGGATTGAAATCCCTGAAAAGGCGAAAGGAATTCCTGCAAGGGAGAGGGTTGCGGAACGCAAAAAAGAGGAAGCGAAGGCAGTGGCACCCGCAAAGGAGACAAAACCAGAGAAAGCGCCGCCGGTCTCGAAACTGCTTGAGATAAAGAAGGAGATACTCCCTGAAGAGGTGTTGGTGGAAGTGCCTGTTGCAGCAGGCGAGAAAGCAAAGCCGGTTCCAGTAAGTGAAAAGACCGTGAAGCCCAAGGAACGCGAGATGCAGAAGGAGCTGAAGAAGGCAAAGGAAACTGAGGCGGAAGTTATAATAAGTGATATCGTCAAGGAAAAAAAAGAGGAAGCCACTAAGACACTTGGAGCGGGGCAGGTGCACAGGCTGTACATGCTCAAGCCCGAGGAAAGGGCGCAGCTCAAGACCGTCAAAGTGATTGCTTCAAAAGAAGACGCAACAAAAGAAGAGTTTGGGGCGATAGTCCAAGACGTCTATATGCAATTGAAAAAGCCTGCTGAAGAAAAGCCGCCTGCAAAGGAAGAAGCCAAGCCAGTGGCGGAAGCAGTTGCGGAAAAACCAATGCCTCAAAGGACACTTGAAAGAAGGGGTGCAAAACCCAGTGAGGAAACCCAGCCGGCACTTACGATTGAGGAAGTCATTGGAGGAGCAGCGCCGAAAAAGGAACCGGAAATCGCTGAAGCGCCTGAAGCAAAAGGCACGCCTCTCTTCGCAGAGCTTGAAAAGATTTCTTCAAGTAAAGAAGAGGCTTCTAAGGGTGTGGAGAAAAAAGAAGCCGGAACGGTTTCCTTGAAAATCCAGGCCGAGAAAGGCATGGGATGCCCCACTTGCCACTCTTCACTCACGAGAATCGTTTTCTGCCCATACTGTGGAGCAGGCATGTGCGCCAACTGCTCGCCTTCAGTTAAAACAGAGGAAGATCATTTCGTTTATGTATGCCCAAAGTGCGGCGAGGAAGTCACCGTAAGGAAAAGAATGTACTAGAGAGAATTCATTCGGTAGTGGGCCACACACAGATTCTCAGCAAGTAATTCCTTATCTTGGTGGGTTTGTTTGCATCTGCGTTGTCAACCCACAGTATCCTGAACGGAGTTGAAACCGCCATAAGCTTCTTGGATTCACCTAAGTGGGAAAGCACGTCATCACAACTGAAAAGGGCACCGCCGTTGTTTGGGATTTGTGAATTAGTTATTTTTTCGCCAGCAGTATATATCGCACCAGCAGTGCATGACGGGCCCGTGCAAGCTGGATCAACTACTTCAACCAAATACTTGTAGCCCGAATAAGAAAAGGGTTTCATGATTTCTTTCATCGCGCACCGCATGGCATTTTTCCCAGGCGCAAGCGCATCGTTTCCAAATTTACCATCGAGTTTAACGTCCGAAGTTGAGGAACCAGGGTCTGCCAAATCTTTTTTAAGTAATTCTGCAACAGAAACCATGCCCCAATTCCCTAAGTTCCTGCAGTTAAGATTCGGATAAAGGGCTTGTTCCTGCGGCGGCATTGAATCACTCGCGTGTGCAATGTTTGAAGCGTCCACGTAATACATTGCTTTCATCACGCTCTCCAGGTAATTCAAAAAGTGTGCGTTTCTTAACGCCTGCTCTTGTGCATTTCCGTAGGAGCTAATGAAAACGAATACGACTGAGGTGGAAAGACCTGTAAGCAGCAAGAACATGATGCCGTCGTACAAAGCCGCTTGCCCTCTTTTTTTCACCATTCAATTCGCTCTCCAGTTATTTCTCTGGTCTCCAGACAACCACGTTCAACATTCCCAAGCCATTGGTTATGCTTCCGTCACCGCAGGGGTCCTGAACTGCGATTGGATAGTTCAAGATGATGATGTCTTTTGGGACCTTAGAGGGGTCTGACGCCATGGTACTTAATTTTGTTTGGTCGTTCGTGCAATCAAAGCCACGGCCATCAGTTGAAGCGTCTGCTTCAGCAGAAAAAACGTTCGTGTTCACATTTATCGCCTTACAGAATTTTTTTACGACGATCGCGAACTTTATGTGCTGCCTGTCTGCGTAAGGGCGGGAGATGTTCTGGCACCTGCTATCAAAGTCAGTAGGGTTAATGAACCCCTTCTCAGTTGCGATGTAAGCTAATCCCAGCGTGGTTCTCCTGATGTCAAGCTCTCTATTCTTGGATTCGATGGCGTTGGTGGCATAGACCACTGTGCCGAGGAAAAGCATTACTCCAGCGATTATGGGAAAAATGCTGGGAATGTCGTCTCCAATGGGTCCAACAAATCCTTTTCTCAATTACTCACCATTGCATAAAGCGTTATTCCTTATGATAGACCAGTCGCCTGACCACCCACAACATTTGTCGATGTAAGCAGTATCGAGTTTGTCGCACTCTTCAACATTGCTCTTCTTGCAATCGATTACGAACAAGTGCTTGAGAGGTGTTTTTACGCTGGCAGTGGGGGGCGGCCAGTACTTTTCCCTGCATTTTATTATCACTGCGTAATAGCTTTTCTGGTAGGGGTGGGAGGGAAACAGCTGCAGCACAGTTCTATCTGTCCCGCCAATGTTTTTGATGCCCCTGTCTTGCCCAATCAAATGCACCACCATGTTCTCGTAAGGCGAAGAAGAGCCGCTGTCGCATCCCTTGGCGTCAGCTCGCACATAGATTGAAAATGATCCAGTTGATACTTTGGTGCCGAGCACAGCAATTTTTCCTGTCGCTAGGTTGGTTATATTAACTGAGTAACGAACGAAATCGCTTCTGCCGATTGAAAGCGAGGACTCCAAAGGAACAATCACCCTGTAGTCCTCTGCAGGCAAGTTCAGCACGCTGTTGATTCCCTGGGAAACGGATTTAGCGACTGTTTCCGCCTGGGAAGAGCAAAGCGTTTCCGACTCTGTTTTGACGAAAGCAAACAGGATGAGCGCCAAAGCACTGATGAAAAACACCATCGCAAACTTTGTGAGCATCCACATGGATATTTGAGATCTCATAAAACCCATCCAGTTTAGTACCTCGGCCGTTCATCTTTGGCTTTGAAATCAAGCTGAAATCTCAGAAAACGCTTATTTCAGCTTAGCGCAGACATTTATCTGTCCTGCCTCCATGCCACTAGATCCTCCTGCAACGGCAGCAAGGCTCTTCGTAAGCTTTATGGAATAAACGGTTTCAGTGGAACTCCGCCTGAATACCCCCCATCGCGTGGGACTGTTTGAACCAAGTGGGTCCATGGAAGTTTTTTTCCAAACGCTTTGGGGTATGTGCGGGCAATAGGTTGCTGAAGTGACCGAATCAAAGACGGGGCTTGTACAGGGGTCAGTTGACACAAACTGGCATCCTGAAGACGTGTCTTGGCTTATCCAAGCTATCCCACTCATTACGATGCATGTTCCTGCATCCCTTACGGGCACATCACGTCCTAACTCGTCTACTGTAAAAGGCTCTATCTTCCAGCATCCGCCCACGCTTCCGGGGCAGTCGCTGCAGTATTGCTGGTGCTGGTAGTAAACGAATCGCACGCCCTCTATGGAAATAGAGCCGCATCTCATCATACGGAATTCCACTTCCCGAGAAGTCGGTGGACTGTATGGAGCTATTTCAGTCAAGGCAACTGCAAGCTTCCTCGTCTGGTCTTTCATCTCGGCTATGCACTTGGCTTCAACAATGTTCGTATAAACATAGTAGATCAAGCCCATCAAGGCAACGAGTATTATCGCAGTCAACCAAAGCTCTATCGGAGCTTCAACTTGCGAACGCTTCACCTCAATCCCTCCTCATAAAAGCGCCTATAAACTAAGAAATTAAATCATTCAAAAGTTATTACAACCATCTCATCAGCCAACCTCTTTTATGCAGACTTCAATCACACTCTTTTCTTCACCGGCTTTTGGTTTTTTG
>JACRGE010000104.1 GCA_016212465.1 Microcaldota archaeon
GCAAAAACCTCGACTAAAGGCCGGGTATTAAACCCAACTGGAATAAAGATTAGACGAGCGGCTTCCACCACCACTCGTTTTTCACGTACCATTCCACTGTTAGCTTAAGGTCTTCATCAAAATCAGTTTTTGGCTTCCAACCAAGCTTATGGAGCCTTTCGCTTGAAAGGGAATAACGGCGGTCGTGGCCTTTCCTGTCCTCAACGTATTCAATGGACTCCTCTCCCTTTGCAAGCAGCTGAAGGATTTTTTTGGTCACGTAAAGATTTGTTTTTTCGCAGTCACCTCCGATATTGTAAATCTGGCCAGGTTTACCTTTATGCAACACAGTATCTATTCCCTCGCAATTGTCTTCTACAAAAAGCCAGTCCCTCACATTGAGGCCGTCGCCGTAGACAGGAACTTTCTTGCCTTGAAGCAGATTTGTGATGAACCGCGGAATCAATTTCTCAGGATGCTGAAAAGGACCGTAGTTATTGCTGCTTCTCGTTATAAGGGTTTTGAGACCGTATGTTTTCTCGTAGGCTTTCACCAAGAGGTCAGCGCCTGCCTTAGAAGCAGAGTAGGGGCTGCTTGGATTCAATGGAGATTCCTCAGTGAAGCTCTCGCCGAGCGTGCTGCCGTAAACCTCGTCGGTAGAGATTTGGAAAAAGAGGGAATCATTCCTGGTTGCTGCTTCAAGAAGCGTTTGGGTTCCTATGACGTCAGTTCTCGCAAATACTCCTGCTTCAATGATGGAACGATCAACATGCGTTTCTGCCGCAAAGTTTATGAAAACCCCCTTTCCTCTTGCAACACGTTCAACTAATTCCTTGTCGCAAATATCTCCTTTTACGAAGGTGTAATTCTTGTTCTCTGCAAAATCTTTCGTGTTATTCAAATTACCGGCGTAGGTGAGTTTGTCAAGGTTCGTTATCCTGTATTCCGGGTATTTGTTCAGCATCATCCGAACAAAGTTGCTTCCAATGAATCCTGCACAACCAGTTACTAAAATATTTTCCACACAAACACCTCTTAAATATACTTTTGCAAATGCATTTTGTAAAAGTCAACTGTTTTTTTGAGTCCTTCATCAAAATCCGTTTTAGGCACCCAGCCCAGCTCCCGCTTTATTTTTTCAAAGCTCACGAAGAAATCACCTGTTTCTATGGCTTCCCTGTCAGCAGGCCAGGGGACGCGCTTGCGGCTGCCACTTCCTACGGTGTGAATGATCTTGTCCACCATTTCAATGAACTGAATGGGCTTTCCTGAACCCAGGAGATAACGTTGTCCGTTGGTTTTCTCTTCCTGGGCACAAAGGAGCATGGCGTCCACTACATCATCAATATAGTTATAGTCCCTCAACTGGCGCCCGTCGCCGTAAACGCTTATCTCCTTGCCTTCAAGTGCAAGCCGAATAAACCAGTTTAGTATTCCGTATTTCCTGTGCTTCATCTGGTGCCGTGGACCATAGGAGTTGTTTATCACAACAGAACATGCCCTCAAACCGTAAACGTCGTTGTATAGGCGGTGGTATTTCTCTGCAGCCAGCTTGTCTATGCCATAAACGTCGATTGGTTCTGATGGATGCTCCTCATCGATTGGAGAATACTTCAGCCGGCCAATCTGTGCTCTGGTTCCAGCGTAAATGATTTTTGCACCGTCAGCAAATTTCCTGCACACCTCTAAAACGGTCATGTTCCCCCTGCAGTTGATGTCTATGTCCAAAAGAGGATTGTTCATTGAATCAAGGTGGGAAACCTGGGCAGCGCAATTAAAAACCAAATCAGGTTCTACCGCCTTAATTGTTTCTTCAACTTTTTCCTTGTCGCGTATGTCACCTTTGACGAAAAGCACTCTTTCCCGTATCCCTTCCAGGTTGGCGAGGTTCCGTCCAAAGGGATCCAGACATGCATCATATATTGAGACTTCTGCACCCAACCCAACCAGTGCGTGCGCGAGGTTGCTTCCAACGAAGCCTAGGCCGCCTGTTATTAAGGCTCTTCTGCCAGCAAAGCTTTTCAGCTCATACGTACCAACCGCCTCGCATAACTATTAAACAGAAACATTTATAATACTATTGTATTAATATTTATTACAAAAGTATTAAGGCGAGGAGAATTGGGCAGGGTTAGGGTCTCTCTTTCATTGGATGAAATGCTTGTGAAAGAAATTGACAGGGGAGTCGATGGTATTAATATTACCTCAAGGTCTGAGGCGATAGAGCGCGTTCTAAGAGAGCATGTCGGCAAAGATAGAGCTTGCGTGATCCTGGCAGGCGGACCCCCGGCAAACCTCTTCATCCCAAGACTGGGGAGATATAGACCGTTGGTTGACGTGGGCGGGAAAACGCTGATTGAGTGTATAGCGGAACGCGTTTCTGCTGCTGGGATTGACACGCTTATCGTGGTAGGCTCCCATGAAGTAAACTCGAAGATATTTGAAAGAATTGGAAACGGGGAAAAACAAGGCGTTCAAATCAAGTATGTAGAGGAAGAGGAGCACAAGGGAAGCGCGCATTCACTTAAACTAGCAGAGCAATTCGTTGAAGGCCCTTTCCTTTTCATTCCATGCGACCACTACTTTGATTTTGATTTATCTAAACTGTGGTATTTTCACCGGGAACGGCACGCACCAGTTACACTAGCTGTTTATGCGGGAGCGGACTACACCTGGAACAAGACATCCATCGTCAAGATGGAGGGAGACTCTATCGTACAATACTGGGAAAAGCCATCCAAAGCAGAGACCCATCTCACGGCAACGCTTATCGGTTTCGCAAATCCCGAAATATTTGGCATGATCGCGATAGGAGGGGGTTCTATAGAAAGCGTTTTTGAAAGGCTGAGCAGAAAGGGGAAGCTGAACGGTTTTCATGTTTCAGGTAAATTCGTGAATGTGCATTCAGCAGAAGACGTCGAGCGTGTTAAAAAATTAATCAGAAGTTGAAGCGTCACTCGTAAGGTGTTTGATTGAAGAGAATCTTCTTGACAGGCGGTGAAGGGTTGCTGGGAAGCAGGATCGTCCAGATTGAGGGATACGAAACGCTTGCCACTTGCTTTGAAAACGTCGAGCTCGTTGGAAAAAGATTCGTTTTCCTGGACATCAGGAGAAAGCAGGATGTCTTCAACGCGGTCTCGGCGTGGGCGCCTGACGCAGTTATTCATGCAGCTGCATTGACGAACGTGGATTACTGCGAGGAGCACCCACGCGATGCAGAGGAAATAAATGCATTCGGCACTGCAAACGTGGCTGAAGCAGCTGAAAGAGTTGGAGCAAAGATGGTTTATGTTTCAACAGACTACGTCTTCGACGGTGAAAAAGGAATGTATTGCGAGGATGACGAACCGAAACCGATAAATACGTATGCAAAAACAAAGCTGCAAGGCGAGGAATGGGTGAAAAGGATATGCAGCAATTATGCGATTGCGAGAACTAGCGTGTTATACGGGTGGAGCAAGAACAAGTTGAATTACGCCTCTTGGCTGGTCGGCGAGCTAGAAGCCAGTAGAAGCGTGAACATCGTGGTGGATCAATGGGCTTCACCGACGCTTGCAGACAACCTCGCAGACGCGTTGTTATTCGTCTGCAACCGGGATTTAAAGGGGTTTTACCACATTGCGGGAAGCGATAGAGCAAGCAGGTTCGAATTTGCTCAGAAGCTTGCAGAGGCATTCGGTTTTGACAAGAACCTCATTAGAGCAGTGAGCTCATCTGAGATTGGTTGGAAAGCGAAGCGCCCACCTGATTCTTCTCTGAACATAAGCAAAATCCAGAGAGAGGGATTCAAGATGTTGAATGTAGGAGAGGGCTTGAGTAGAATGAAGGAAACGAGGGGAAAGTGAGTTAGAAGTGCGGGCCCGAAAAACTATGGTATGGAGGGAGATTGAAATGAAGGGAATCATTCTTGCAGGCGGTTACGGAACGAGGCTGCTGCCTTTAACTAAGGTCACGAACAAGCACCTGCTTCCGGTTTACAACAAACCAATGATATTCTATCCGCTGAAAACCCTTGTCAACACAGGTATAGACGACATCATGATAGTCACTGGACCAGAGAATGCCGGGGATTTCATGAAGCTGCTGGGCAGCGGAAGAGAGTTGGGGGCAAGACTAACATACAGGATACAGGATGAAGCTGGCGGAATTGCGCAAGCACTTTCGCTTTGCGAGCACTTCGTCGGAGACGATGACTGTTTGGTCGTTTTGGGGGACAACATCATTGAGGACTCGCTGCGGGATGCATTAAAGGACTTTACGCAGTCCCCTAACAAGGGAGCGAAAGTGTTCCTGAAGGAAGTGGATGACCCAGAAAGATTTGGAGTGGCGGTGATCGAGGATGAGAAGCTGGTTGCAATAGAGGAGAAACCCAAAATCCCTAAATCAGGATACGCAGTCGTAGGAGTCTATCTATATAACTCAAGTGTTTTCACAGCAATCAAAAACCTTAAACCCTCTGCGAGAGGCGAACTGGAGATAACTGATGTGAACAACTACTACATTTCTAAGGGAAGGATGAGCTACTCTTTCATCAACGGGTACTGGAGTGACGCTGGAACATTCAGCTCGCTTGTGAGGGCAGCCCAGCTCGTAGCCCAAGCTGAAGCGCACGGAAGATGAGGAGCCGCTCCAGTTTCTTTCATGCCATCGGGTCTCAAGGGAAAACGCAAGCAGGGTTCAGCAAGTGTCCCTTGATGATGCTCTGGCCCAAAAAATGCAGGAGCTGCCTCCAAAAATTTTTCTTTCATGCATGCAACAAAAGCATTGTCCACAGAACCAACTGACAGGCTACAGGACTTAGATGAAGAAATTTAAAATACTTCCTTGTATATAATTACTGAATTCTAACTATTTGCATGGTTAGCGGTTTCTCTCCAAATCTCCAAACGTTCAGGGGATAATGTGCCGGAAGTGGTGTTGGTTTTCCCAAAGACTGGCTTTGACGTCGGCGCAGCGATAGCTGCCCCCCACGCGGTGCTATCAGTAGCCGCCCCGTTGAGGGACTATGGGTACGATGTCAGGATAGTGGACCAGAGAGTGGACTTCAACTGGGAGCGGAGTTTGGCGAGCGCGCTGAAGTCCAACCCACTTTTCGTCGGCGTATCAAGCATGACAGGCACTCAAATCCATTTCGCGCTTGCGGCAGCAAAAGCCGTGAGACAAAACACGGGAAAGGACGTCCCGCTCGTCTGGGGCGGCTGCCACCCGACCATACTTCCTGAGGAAACACTTGAAAATGAGTACGTGGATGTCGTGGTGAAAAGCGAGGGCGAAATAACGTTGCTGGAACTCGCGAATGCCCTAGAGAAAAACAAGCCGCTCAAAAACATATTGGGCATCGGATACAAAGAGCGGGGCAGACAACGCCAAAACCCGTTGCGGCCGCTGATGGACGTGGAAAAACTCCTGCCTACGTCGTGGGAGCTAGTTGACGTGGAGAAATACATATACAAAGACCTCTACCTAGAGGGGCCGAGGACGCTGGACATCGGTGAAACGAGCAGGGGTTGTCCCTTCAAATGCGGATTCTGCTGCAGCGCCGCCATCAGGAGAAGGCAGTGGAGGCCCATGTCGGTGAAGAAGAGCTTGGACAAGATAGTCAGCGACGTGCAGCGCTTCAAGCTCACGGGCATCTGGATTCGCGATGACAACTTCTACGTGAACCCGAAGCGCTCGGAAGAGATCTGCAGGGGAATGGTTAGGGAAAAGCTTGATATCGCATGGTACACCTCCGGCACGAGGGTGCGTACCTTCAACGCACTTTCGCCTGATTCCATTAGGTTGTTGAAAAAAAGCGGGGCTTCCGTCCTCAAGTTCGGGGCCGAGTCCGGGTGCAACAGGATTCTCAAACTCATGGACAAGCAACTTACGATTGAAGAAACGTTTCAATCCAACCTCCGGGCGAAGAAGTTCGGGATAATACCGGCGTATTCCTTCATCGGCGGTTTTCCGACGGAAACGTGGGAAGAGCTCATGGAAACCATTGACGCGATGATAAGGATCATGAGAGACAACCCCCAGGCAATAGTGGAATCGCTTTGCATATACACCCCCTTGCCCGCAACACCGATGTACAACCTGGCACTCAAACACGGGCTGAAGCCGCCGAGGAAGCTGGAGGATTGGAGCGACTGGTCTTTCCACGACTATAACGACAGGAGGAACCCCTGGCTCAGCAAAAGCAAGCGAAGGATGCTGGGAAACATGACTTACATCAGCTCCATGTCAAGCGTCGTGATGAACCTCGTGGACTCCCTTCCTGAACCGCAGAAGAGCGTCATCACGCCCTTCGCTGCCTTGGCCAGTAGGTACTACCAATGGAGATGGAACCGCAAGAAATTCGCTTGGACGCCCGAGCTTACTATGCTCAGGTACATAAGACACCATATGTTCGACCGGTGATGGGTTGAAAAAAACTGCGTTTGTTATACTGTTTGCGCTGGCTGTTTGGGCAGGTGCGTACGTCTACTCGGATTACATACCACACCTTTACTGTGAGTACAAGAACCACTTCGTGGCGGACTCGTTCTACTACTACATTGCTGCAGTGAACTACGCAACAGGCAAGGATTTCGCTTCGCTTTGCAAGAGCGAGAGGCCGTACTACTCCCAAACCATGTGCCACGGCGAGAACCCGAAAGTGGATTTCTACGAAATCTGCCCGGACTGGGTCCGGTATTTCCTTCCGCGCTTCGGCTACTACGTCCCAAGCGCCTTCCTGCTCGGCGTCTTCGGCTCGCCCCACGCCCTCATCGTGCTGCCGTTCCTCGGCTTCCTGGGCTCTGTAATCCTATTCTACCTCCTTTCAAGGGAATTGAATGCAAGCCATCCCGTGCTTTCAACAGCGGTTTTCTCGACGCTTCCGACCGTACTGTACTCTGCAGTCCACTACATCCCGGACATCGTCGGCCTATTCTTCGTCCTGGCAATCGTTCTCTGCGCAGTCAGGATAGTCAAGGGAGACGGCAGAAAGAGGCTCTACGCATTCATCATCCTTTCATCCGTCCTCTACACGACTGTGCGCGAAGCGCCTTTGGTAGTGCTGGCGACGGTATTCTTGTTCTCGCTCATGAACAAGCAGAAGGCGCTTAAGGTCCTCTCGGTCCTGCTCGCGGCATGCACCGCTGCACTAATGTTCCTCATAGAGATTTTCCTGCACGCGAAAGTAGTGTTCACGGCGTTCTTCCTGGGCCTCGGCCTGCGCGTCGGCACTCCCCTGGAGACTGTCGCGCTTGAGTTCATCAAAAGACACACAGTCACTCCCTTCGTAACATTCTTCAGGATAATGACGAACGAGTTCGGCCTGCTGCTCCTGTTCCTGGGCGCTGGCATCGCAGTCTGGAGGGGCGAAAGAATCCAGCGCACCCTCTGCGCGTCCATTTTTGCCATTCAGTTGATTTGGATATTCGTCCATCCCTACGAGGACTTCAGGTTCTTCTTCCTCCTGCTGATTCCGTTCTGCATGTGGACGAGCGACGGAATCTATTACTTCATTGACAAAACAGTCTCGAGGCGAAGAACATGAAAAAGATTCTCGTAGGCGACTTCAGGATAGGCGAGGAGGAGAAAAAAGCAATAAATGCTGTCTTGGACAGCGGACGCATCTCTGAGGGAATGAAAACAAGAGAATTTGAAACCAGATTCGCGGAATTCATCGGAACGAAGCATGCAGTCGCACTGAGCTCAGGCACTTCTGCCATCATAGCGGGCTTGACTGCATTGCATCACCATCCGGAACACCACATAAAAAAAAGCACAAAAGTAATAACAACTCCGTTGACATATATCGCAACTAGCAACGCCATTGTTTTATCTGGTTTTGAACCAGTTTACGTCGACATTGAACCAACAACGTTTCTTATAACCACAGAGAATATCAGGGCATGCCTTGAGGAGGCAAAAAATCCTGAAGAGTATTCTGTCGTTCTTCCAGTTCACCTTATGGGATATGCGTGCGACATGGAAGGAATAAGCAAGGTTGCAAAAGACTTTGGGCTCTTGACCTTTGAAGACTCAGCCCAAGCGCATGGAACTCTTTACAAAGGCAGGAAAACCGGCTCGCTTTCCCTGCTTGCAGACTTCTCTTTCTACATAGCCCACAACATCCAGGCTGGAGAGATGGGCGCAATCACTACAGATGATGCCGTAATAGCGAA
>JACRGE010000010.1 GCA_016212465.1 Microcaldota archaeon
CTGAAAAACTCTGGGAAATTAGGCATATCGAATGAACAAATATTGGAGGCAATGGATAGGGCTGGGAAAATTTCTATATCAGGATTCTGTGCCTTAGCTGGAACCTGCGGTATTGCCAGCGGCTTAGCAGCAGCATTCGGCGTCATAACGGGCGCTGAGTGCTCAAAGGATAAAGAAACATCAATCGCGCTTCACGTAATGGCTGCCGCAACCGAAGCAATCGCAAACGAGGCTGGCCCCTGCTGTTGTAAAAGCTTCACCCGAACAGTCCTCGGAGTGGGCTATAACTTAGCGAAATTATATTTGGGCATAAACTTACCAATTCACTACGAAAAAATCGCTTGCACTTATGTTAAACGCCACCCTCACGGTTGCAGGGCTTCAAGATGCAATTATTTTCCGAGAAAAGTGGGTTGAGCCGCGCGTCATATTCGAGACGGGAGCCTTTCTTCCAAAATAGGTAGACTTTTGCTTGTATATGGAAGCTGATGATGTAAAGCATCTTCCTTCTCCCTCGTCACTATTTCTTAAATTGGCGAGACTTAATTTTCCACGCCATCTCTAAGACAGGAGCCTTTACTCTGACTACTCAGGCCTCGCCATCCGTTGCAACATAAGTTCAGCAACCTTTAGATCTTCGATGGTGTTGACGTTCACAGCGACTCTTTCATCGTCGATAACCAAGATTTCTTCCTCTAATTCTTTGGTGGAAATAATTAGAGCATTTGTAGGCACTGGAAAATGCGAAAAACTTGAAAGCTTAAGTACAGCACTTCAATAAATTTTTAGAAGGCATTGAAGAAGAGAGGCTGGCGCAGAACGTGTTATGAAGGGAGAAAATGAGGAAATCTCAGTTTTTGGCTCTTGTTGCTGTTTTCGCATCTGTAAATGTCATTTCTGACTCTTTTATGAGTTTGCCTGAATTTCCTTCAGGTGTATGGTATAGTTGGAATTTTTTGGTTGAGGCTCTCACAGGAATTGTGTTGGGACCTTTTGCAGGATTTGCAGCCACTTTTATAGGGGTTATGATTGGACATTACATATATTTCATAGACATCTACGAGTTCCTTTTTACTATTGGCGCTGCTATTGGAGCGATGTTTTCTGCATTTTTGTTTAGAGGAAACTGGAAACCTGCGCTGGTTTACTACACTGCACTATTTGCGGCTTATTTCGTTACGCCTATTGCTTGGCAACTTCCCATTTGGGGACTGTGGGATACTTATCTTGCGTATGCTGTCCTTATTGCAGCAATTTTGATGATTAGGAAAGGTTTGTGGGAAGGCGGGTCGAGACGGTTGCCATTTGTTCTCGCTGTCAGTGCTTTCATCGGGTTAGAGGCTGATGTGCTATTTCGGATTTTTATTTTTGTTCCGTGTCAAACGTATCAACTTTTCTATGGTTTTGGCGTTGAAACTTTACAAGTTATATGGACCGTGGGAGCCGTTGGCACTCCTATAAAAGCCGCTTTGTCTACTCTACTCACCGTAGTGGTTGGGCACACGCTCGTCAAGACATTGAGAAAAGCGAATCTTTTTGACGATTCAACGGATTCGTAGCAGGTTTTCCATAAACAAGTTTAACTGTCGTTCTCGCTTTTTTCAACGCAGAACTTCTCGTTTTTTCTTCAATTATGATGGAGCAGACTGGTTCCCCTTTTTCAATGATGACTCCTGGCAGGGGTATATCCCTGACTTCCTCGAAAGTGTTCAAGTCTGGTACCATTGAACGCCGTGGGGCAAACAAGATTAGTCTAACGCAGAAAACTGAAGGTTTCTTTGCGATTGTTGGAAGGCTTCCTCCAATACAGGCTTTTATATGGGTCTCCACGATGTTTATCCCTAGGACACGTTCGACGCATTCCAGAGTCCCCTGAAATCGAGGGTTCACCTCGATAACATAAGGCGTACCCTCTCTGGAGATTACCAAATCTATGCCGTTGGATCCAACTAGACCAAAATGCGAGGCAATCCTCTCCACCATTCTTTTACATCTATCAGCAACCGCTTTAGTCGCCACGAGGGGAAC
>JACRGE010000002.1 GCA_016212465.1 Microcaldota archaeon
AGGAGATATTGCGGCAACTTACTACCGAGATTTTCCTTCACTTCCCTTGCCTTCAGTTTTGTCCAATAGTACCTCACCTTCGCTCCAGCAACCCACTCCCAATTCTGTTCGTCCGGTTGCACGAAATCTGAATAACCAGCTATTGCTTTCTCTAATCCATCAACTTTTTCTCTGAATTCCTGCCGTGAAATATTCGAGAGCGAGTAGGCGAGCATGTTGATTTTGAGCACGAATACAGTGTTTGCAGCAGAATAGTAATATCCTTTTTCCAAGAGGAGTTTTGAAGTGTTTAGCTGCTCAAGCACGAATTTCTCGTTCGAGCCGGTTAGGTTGAGGCTAAGTAATTGGTTCCCCGCTTCCAACAGCTCACTTTCTGCAATCGCCTTCATGGACTTGGTTTCATCCGAAGGTGACGCAGAGGGAAGCACAAGTGGTTTTTCCACTCGCCCGGAAACGTTTATCAGCGAACCTTCGGGCGAGAAAGCAATGTTTATCGCTTCTCTCGCGTTTTCCACCTCAACCACTTGGAGCCCCCACTTCTGTTTCGCGTATTCTATCACATCCACTCCTCCATCGGTTCCCTGCCCCCGCGGGATGAGGAAGACCTTCAAGCCTTGTTTCGCAACTGCCTCAGCTTTTTCCTTAATGCCCCCGACTTTGCCCATGCCGCCGTTGCCTTCAATGGTTCCTGTTATTGAAAAGTCTTTCCTGGGTGTTTTGTTTGCGAGCTCCGCATATGCGAGCAGCGTCATAGCCGCTCCTCCAGATGGTCCGTCCACGACCTCCGCTTCAGCATGTATCTTAAACAAGAGGTCATAATTGCTTCTGTTAACACCAGCCAGCTCAGCTGCAACCTTTGTAGCAGTCCTTTCCGAGTGCTGGGTTTCCACGCTCACAAGAGGTTCAGTAGTCATATAAACGTCTCCTGCCCCCCCAATAGCGGTTGCATCTATCGTGGTAAGGATTCCTTTACCGTTCGAGTCTACCGCTGGAACGTATAACCTCGTTGTGGCTGAAACAATGAAAGTCGCACATAGGAAGAAAAAGAAAAATGACGCTCTAAACCTGAAATTATAGTTGACCATCTTTTCAACCCAGAGAGAACTTGTTTCTAAATCACTCCAATCAATTAAACTTTCTCAGAGCTGCAATAAAAAGTTTAGCTTATGTTCAGGGAAACTCAGAATCATGTTTTTGAGAACAAGAATCATTTCTTCACGACAGCTTTCAGGGTACGGAACTCATGCTCCCTCATCGCAAAATCAAAGCACTCCTTGTTTCCGAACAAGTCGTAGTACGCCATAGTGACGCTTACCTTGTTTAAGGGCAGGTCGCCGTTCTTCTCAATGCAGTCGATGTAATTGAATTTGACGTTGAGTGTATTAGCCGCTCTAATCACTAGGCCGTCGTTGAATACTTCAAGGGAGCCCATTTTGTCGTCAGTGAATACAGCAAACTTGTGCGTAGGCTTGCCTATTACCGCCATAAAACCACCATTAATTCACTAGAATTCGCTTCCAGACCTTCACAAAAACCAAAAGCTCTTCCACTGAATTAGTATGGGCGCAGATATTTAAAAGCATTAGTTTTCTTTAGCAACACTAAAGAAAACCCTGAGAGTTTGGTATCAACGTAACACTGTTTTCCGAAGCGCTTATTTTCTGTAAGGTACGCATGGAAGATTCCTGCGCTTTAGTTCTCTCAGGGCGACCTTTGGCTCCATATAATCAGGCCCTTTTTCAAGTTTGATTGAGGAATTCTAAACATGCTTGCCTGCTTGTTGGACTCTGAATTTTTTGGCACAAGGAGGGATCATTTTCAGCAGTTGCCCTAGCACGATAACACATATCTTTGCCCACGGGATTTTGCTCAGCTTCACAATCAAGACCATCGCCGTTTGTTTGGGAGGTAGATGTTATCCCAGAAGTGGTAGTAGTCTGATGCGTTGTCGTAGTTATCTCTTGAGTAGTAGTTGTATCCCTGGGAGGACTCTGGACGCAACCGAAAATAATCAAACCAATAAAAATCAAGCCCAGCAGAACTATTTTTTCTTTCATTTAATCACAGAAAAAGTAGGTGAGGGGGTTAAAAAACATTATGTTTTCTTTAGGAATGGGCTTCATACATCATATAAAACGTCTTAATTTTTTGCCAGGTTTTTTCTCGCAAGAAAAAAGCTGAAAGCATTAGTTTTATTAAGAATCCAAGAGAGAGTATATCAGTGGAAATCTATTTCTGCTGTTTATTGCACTGAAAGCTAGCTTTTTTGTCCAAGGTGATTCAGCTGGTTGAATTGAAGAAAATCAACGAAGTGGTTTGGGAAATCCCGAAGGAAGGGAAAATGAATGTTCCAGTTAGGGCTTACGCGGAAGAGCCTTTGCTTGAAAAAATGAAGAGAGACAAAACGTTTGAGCAAGCAAAAAATGTTTCCACCCTCCCAGGCATTCAAAAGTATTCCTTTGTCATGCCCGACGGCCATGAAGGATATGGATTTCCAATCGGCGGAGTAGCCGCGTTTGATTTGGAAACGGGAGTGGTTTCGCCGGGCGGAGTAGGATATGACATCAACTGCGGCGTCCGCTTGCTGAGAACGAATCTAACGTTGAAGGAAGTGCAGCCAAGGATAAAAGATCTTGTTCCCGCTCTTTTTGAAGCCATTCCATCTGGAGTCGGCAGCAAGGGGCGTATTAGGCTGAGCATTTCAGAATTGGAGGAAGCGGTGAGCGAGGGAGCTGAATGGGCTGTGAACAAGGGATATGGAGTAAAAGAGGACGTGGAGCACTGTGAGGAAAACGGCCACTCGCTTAAAGCAGACCCTTCAAAAGCGTCTGACACTGCTAAGAAACGGGGGGCTCCACAATTTGGCACGCTGGGCTCGGGAAACCATTTCCTTGAGATTCAGAAGGTGGACAAGATTTTTGACGAGAAAATTGCGAAAGCTTTTGGAATTGAGGCAGTTGACCAGATTACAGTAATGATTCACACAGGCAGCCGGGGGTATGGCCATCAGGTGTGCGACGATTACATTAGGGTAATGCTCGAGGCATCCAGGAAATACAACATTCCGCTGGCGGACAAAGAATTGTGTTGCGCGCCATTGAATTCAAGGGAAGCTGAAAACTATTTTGGGGCAATGTACTCCGCAATGAACTACGCTTTCTGCAACAGGCAGGTGATGACGCACTGGACGAGGGAAACGTTTCAGAAAGTATTTGGAAGAAATTGGGACCAACTCGGGCTTGGATTGGTTTACGACGTATGCCACAACATTGCGAAAATAGAAGAGCATGAAGTTGATGGAAAAAGGATGAAGGTATGCGTTCATAGGAAAGGAGCAACAAGGGCTTTTTGGGCAGGGAGGCAAGAGATTCCAGATGACTACCGTTTGGTTGGACAGCCCGTAATCATTGCGGGTAGCATGGGAACCGCTTCTTATTTGTTGTGCGGTCTTCAGACTGCTTCGGAAACGTTCGGAAGTACGTGCCATGGAGCAGGCAGGGTGATGAGCCGCCATGAAGCGATTCGCACATACAGGGGGAAGGAAGTCCAGGAGCAGCTGGCGCAAAGGGGCATTATCGCAAAAGCGACTGAGTACGAGGTACTTGCAGAAGAAGCGAGCGGTGCTTACAAAGATGTTGATGCCGTGGTAAGAAGTGCAGAAAAAGGCGGCATCTCGAAAATCGTTGCAAGACTCGTTCCGCTTGGAGTGATTAAAGGTTGAGCAACCAATATTAATTGTCGTTCTCTCTTTTTTTATGGTGTTGCTTTGAAAAAGATTGCAAAAAGCATTACAGAAGTCATCAAGCAACTGGGCCGCGTTAAACCCGCAGAGGAGGGAATTTACTTGGACGAAAGGCCCTTGTTACCAGAGGAACATAGTCAATTGATGATGCACTTACGTACTTTGGAGAAGTTCATTAAACGCAAGAAAGAGCACCTCTCTCCGTTGGGAATGCGTTCTATTTACAGAAAAACAGAAGGGAGGCGCCCCAAGTGAACGACAAACTGGAACCGCGGTTGCTCAAGAAAAAAACAGTCAAAGAAGGAGCGGACACTCGTCTGGTTGGAAAACGGCGGCATCTCGAAAATCGTCGCGCGCTTGGTTCCACTTGGAGTGATTAAAGGATAAGGAAAAGTGAGTTGCAACAATGCAAACAAACTTGTTTTAAACA
>JACRGE010000011.1 GCA_016212465.1 Microcaldota archaeon
GAAGAAATGCGCTGAATGAGCTGCTCTTTGGGTTCTTTTTCGCTTGCAGTATTTAAGAAATCCACTCTCAATGGCCTGTCAAAAGGCACTGGTTTCAGATAGAGGGAGCAAATCCTTTCAGCCCATTCCCTGAAATCTCTTAGAATAGGGTGCTCCCTGCATTCTCTGGAGTAGCGGAAGGCGAAGGTCCTCTCGCCCTCGGAAAGCAGTGAGGAAAGGAAGGTGGTGTCGTTCGTTCTAGCAGAAATTTCATGGAACTCTCGCTCGAAAGGCCCGCGCCTTAACTGCCTACTCAGGATGTCAAGGAATTGTTTCCCGCGCGAGTCCTTTATCACTCCTGTTATCAAACAGTTTTTTTCCTCTGCCATAGAATATAGTTCCGCATAACGCTTGAGCAGGTTCTGGTATTCCAAGAAAACCTCGGAGTCCTTGGACGGCTTGTCCGCTGCCTGGGGGATGATGCTGCCGTCCAAGAGAATCGCCTTAGGCGAGAATTTTTTCAACGCCTCAACAGCAGTCGAAATCTCGTTCCTCAACCTGAGAATGGATTTAGCCCACGCGAACTCGTAGTTTTCAAGGGAATACTTCACGAATATCTCATACGGCGGGAACCTTGAAGGAAAATAATCATATCCCGTGAGTTTGCCTTTCTTGTAGTCGAAAATAACTGCGCAGCCTCGCACCAAAAGCAAATCCAGCCCATGCAGTTCCTCACTCAGCATACCTCCATCGATTCCGATTATTCTGCCGTCTGTTTTTTCCTCCGCTATTTTCGTGATGACAGTCCTTTCAAGCATTTCTGGCTCGTTCCACTCGAACCCGTCCCTCCGGAGGTGCTCGCAAACGGATCGCTGCTTGCTTTCAAGCTCCCTTATCTCCTCCACGATTTTCTTTATCCGCTCTTCCTCTCCCATTGTTTCACCAAATGCAATCGAACCACGGAATAAGTGAAGCGCGTTCGTTTATAAAAGGCATTTCGGCGTTTTTCCGAAGCAAAAAAGCAGAGGAAGCAGTCACTCTAATTCAGGGCTTGAATTTCTTTAACTTACGAGCAATCTTTCTTATCCCTCTTTTAGTCTGGAGAGCTATACCTAATGTACTTGCAAGCAAGATCCCTGGCATCAGTTTCACTTTAGGATGCTTTAGTTCAGGCGGGATTATGTTTCGCTCAACTGGTTTTTTCAGAATGCGCGACAAGTCCTTCGCGTGAGGGATTCCCATTAAAACCACGTCAGTGGACTTCCAGTCCCTTTTCCTCAAAACCATGCGCGCTGCCATGCGCGAACGCCATTTTGCAACCGCGAATTCGGACAACCAGAATTTGAATTCCGCTTTAGACGCAGGTTTTCTAGAGGATATGCCGGCAAAAACCTTGTCACCAACCATATTCCTCGCAAGCGGGTGCTCCACGAAATAAACTTCGTGGCCTCTGTTTCTCGCATAGTCTGCAAAAAATCAAAAATGCCGAATCCCTCGTCGCGCCTCTTTCTTTCTCCAGGAAACTTTCGGTAATAGCTTCGTTCAAGGCCGACCGTAGAGTGCGGTGGAAGCGAGTCAATGAATCCCAGAATAAGGGGTACTGCCTCCTCGCTATGGTGGATGCCTATCAAGCGCGGAAGAGTTTTAGAACTGGTTTCTCTTGGCATGAAAGAATAATTGCATTCTATTTTAATTTAATTCTGCCTGAGTAAGTTGGGAAGAGCCTAGTTGAAAATCATGAGCTTTTTCTAAAGGAAAAAAATGGTGAAACACAGTTTTGCAAAAAATCGTAAAACTGCAAGGGAAACGTTTTCAACAGAGTTAGACTAGAATGGTTAATAAAAAAACAAGCGTTATACACTTCGGTGCAAGAAATGATTCTTTCTCGCAAAGAGATTTTGAAAGCAGTCAAACAAGGAAGAGTAGGGATCACTCCATTCGATGAAAAAAACGTTGGAGCTTGTTCAGTTGATATGCATTTGGGAAAAAGGTTTAAGGTATTCAGGAAAACCCGTGAGAAGCTTGAGATCAAAGGAGAAGTTCCTGGAATCGAGTACTCCACCCTGTTCAAGAATGTTGAGGTGAATGATGGAGACGGATTGCTCCTCCATCCAGGAGAGCTCGTGCTTGGTGTCACGGAAGAAAAGATAAGGTTGAACGACGAGTTCTGCGCGAGAATAGATGGACGCAGCAGGTTCGCCCGCCTCGGACTTCTAGTTCACGTCTCCTCCTCGCTCATCCAGCCTGGCTGCGACAACGTCCAAGTCCTTGAAATAATGAACATGAGTCCTTGGAAGATTGTTCTCTTCCCAGGAACCAAGGTCTGCCAGCTCGTTTTCGAGGAACTTAAGGGGAAAGCGAGATATGGCGGGGAATTCAAGAATCAGAGAGAGCCGTAAGGTTTTTTGAATGGACGCATTAAGGAGCTTGGCTGAAGCAATTTCCTCGCTCACCACTTCCTTCGTAGTGCCTTCGTTTGCATTCTTTGCACTCTTCTACCCTAGCTCAAACGCTCTTTTGTTAATCATGAGTTCCTTCTCTTTTTTTTGCTTCATTCCATATATCTTCGGAAAGCATGCCGTAAAAATGGGTTGGATGAAGTCTCTTGACGAGATTGGAAAGATAGCGCGTTCGAAGGGCTTTATGGTACTGACTCCAGTTTTCGTGATTGGATTGATTATATTGATTGCGTTGAATGCGCCTCCAGAAGGGATTGCTTTTGCTCTTGCAATACTTGCGAACAATTTCATTGCGATAACAATCTTGGGAAAGGAGAAAATAAGCTTGCACATGATGGCCTCCGCAGGAACTATGGCATTGTTCAACCTTGTTTTTGGAGTTAGTTTTTTAATCACGTTGATCGTATTGAGTGCAGTTGCTTTCGCCAGGCTTTACCTGAAACGGCATTCGGTAAAAGAAGTGTTAGAAGGAGGGTTTATAGGGTATGTTGTCACTTGGATTATAATGTTTCTTGTGCTAGAGCGGGGAAATGTTTGAGTTGAGCAAACAAATAAAACTGAAAACAAGCCAATATTCTTATGGAAGAAACTCTTTTTTCCGCAGGCTACTTGAACACGGATTTTGAATACATCGGGACTTGGTTTGATGCGGTTTTGCACGACTATTGCTACCTGAATGGATTGAAGAAAAGCGATTTTTCGAGATACGGGCTTGATGCTGAAATAAACAGAATCTTCACTGCAAAAGGAAAGTGGTTTGCGAGCACCATTGAATTAAATACTCTGAAATTGGAAGCCAAAAAACTTTTGAGCGAAGAAAAAATCAAGGCTTACTTGAAAAAAGCGGACGCAGAGTGGAAAGATTATTTAAACAGAAAAACCGAGAACAACGCGTTGAAGGAAATCGAAACATTGGTTAA
>JACRGE010000009.1 GCA_016212465.1 Microcaldota archaeon
AGGTCAAGGAAACGTAGTTTCTTGTATGGAGTGCCTTAAGACCTGGACTGAGTGCAGGGGGAGTAAGCGGAGTCTAGGCCTCTGAGCAGAACACGCACAAAACTGCCTCTTCACGCAATCTGGTGCAGCATTCTACGTTTATAAGCACTGCACCGCTCCCGCACGGCGACGAGGACGGACTCGTTGATTGCCTGAGAATGGTTCCTCCCCCAGCTGAAGCTGGGGGTTTCCTCCGAGTTTAAGAGAGGTCCAGCATGGACAGCTACGCCTCACTTTTATATCTTCTCCTCCTTCTCATCCTGATGCTCAACATAGTACTACGACAAAACAAAAGAATCGCGGAGTGAAAAACAATGAAAATCCTAAGAGTTATGCGAAAGAATGCCGCCGGAATACTAAGAATTATACTAAAATATGTTGCCTTCTTGTCTGATGCAGAAAAAGAACGCATACAAACAAGCATCAATTCAATAAGCTCAAAGTACCGTTCAATAATTTCACTCAAGCAGCAGAGATATACTCGGAAGCATATAGATCCTATGTTTTTTCGTTTTGAGGTTCTTCCCCCGTTTGGAAAGGAATACTGGTTTATGAAATTTGTATCTACGAATCCAAAGGACAAGCACCAGCTTCTTACAATGTTTGGCAGATGCATGGAAGGTGTGGAGGTAAACAGCAAATATGTAAAACCCGAAAATATCTCCGGAAAACAGTCCGGTTACATGAGTTCATGGTTTTACGACGAAGGGAAAAAGATGATTGTGGAGGATAAGTGCCTGATATCAGCTGCTCCAGGCAGGATTGAGGCAGCAAAAAAGAATGCAAAAATTAAATTCACTGGAAAATTTCCTTCTTATAGGCTCAAGGTATCCGAGGGAAACGAGGAAGTATGCGACCTTAGGATCTACAAACCCAAAAAATACGGCAGATTCTATAGTTTCGAATCTTTCTTCAAGATACTTGCAGGGTTCGCCAAGATAAATATCTATCTTGATTTCACAGGGACATTGAACGGGAAGAAGTTCAATGGAGGATGTTATGTGCAAAAAGTTATCGTCATCGGCCCGCTTGTTCCATGGTATTGGGGCAGAATCGTGTTTGCAGACGGCTCTGTGTTAAAATACTACATGCCAAAGATAGAGCTATTTGGCGTTTGCCATAAGTTAATATCAAGGCTTGAATTTTATGATTCCAAAACAGGAAAGGAGTATGTCTTCGATGGCTTGAGGGTTGAAAAAAGAAAGAGGGAAAGATTTTCACAGTATTTCATCACAGACAGTAAAAAAAGAATACGTGTTTCTATAGAACCTTACAGCTCTCACACCTTTTTATTCAAAAAAGTGGGAACATTTGAGTATGTCGAGTATTTGGGCGAAGTTAAGGAGATACATATAGCCGATCACAGAATAGATGTAAACAAACTTGGAAGAGGAATCGGGCTCATTGAGGAAGCAAAAAAATACGTATTTTAAAAACATAGGTACAGACGCCGCGTTTCCTAGGGAATCTTTATCCACTTGATCAATTCGTAGTTATTATATTTAACAACTGGTTTAGGGTTTTTCAAGATAAATTTCACAGTTGATTCCCGTCAAATCTCTTATCCTACGATGCCGAGTGATGAAAAAACGCGTATTAGGGCAGGCACTTCGGCCGCTAAAACAATGCTTACGCACTCGCCGCTCTCGTGCATGCGGCCCGTCCTGCCGGCACGATGCAGGTAAAATTTCTGGGAAACGCCGAGGGAATAGACGCGCCTTGCGTTTTTGAAGTGAACGCCGCGGGCGGCCAAATCAGTTGCAATTAATACCCGTATTTTGCCTGATGAAAAGCGTTTTATTGCAGAATTGCGTTGAAAGGACTTGAGCTCCGAATGAAGCGGGGCATATTCAGCAAATCCACGGGAATGCAGGAGCGCGGACATTCTTTTCACTTCTTCAATGGAGGAGCAGAAGACAACGGACTTCAACTTGTTTTCAGCCAGTATTTTTGAAAGCGCCTTGGGCGGGGCACAAGGACGCTGTAGAGGCATTGCTTGAAAATGGTGCGGAGGTTAATGCCAAAGACAATAAAGGAAATACGTCCCGTGCCTTTGCTTTATGGCGCTCCTTGAAAGTTTTGCGAATGAAAAAAAGTTAGTCATGAACCTAGTGCTTAAGCAAAGGTCGTTTTTAAGACGTAAAACAAAATCCTAAAAAAGCGCATTGTTGTAAGCTTATAAAAAAAGTCGCATTACTTTTGCGGTTTGCTATAAGTCAAAAACACGAGACCATTGTGGAACTTCTTAAAAAACATGCAAAGAAATAAGGCGTTTAAGCCTTTGCTTCAAACTGTTCATGTAGAATTGTGCATCGAGTGTTTTTGCGTTATATACTGACGAAAGCCTATCCGTTCATCGCCTTGGAGGGACAGTCTATAAAAAGCCCGAATTTAGTATAGTCATGCGGAATCGAGCATGAGTTTACAAGGTGTGCTCTTAGACCAGGACTCAGTGCAGGGGGAGGGATTTGTTCTAAAGACCAGCTCCCGGCCGCAGGTCTTTAATACTCGTCGGCCGAGTCTTGTTTTCTTTTTCGGCCACTCTTTTTCTTTTACAAAAGAAAAAGGTGGATTGAACCCCCGAAGGCGCTAAGCCACAGGGTCCTAAACCCTGCCCATTTGACCAGGCTATCCCCCAACCCTTTTTCTCGTGCGCTCGAAAAAGCGTTAACGGAAAAAAGGGCTGTCTGGAACCCCTGCGTGAGACTATTAATAAAAATGGGGCGCGGGAGTTAATAAGAATTAGGAATTCTGGGGAGGAATGGGGAGTTAACGGAAAAAAGAGGGGTTGAAGAGAGGAGAGCTCTCTCATAGGGGACTGTGGGTTCTGCGCGTTAACGGAAACCGCCTTTTGTTGCGACAAAAGCCAGCGGGAAAAAGACTCGGCCGAGAGTGTTGAAGAGCCGACCTGAAGGGCCTTTTACCCATACATGGGACTTTGCTCCATTTCCTGATAATGCGCGTGAAGCGACTTCATCTTGTCCAAAGCCTCCTTCATCTTCTCCTCAATCTTGTCACCCTCAGTTTCAAGAGCTTTCGTGTCTATCTTGACACCGATTATTTCGGATAGTTTGTTCAAGAGGCGTGCGCTGCCCTTGGGGTCAAGTGGGACATTGGTTTGAACCATGATGTTTGCAGCAGGGAACCTCTGTGCAGCGCATTCTGCTACCAAAACTCCGCTTACTCCTTGGGTGGCTCCCTCGCGGATCAACTCAACCCCAATCTTTTTCAGCGAATCCGCCATTTTTTCAGTGCTTGCGATCGCGAATATCTTGTCGGGGGGGTTGTCTGAAGCGATTCCCGCCAATGAATAAATTCCTTTGGCTTTCTTGAGCTTCGCCCAGGAGATGATTTCCTCAGAAAGTGGAAAAACTATCTCAGCTGGGATTACGAACTCGGAAAAGAGAACGATGAGGTTGAATTTCTCGGAAACGTATATGCGCGCAGGAGAAACCGGCCTGTAGTTGTGGATGACTGCAATAGGCGGGAAGTGGGTGCTAGCCAAATAACCGGCAAGCTTCATGTCCAGTTTTTCTGATAAATAGGAGGCTCCAATAGTCCCAACCATTCCTATTCCAGGAAAACCCTCTATGATAATTGGATCTTTGAGCTTGATTTTCTCTATTTCTTTTATTTGAACCCGCGTCATCATAATCCCCTCAAAAATGCAGAAACCAATACGAAAACACTATTATAATCAAACAGTCCTTTTAAACCGTTTCTAACGCCTCACAAACCAAAGTAGAAAAAACAAGCTAAAATCAGTAACATTCTAAGCAATCCCTTTTCTTCAGATGAAGCTCGCCGCCTTCACAAGATTGAACACGATAAGAGAAAGCGGAAACAGGACTGCGAAATAGAGGACTGTTTTCTTCCTGTTAGCTTCAATGAGGGAAACGAAGTAGCTTGCTAGGAAGGAAAAAATCATCAAATAGATTTGGGTGGAAAAGACTATTGCTTCAACTAGATGGGACCGTGCGCCTGCAGGAGAAGGAAGTTCCCCGAAGTTGAGATCAAGAGAAGAAACGATGCTCAGCAAGAGGGCGAGGATGAAGGGAACGATAATGCAACCGCCTACCAACAACGTATACTTTTGAAGCGATAAGGCTGCAGCTGTTTCTGCTGAGATGGACTGAAGTTCAAAAGCATCATCTGCAAGCTCTTTGAAAACCAGTTCCAAGTCCGCGCCGTTGCGGTAGCTTTCGCAGAGAAGGGACAGCGTCCTCCGCAGGAGAGGCGAAGGGTTTCTTTCCCATGTCTTCTCAAATGCTTCCGTAACGCTCGCTCCAGCCATCACCTCCATTTCAGCTCGCTTGAATTCCCAGCTGAGGGGACCGAAATCTGATTCCGCAACAGATTTGATGATTTCTTCCATCGGAGTGCCTTTTGGAAAGGAAGCGATTTGATAAAGAGCGTTAGGCAACTGGTGCTCAATTTCTCTTATGCGCTTGGCTCTCAAGTAATCCAAGAAAAAGTAAAACAGAGTGGAAGGCAGGAAAGCAGTTGCGAAAACAACGATATAGCCGGATGGAAGTGAGAGAAAGGAGAGCTCAAATAAACAAGCGATGAAGGATACTGCCATGATTGGAGCCAAGGCGTTTCTGAAGCTAGTTTTCAAACCAATGCTTCTCAATTCTCTTTCAAACATGTGACCACAGCCATTTCAACAGTAGATCTACTCAATGAACGTGCTAATCAGCGTGACGGGTTTTTTCTCTGCGAGATAAAAAAGAATGACTGAATCCAGCAACGGGAATACTAATAGAAATAAAAGCAGGATCTGATTCGGTGAAAAAGTCACTTCCATGAAAGAAGAGCCCACGATTACGTAAGCGGAAAACAATGCAGGCATGATACAGCTGACTGCAATGAACACCATTCCGAAGAAAGCCAGCTTTGAGCCGTATTCCTTGCTTTTTGTCCTGTGACGGGAAACTATTTCGGCACTTAACTTCCTGAGACCTTCCTCACCAGTTCCAGTGTGGTAGAAAAAAATCAGTTGGGTTACTGCCCTTCTCACGAACAGCGAATCCACTCTAGCTGTAAAGCCATTGAGCGCTGCCCCAATGCCGTCCCCACCCTCAACTTCCTCCAACAGCCTCTTGAATTCCTTGCTTAATTCAGGAAAGCCTGAAAAGGCTTCCTTCAAAACTTTTTCGAATGGAAGGAAAGCAAGTTCGATGGAAACTGCCCGCAGTGCGACAGCCAACTCGGCCTCAATCTTTTCAGCGCGTTTTTTCTTTAGGTAAACAGGATATTTCAGGAAAAAGAGCATGAGAAAACAGAGGGAAACGAAGAACACGCTTGCAGCCGAGAGAAAACTGTCTAGGAAATAGAATGCGGGGATAAACAAGAGCAAGGAAACAAATGCAGAGAGTAGGAGAGCCGAAGAAAGGTATTCCTTTTCACTTAATTCAAGTCCGGCTTGAACAAGCTCTTTAGCCATTCTCTTTTTTGCGCTTTCTGAAAAAAATCCTGAAAAATCAAGTACACAAACTTGTTTTAACAAATCCTCAATCATGTTTTCCCCCATAAACTCGCGCATACTTGGGAAGTTTATGTCCTAAAAACCTTTCGCAAACGCCAACAGAAGTAAGTTGAGACCTGAAAATATAGCCCTCCACTTAAATAATGCAACTTTGCTTATCTGGCCTGTGATTTAATTTTTTTGAAAAAGAATATTTTTCCCTCAAAGTAAGAGGACTTTGCTAAAACAGGGGCTTTACAGACTAACTTTTTTCATTCGCAAAACTTTCATGGAATACTATAAAATAAGCAAAGTAGAGAGAAGCACAACCTACTTTTTGAACATGTAGTCCTGCACAAGCGAGTTGAAG
>JACRGE010000014.1 GCA_016212465.1 Microcaldota archaeon
AGAAAAGCCTTTCTTAGAAAGAAAGCCTTAGGAAACAGCTTTTCTTAAAAAGAAAACCTGGGAAAAGAACCCGACACTCAACCAATAAAACCAGAAGGCGTAGTAGAAGACGATGAAGAGAATAAGGGACAAACGGAACAAGAGTTCGTGCACGAGAACAAGAAGAAAGGGCGTCCCTGTGAACAGAAGAGTGACCGCGATGCGAAAGGGGTTGAAAACTAGCACGAGGAAAAGCCCCAGAAGAAGGCCTATTGCTCTGCTCTTCAGGCTGCGCTCGAACGTCGCGAAAACGATTCCGAATAAAACGGCTATCTCCATCGCACCAGAGCACAGCCCCCCAATTTCCGCGTTTATTCCGTCACCGCGAATGAACGGAACCCCTTTTTCTGTAACGGTCGCAACTGGCTTTCCGAAAAAACCCAGGAAAAACTCCGTTGAGCGGGCAGCCAGTAGATTGAGTTCGCTTACTCTAGAGAGGAGCTGGTAGGAGAAAATGAATAATACGAGGAATAAACCAAGGAATTTAAGCGAAGTTAAGAGGGGAGTTGAAAACCCTTTCTTTCCTATCCTCTTTGCAAACGAGTGCTTTTCACGCTGTTTCTTCATCTGATTCCCACCCAAGCCTAAAAGACGTAATTCCATAAATTTAAATATTTCACACGTTCTTAGTTATTAAGTGATTTCATGGATTGGGCAGGGGCAGTACAGTGCGCTTCAAACACGCTAGTTCTATCACTACTATTGCTCCTACTCTGAGGAAGCGCTTCTCTGCGTTTCCTCGCTAGGTGTTTCTGCCGAGTTGCGGACAGGTTTTGAATTCTTCGGGAGGCAATTACATGGAAAGAAATGAATCTGGTGAAGGCGTTGAAAAAGAAATTGATTATGTTGGCATCGAAAGAAGGTGGCAGGGTAAGTGGTATTCTGCCAAGATATTCGAGCCTGCTCCCGAGGAAGGAAAGGAGAAGTGGTTTTTCACGGTTCCGTATCCCTATGTTTCAGGCCCTCTTCACGTCGGACACGGTAGAACTTACGTAAACGGGGACACAATCGCGAGATACAAGAGGATGAAGGGATTCAACGTCTTGTGGCCGATGGCATTCCACATAACTGGGACTCCTGTTCTTGCAGTTAGCTACAGAATAGAGAACAACGATCCTGCAGCAATAGCACTCTACAAGGAATATGTAGGCATATACGAAAACGACGGAAAGAGAGTGGACGAGGTTGTGGAGAGCTTCGTAGAACCGTGGAACGTGGTCAACTACTTTTCAGAGAAGATCATCGCAGATTTCAAGAGCCTCGGCCTCTCACTTGATTTCAGCAGGACTTTCACTACTGGCGACAAGGAGTATAATAGGTTCATTGAATGGCAGTTCAAGAAATATCATGCTAAAGGCTATCTGAAGCAGGGCGAGTATCCAATATTGTATTGCACGAAGGACAAAAACGCAGTTGGAGAGGACGACATAGTGGACGCGGATACGAGTCCAGTAGAGCTTATGAAATTCGCGGCATTCAAGTCCAAGTACGACGACGCATTCATTGTCTCCTGCACGCTTCGGCCTGAAACGGTTTTCGGGATAACCAACATGTTCGTCAACCCTGAAGTGGATTATGTGAAAATCAAGATTGAAAGCGAGGAAGCGCTTGGGAAGGAGAAGAGCTGGGAAAAACTGTGGGTGAGCAAGGAAGCAGTTGAAAAACTGAGATTGCAGAACAAGAAAATAGAGGCTTTGGAGGAAGCGAAGGGAGAGGCATTCGTTGGAAAGACGTGCATAGACCCGCTCGGGAGAGAGATTCCAATCCTCCCAGCTGATTTCGTGGACCCCAACAACGCATCTGGCTTCGTGCATTCGGTTCCAGCGCATGCTCCCTATGATTGGATTGCGATAGTTGAGTTGAAGAACAACTCCGCGTTGTTAAATAAATACCCTGGCCTCAAGGAAATGATTGAGAAGATAAAACCAATCGGGTTGATAAAAGTCGGTGGCTATGGAGAGTTTCCTGCCATAGAGATATGCGAGAGAATGGAGGTAAAGGGCTTGAAGGAAAAAGAAAAACTTGACAAGGCGACTCAAGAGCTTTATAGAGCAGAGTTCTATGGCGGAATAATGAGTGAAAGAGGGCTGCAGTTCACGGGATTAAGTGTAGAAGAAGCAAAGGATGGAGTATTCGCTTGGCTGAAGAGGGAAAGGAAGTCAGACGTCTTCTATGAAGTCAATAGACAAGCGTTCTGCAGGTGCTCTGGCAACATCGTCGTCGCGGTATTGGAGGACCAATGGTTTCTTGACTTTAATGCAAGCGGCTGGAAGGACGAGGCATATGAATGCCTGGCGGAAATGCTGGTTTATCCAGAAACATACCGCAAGCAATTCGAGGATGTTTTTGCTTGGTTGGATAAGCGGCCTTGCGCTCGCAGGAGAGGGCTTGGAACCAAACTTCCATTCAGCAAGGAATGGATCATCGAATCCCTCTCGGATTCAACCATCTACATGGCGTTCTATACGCTCGTAAAGAAACTGAAGGAACACAAGCTCAGTGAAGCAAACCTTCCCGAAGAGTTCTTTGACTACGTTTTCAGAGGGGAAGGGAATTTGGAGGATGTTTCCAGAAAATGTGGTACGCCAGCAAAAGCGCTTGCAGAAATCAGGCAGGAATTCCTTTACTGGTATCCCAATGACCTCCGTCATACTGGCGTAGCCCATATAACCAACCACCTGTCATTCTTCATCTTCGCCCATGCAGCCATATTCGGCAGAGAGCACTGGCCGAAGGGCATTACGTTGAATGAAATGCTCATTTCAGAAGGAGCCAAGATGAGCAAAAGCAAGGGAAACGTCGTGCTCATAAACGACGTATCTGAAAAATACTCAGCGGACTTGTTTAGAGTGTATTGTGTTGGAACAGCTGATTTTGGAAGCGTGCTGGACTACCGGCACAAAGACATTGAGGGAACGAGGCGGAGTATAAACAAGTTCTATCACGAAATGGAATCACTTGCCGAAGCTGCAAAGAAAAAACAGGCTGGAGAAAAGACTGAGATAGTAAAGTGGATGCTGTCCAAGTTCGAGAGAGCTGTGAAAGAGAGCTCTCTTGCGCTTGAGGAGTTCAGGCTCAGGGAATACGTTCAAAACGCTTTCTACGGCGTGCAGAACTCATTTGATTATTTCAGCAGGCGGGCAACCGAAGAGGAAAAGGCGTTTGTTGCGAGTGAGATTGCTGAAAGGTGGCTGAAATTGCTTACGCCAGTAATGCCTCACTTGTGCGAGGAATTCTGGGAAAAGCTGGAGAAAGAGGGATTCATTTCATTGGAGGGTTGGCCAGAGGCCCGCGAAGAGCTAATAGACTATTCGTCAGAGGCAGCTGAAGACTACATTCAGTCAGTTGTTTCTGATGTAAGGAGCGTGGCAGAGCTCATTAAAATCAAGCCCTCTAGAGTAAAAGTCATCGTCGCCTCTAAAGTGAAAAACGATGAAATGAAGAATGGCTTGAGGGAAGCAGCAAACGAGAGAGAACTGCAGAAACTCGTTTCAAACGAGCAGCTTAGGAAATACATGGAGAAAAGATTTTATGCGCTGAAGGAAGCAGTGGAAACAGGAATAGAGATAGACGAACATTTAGTCGTATTGGAATCCAAGGAATTCCTGAAGAAAGAACTCAAGTTAACAGAACTCATTGTGGAAAGGGAGGAAGAAAGCAGGGAAGAGAAAGCGAACAGAGCGATGCCCTTGAAGCCGGCCCTCCTTCTTTCTCAATAAACTCCGGTTGACCTTGATGCGTTTTCAGCGCTTCTTCAACCGAGTGAAGTGATCCAAAGCTTCGTTAATCCTTTTCTCGGGAAAGCCCGTTTTGTAGAGGGCAATCGTTACGTGCATGGGATTGCAGCCCATGTGCTTAAGCCCCTCAGCAATATCCTTGTGGTCCATTCCGGACAAAAACATTTGCTCTGCCACTTTGGTGTAATCAAATCTCGCTTGGTTCAGTCCGCTCGCAACCTCAGCTGGCTTTGCTTCAAGTTTTCTAATCACTAGAGGCAGCTTGCGAAGCTTTTCCATCGAATCAGCCCTCTTTGCGAGTTCCCTCACCGTGCTCTTCTTCGCTTCCCTCTTGAAGGCATTCAATAAATCCTTGGACGCCGGCTGGTGCAGTTCGCTTACAAAAATAAGGCCGGCAAGGTAATCCAACCGAGCCTCCGGCTTCATGTTCCTTAGACGGAGCTTCATGAGAGGCTGCATGGCTATATGTTAAAAACAGGTATATAAAAAGACTGCGCTACACGAGATTCTTCGCGTACTCGTTGCACTCTTTCCTCACCAGAAAGCCGTTATCGTTCTCCAGAAAAACAGTCTTGCAGTGCGGGCACTCAAACTCCCGGCTTCCGTTTCCATTGCATCCATTCCGCTCCAACTTTATGGAATACTGGTTTCGGTTGAAGCAACTGGGGCAACATGCTTCGCTGGCTATCACCATGGAATCACCTTTGAGTTGATTTTTACTTTGAACTAAACTGGTCGAAATGAATAAGGGATGAATGAGGGATTAGCTTGAAAAAGAATTTAAACCTGTTGGTTCTCCGCGTGCAATAAGCAGCTGTGTTAAACATAAACCGCTTGATTTTTGAGTTAAAAAGGTTGTTTTAAATTTTTTCACCATATTTCTTGCATGGGAATCCAAGTTGAATTCAACCCAGACCTGGCCTTGAGGAACTACTCCTGCTTCAAGAGAGGCGAACGGCTTGAGGAAGAGTGCATTCCTGAGAAGCTGGAGGCGGGGAAAACATTCGAATTCTTGAAGAAAGGTTTAAGGAACTATTGGTTGCTTGGAGAAATCCCGCTAGTGGAAACCGGAGGCGACCAAAAGCTTTCAAAACCGATTGCGAGCGTAGTAGTACTTGAAGTAACTCATTTCCTGAAAGACGGCGAGCCATACACTCAGGGAAAGTACTTGGTGAAAGAAGTATTTGATCCAAAAGATGCAAGGGTTCACTTCGATGGATTCAACAAAATATGAAGAGGGCTTAGCTGAAAATCTCGGGTTTTTTCTAGAAGGAGAATGGCGAAACCTAAATTTTGGCTAACCTGCTTCAAAAAATACGTCTAGCATCGTGTTTTACTTTTGCAAAAATCGTAAAATTACGAGGGAGACATTTTCGACAGAGCCATACGAAGAGTAAAGCTATTTCAGGGGATTGAATCCTTGCTTCAGCAAGTTCTCTACGCATAGGAAGAGAGGCGAGGGAAGGGAATCCCACTCAAACCAATCCCACGCCTCACATTTTTGTGGCTCCATAACCATAGGCTCTCCCGAAGCCCATTCCGCAATTAGATAAAGAGTGATATAGTGCTTTCCTTCATGCTCGAAAAAATCGTTGGTGAAAGGACCGCGCCGGACATTCATTATCTGAATTCCTGTTTCCTCACGGGTTTCCCTCTCTGCAGCTGCCTCAGGCTCTTCGTTGAACTCCAGATGCCCGCCGGGAAAACACCATGTTCCTTCTCCGTGGGCGTTCCTTCTCTTCCCCAGTAAAACTCTTCCATCCCTAATGACTATCACGCCGATGCCAATGAAAGGCCGTTTCTTTTCCATGATACGTATTGGAAGCGCAGGATTAAAAAAATTTGCTAATTGTTTGGGTGTTATTGCAACGTTTAAATAATAGGTTAGAGTAATTGGTGCATAAACAAGGTGGAAATTGATTAGGTGGCTCTATGCCGTGCGGCGAATTCGTGGTGAAAACCGAGGGCGAAAAGAGAAGGCTCATCTTCAACTGTAAAGGCTGTCCATACGGCTCCAACATCGCAGAGTATCCGCAGTGCATGAAGAACGTCATTGAAAGGCTTCAAGAAGTAGACGCGGACGAAATCGTGCTCTCAGAGTATTATGAGAGGATTTACGGAGAAGAGCAGACGAGGATACTGAAGAGCGTTGCTGAAGCAGTCTCTCGTTTAGAAGCCGAAGCGGTGTGGAGTCCCTCGCACCTGGGGACAGGGGTTGACAACCGCGCCATGGCCCAGCGGCACCAGAAGATAATGCTGATTCTGGACAATCTGAAGACAGACCCATTCAAGGCATATCTGTTGCTCCTGCAAGAATTGAAGAATGAGACTGCGAAAGCCAGCACGCTTACGGGCGAGGCAGCTGAGGATGAAAAGGTTTACTTGCAAACGCTTGGAACCATGAGAAACGTCGTTGAAGGAGCTGAAATCATAACAAAAATGAAGCAATTCCTTGCCCAAATGGGTAGCCTTCCAACTGACCGGGGTTTATACCACTCCATTTTCCAGTCCGCCATAAAGCCCTCATTCATCGGCTCGCGCATCTTCTTTGGAAAAGCTGAGCAGCTGCAGCTACTTGACCAATACGAGGTGCTCGGAAGCCAGATTCACATCTACCAGCACCCAGACAGGATAGAATGCCTTTACTTCGTGAATCCACCAGAGTATACGCTTCCGCCAGAGAAATATTTCCTGCTTGAGAAAACGAAGGAAGTGGTTTCAGCCCACCGTCCCTCTTCAGTGGGTTTCATGGACATCGTTCAAGCAAGAAAGTACTTCCACAAGATATACGTTGCAACGATTTCAGACTTGGCCACAAGAAATCGAATCAGCCTTAGCGTGGAAGAGAAAGAAGATTTGGCAACAATCGTATCCAGGTACACTATTGGTTACGGTATTCTTGAGATACTCTTGTCTGACAGAAGCATCACCGACGTTTATATTGACTCGCCGCTCGGTGACAAACCCATTTACTTGGTTCACCAGAAGTACGGCCAGTGCCAAACCAATATCATATTCAGCGATGAAGAGGCTCGAGCCTTGGTTTCAAGGTTCAGGGCACTCAGTGGACGTCCATTTGATGAAGCACATCCAATACTCGACTTCGACCTCCAGGATCTCCAAACAAGAATCGCAGTCATAGGAAGGCCCATGGCGAGCGATGGGACGGCTTTCGCACTTCGATTGCATAAGGAGACGCCGTGGACTATCCCCCAGTTTCTTGACAAAAAGATGTTCAACCAGCTTGCGGCAGGGCTATTTTCATTTCTCGTTGACGCACAGGCTTCTATGCTCATCGTGGGATCCAGGGGAGCTGGTAAAACTTCTTTCCTTCAGGCGATGATGCTTGAGATTCCACAGAATATGCGCATCATCGTGCAAGAGGACA
>JACRGE010000012.1 GCA_016212465.1 Microcaldota archaeon
GGCTTTGGGTTTTTATATGGCTACGTTTTATGTAGAGATCGGCATAGCAGTATTTGTTTTTTTCTATTATCTGCTAAGGAAACGAGATATATCGCTTCCTGCATTCGGACATTGCAAACAGATTTTCCTTAGGAGCTGCCTGGGGTTTCTTGGTGCGATTCTTCTCAACGTCTCGGTAGAAAACATAGGCGTAGTACTGACTTCCGGGGTTAATGCAAGCTCGCCGATGCTTCAGATTTTGCTTTCTTATCTGATATTAAAGGAAAAATTGAATTTGCCGAAATATATTGCGATAATCCTGATGGTGGCTGGGTTGGTTATTGTTGCGATTGGGTAGATATGCGCGAAAAAAGTTTGGTCTCGGATTTTAGTAAGCAGAAGGGTCTATAAATTATAACGATTATAATAGATATTGTGAACCTGTTATGTATATCCTGCCGCCAATACGCACGTACCCATTAAGCAAAGATGGTGTTGCCGCAATAAAAATAATCGGCGAAGGACCAAAAGGTGCGAAGAGTTTCAATCTTATCAGGAAGGCAGAAATACTCGAAACGCTTGGTTTTCTTTTTCCCAGAAGAAATCTGGTTATAAAACAAAGCATTCTTCTTGAAGGCCTGAGGCACGCTGGTTTGAAGCATGAATGGGACAATGAGCCGCTTCCATGGGATAGAAGGGCAAGGGAAAAATTCACATTATGGGCAATGGATACATTCTGGCCGGTTGTTGAAAAAATTTTCGAGGGACGCGCGTTTTTCGTGCGTTCAAACGCGCCTGGAGATTCGCTCGGGCGGGGCGTATATTCTTCTGTTCCGTTTGCGAATCTGTGCCGCACATACGCTGACGACAGGCTGAGAAAACTTGGATTTGCGAATCTGCTCATGCACGTTGTCGAAAGTTATTTCTCTGAAACCGCCGAGAAATTCCGCGAGCGGGCAGGCTTTGAGAACAGTGGCATAAATGTCATGCTCTGCCAGTTCATCGGAAGGGTTGGTGCTATATCTGAAGATGAACGACTTCTCGTTCCATTCATGAGTGCAGTCGTAAAAAGCACGCTTTTGCATGAGAATCCGGGAGATGGGCTTATTCGTTTTGAGTATGGGATGGGAAAGGGAGCAATAAGCGGCCGTACTCTTTTATACAGGGAACGGACTGATCTGCCTGTTGATTATCCTGGCAGTGACACTCTTGAGTTTGAAACAATCAGCGGAAGGGGGCGGGTCAAAAGAATTGACAGTTCTGCAAGGAACATGAATGCGATTACCGTGGATGTTGGTTCTGAAACTGAAAGAATCTTCGGTCCTGAACACGAAGCGATATTCGGTTTGGTTCTCAGAAGTGCTTATCCATTCATAGAGAGACAATTCATTGTGGAAGGTTATGAACTTCTGAAATGGCTTGCCAATAAGATTCCGGTTCTTGAACATGCGAATGATGGCCCGATTTATCTGGAATGTGTTGTTTCGTCGTTCCGAGACCGGTTGCGCTGGTTCGTGGTTCAGGTTTCGGATTTTGACCCTGTTCACCAGCTTCCAAATCCTCCGGAAAAGGATGTTTTTATTTCCAGCGATTTTTACGGCCATGGAATGCTTGAAAATGGAAGGCGAAATGTCTTCATTCTTGGAAAGGAGTTTGTAAAAAATCCTGATTGGAAGGCACGCCTGTCAGAAATAAACAAGGCAAATAAGGGATTCATTGTGTTAATTCCGCAAAAGGCATTGACTGGTTTGGATTTGACAGAGCTTAGCGGAGGGCATTTCAGCAATGCAGGTGCAGTAATAGAATATCGGACTCTTGGTTCATACAAATTTGAAAGAAACCTGCATCTCGAGGGCCCTTCTTCAGAGCATTTTGAGCAGGTAATGCAGGATTTTGATGTTTTGTTCATTGCAGCGCAGAATGTACTTTCAAATGAGGAAGCGGCAACGGTCAATCCAGCCGGAATCACTGAGGGCACGGCATTGGTGTCCGCGGCATGCGACAGGGAAAGGGGATTCGCATGGTGGAGGATAAGGGAATTAAATCTCAGTCAAACGAATTAAATCCCACCTTTGCAGTCTGTTTGGTTAAAGAGCAAATTAATCCTCCCCCATATCCAGCTCTGCTGTTCTTCTGATTACTCTAGGAGCTGGCATGCGAATTACGTGATCAATATCTCTGATTGCTATGATTACCGGAACAAGTATGCCTAGGTCTGTTAAAGGTATTATTTTGGTTTCTTCTTCGCAATGATA
>JACRGE010000003.1 GCA_016212465.1 Microcaldota archaeon
AAGCATATCTTTTTTTCAAGAGCGTAAGCGGGTCTTCGTTCTCTTTCTTGCTGGGTTGGACTGCGTTAAGGAAGGTTACAGCCAGCCAAATGATAATGCCCCAGAACAGGAGCATGAACAGAAATCCAAAGCCCATGCCGAATCCCATCATTCCGTATCCACCCATCCCGAAGCCGCCGAACAGGAAAAGCAAAAGAACTACGCCAATTAAAACTCCGGTTAATATTATTTTGTCCTGGTCCATACGCATCACTTCTCAATCTCTTTTTTCATCTCCTCAAACTCTTTACTGGTAAGCTCGCCGTTCGCATATCTCTTCTTCAGAATGTCTATTGGAACCTCTTCCTTTTTCATAGAAAATCTGCGGGCAAGCCATGCTACCAAAATGATGGCGATTGCTAAAGAAACAAGCCAGCCAAGAATCCAAAAGCTAGAGTAATCGCGTCCCGGATAATTACCCCCAATCCCCATCATGCCTCCAAAGCCTCCATTGTAACTCCCCATCATTCCCATCATCCCGCCAGAGACTTCTTTGCAATAAAACCGTTTAGCTAGGTTGATATGAAACTGTTCTTCAGCATCAGAACCTTCTTCCAAACCCATCATCTTGTGCATAAGAACATGAGCTTCTCCCGAGTGCATTTCTTCCATATAATACTCGCCGATTTTCTCAAGCTGCGAGTCTGACAGGTTTTTACAACTGGCGTTTGAATCAATTAACTGCTTTGCTTCGATAAGCTCCTGCTGGGAAGCGGCATTAACCAAACCAGTGCTCATGAGGGCAGTTATTGCAATGTAAAATAGTATTTTCCTCATCCTCACCGCCTTATACTCTTATAACACTTCGTCTCGTCTTCAAGTTTTCAGCTAATACCTCGCGAATGATGTCAAAAGCTTTGATTATTCTTGGGTTGGTGAGCTTATAGAGCACGTTTTTTCTGTTCCGTCTTGAACTAACAATGCCTTTGTGCTTCATTATTGCCAGGTGCTGCGAGACATTCGCTTGGCTTAATTTTGTTTTCTCAATAAGCTCAGTAACTGACATCTCTTGGTTTCTGAGCAGATTGAGGATTTCTAGTCTCGTCGGGTTTGAAAATACCTTGCAAAATTCTGCATGCATTTCATACAAATTGCTCATAAACATATTAGAATAATCTAATATATAATTGTTGTCTCCGTGTTATTCCTTGAAAAAGAAGAATGATTACCCGTACTTGCCAGCAACAACAAGATTTTAGACAATGAAGCATTTAAGCGCTTAGAGAGTAATTAGAGGGGAGAGTTTTTAAAAACGCCAGCTCTAATCGCTAGAAGGTGGTATTATGGTTTGCTACATCGTTCCCTCTGCCGCTGCTTTGGTTTGCCTCGGCGCCAGGAAGCGCCTGCACTCTGGCGACCAGCGCTTGCTATGGCTCAACCTCATGCTCGCCGGTGGCGCAGTCTTCGGCATCGTCGACCACTGGTGGAACGGAGAACTGCTTGCAATTGGCAAAAACATCGGCGCTGATTTGCTGCTCGGAGTGGCAATCACTCTTGCGATTGTGGTGCTCTGGGCGGTTGTAGTGACAGCGCAGGCAATTGCTCCAGAAAAGAAAAGGCAGCTGATTGAATGCACGAGTATTCCGTCTGCAGGCAGATAATCGCAGAAGCGCAAAAGCACGGCACCCCCGTGGCTATTACTCTCGAGGTGGGGGAACTCGCGCCCATTACTGTGAGGGAGTTGAAAAGCCACCTGAGGGAATTGATTGATTGGGGGATAAGAGTGAAAAGCAAGAAGGGAAGAGTCGCTTGCGAATGCGGTTTCAAGGGAAAACCGCGCGTGAAAGAACGTGGTCATGACTTCCTGCTGTTGGAATGCCCGAAGTGCCGCGGCGCGCGTTTTTCCGAAGTTATTGGTGATAAAATCATTTTAAAATCAGTGAAGGTAACGCGTTGATGGGGCATGTGCTATTCAATTCCCGGGAAAGTGACGGGATTAAATGGAAGAGTCGCTTCGATAGATTACTACGGAGAAGAAAGGGAAGCGATTGTGGACATTCCAAGCGTCAAGGAAGGGGACTTTGTGTTCGCCCAAGGAGGTTTGGTGATTAAAAAGATTTCTAAAGACGAGGCGGAACGAATCCTTAGGGTATGGAGGAGAAAGTTTTTCGAACTTAAGAAAAGGGATTTGAAGCTCTCAAGAGAGGACGAAATAGGAGATATCGGGTGGGAAAGAATTTTGAAAAAGGCAGGGGAAGGGAGTGGTATTTCGAAAAAAGAAATGCTTTTTTTGATGGGTTTAGAGGGGGAAGAAAAGCTTAATGCGCTTTACAAAACAGCCAACGCGGTCAGGAGGAAGAAGCTGAAGAACTCCTGCTGCGTACATGGAATAATAGAGTTCTCTAGCTATTGCGGAAAGGATTGCTTGTATTGCGGCATCAACGCGCGCAACGACCGGTTGCAGAGATACAGGATGGACGAAAAAGAAATAGTTGAAACTGCCGATTACGCGGTCAACGAACTCGGTTTTAAGGCACTGGTATTGCAATCTGGCGAGGACGCGTTCTACACAACGAAGAAAATAATCAAGGTAATAACGGAAATAAAAAAACAATGCGATGTGCTGCTGTTCTTGAGC
>JACRGE010000013.1 GCA_016212465.1 Microcaldota archaeon
CGCGGCGCTAAATAATATGTTAGTCTCGCATGCTTTATCTGGTAGGAAAGCTTTATAGGCATGTCTGTTTTGAGATTCATTTCTAGTATTTCCTCTTCCGGGCAAGCGCGGGTCATGTCATCAAGGTATTCGTAAGGAAACATCGCTCGACTGGGAGCAGACGACTTCAACTCTGCGATGTTCTCAGATTTCTTGGGTGTTTCAATGCGGAGTTCGCCGCTGTCGCCATGAGCTTCGACCACGAATTCCTCCCCTCCAGCTTCTAGTACAACGTGCGATGAAAGAAGCCCAGCGTCCTTCAGCATCTCCTTCAGGGCGCCGCCACGGATCCTGACAATCGAATCCGCTTGGATCCTAGGCTCCTTTGGCGCAACTCCGCCCAAATCAAGCAAGGGGAGCTTGAAATACCGTTTTGACTGGCCCTCAAACTTAAGCAATATCCTTGATTCCTTTTCGTCAAGCGAGATCGTAAGCTTCTCCTCGCTCCTGCTTCTCGCCAGGATTTTGGAGAGATCAACAAGATTTATTCCAACAGTCCGCTCTTCCTCAACGTCGAACCCACTGAACGCTTCTTTCGGAAGCAGGAAATCCACCATGGCTATCTGGGACGGGTCCATGGTCCTCAGGTGAAGCCCGTTTTTGGTGACCTCCAAAGAGCCCTCGTCCACCAGGTTCACGACTGCATCAATGCATGACTTGAAAAACCTCGCGTCGTCAACAACAATCTCCATTCAACCCACCTCTACAGAGAATTCAAAAGCCAATAGCAACCAGTAGTTTAAGGCAATAAATTATTAAATGACTTTATTTGATGACGCTGAGACGCAAAACTTCGAAGGAGATAATAAAATCAATCAGCTATTTAATTAGTAAAAACCAAAAGCGTTGATGTGACGCAATCCATAAGGTTTATACATGGGCACGGAATCTGAAGAGAAAGCATACCTGTTAATGGGTTTGCTGGCTTGCTCTGCACTTTTAATATATGCTGAATTGATAAACGGATACCCGTTCCTGAACGACGACAACTATTCGCAGTTCTTGCCTGCGTTGCTTGTAGGGTTGAAGCAGCTGTTTGCTGGAACCATTCCCTTTATCAACATGCACCAGATTGCTGGAACCCCCTTGCTTGAGATAGGGACTTACCCATTCTTCTATCCAGGAACAGTGGTTTCGTACCTTATATCCCACTGGTTCATTCAAGATGATTTCTCGCTAATTGAGGTTTTCGTCGTCACTCACCTGTTGCTTGGCTTCGTTGCAACATTCTATTTGGTGAAAAAACTTTGTGCGTCGAACCCCTTCGCATTCTTGGGGGGGATTGGGGCTTCGCTGTCTGGGTATATGATAATTGTTTCATCAAATTGGTACTATGCGGCGCCCACTGCATTTTTTCTGCCCCTTATATTCTTGCTGCAGGCCAAGAATTTGGAGGCGCCGTCCAAACGGAATGCTGTTGCAATGGGTCTAACAAGAGGCGTTTACTTCCTTTCCGGAAACGTCCAGTACTTCGCATACTCCTTGTTCTTTGAACTCATATTCTTTGCGCTTTGGATGCTGCAGACGCCTGCTAAAAAAACGCATTCAACAATCAAAAGAGAGAGACTAACCAATTATATCCTTTCTTTGGCTATTTCCGGTGCAGTTGCACTTCCATTTGGGCTTATGATGTTATACAACACAGCCCACAGCTATGGCAGAACCGGGGCTGCTGGTCTAAGCGCGTATCTGACGACTCCGACTGCCAACCCAATAGACTTTTTCTTTGGCAACCTTTTGCCGTATCCATTCTATGGGGCAATATTCAAATTCGCGAATTCGCCGTCTTCCTTCGGCAACATTTATTTCACTGGAGCCATATTCTTTTTAGCTGCAATCCTTGGAGGGATTCTTCTTTGGCGCAGGCACGGAAATAATCTTTTGGTCAAATACCCGTTTGCGACGCTTGCGTTGGTTGCGGCATTGCTCTCGTTCGGCGCATATGGCGGGCTGCACCTGCTTTTCCTACTCATTCCCATCTGGAACAAATTTAGCTGTCCCTTCAAGCTCGCGCTTTACGCAGATTTTTTCATCGTCCTTTTTGGTGTTCAGGTGCTTACACAATTTTCTGGACGCTTTTCTGATGGAAGGTTCAAGAAAATGGTTTTGTTTGCGTTAAGTGTTTTCTTCCTCGGCCTAATGTTTTTGCAAGTGCATTACTCGTCAAAGACTCACTTCACTTACTTCAGCGACAGGCTTCCGTTGAACAGAAGCGAATTCAGCCAGTTTGCTGACGGGCGCACAGTAGCCTATTACACGAACAGCTATTACGCTCCAGAAAACGGGCTCAGGCACGGAAAGCTGAATCACAGCGACTCGTCTTTCATGACAAGGAACTTTGCGAGCTACTATGAATTATACAGCATCACGGGTTATGAGCCGTTGCAATCGGTTTCCCAAGTAACCAAGATACCGGTTCCCTGGGACAATATTGAGGGGCGCAGAGTTTCGCTCCAGTGGTTGTCTGAGTGGAGCGTCAAGTATTTGTTCGTCGCCTGCGACTCTCTCAAATACCATCCAGAACTCTGGAACCTTACTGTAGTCAAGAGTCTTGGAGAGAAGGGACTCGCCATATTAAAAAACGATGAAGCAAAATCCATCGTATTCTGCCAAGGAAACGGAAGGGTATCCTATTCATTTAAGGACAACGGACTTGAATTGAAGGCAAGGCTTGGATGCCCAGCCAACTGCACGGCAAGCGTTTTATACAACAAAAACTACAGATTGACGTTAAATGGGGAAGTGATTCCGCTCAAAGAAGACGGCTTGGGCCGCATAGTGTTCGAGCTTCCAGCAGGTGAGAGCGAGGCGAGGCTTTACTACGAAAACAAACTATTTGAATATGGTGTATTTCTTGGGGTTGTTCTCCTTTTAATCATCCTCTTATTTTTCAGCTGGATTGAATCCATTATCAGCGGTTTGCTTGAATTCGTGACGCATAGAGTCAGAACAAGAACGTTAGCAATATTGGTTGGCCTCGTATTTCTCCTCCTGCTCGCAAGGGACATTTCAACGTTTCCTTTAGGCGTTCCAATCGATTGCTTAAGCAAACACAAGGCCAGTGCCGGAGAGGTATTCAAGTGCACGCGGCAGGGCCTGATTGAGGCAGGGGCCATGCGGCCTGATGTAACTGCGTTGAACAAAATCTCCACTCCCGTGGAAGAACCCTTTGAAAAAAAGCTGCGGCCGCCGCAGTGCAGTGAAGAGCTCAGAGTATTATCAAATACGGGCAACTCGACCAACGCACTAGCATTTCCATGGACTTGAAAAACTCCAGCTTAATCACTTATTTCATAGCTCTTGATCAAACTCAGCTCTTCCTTTTCGCTAAGCGCATAAATTGAAAAGCGATCAAAATGAAATGGTGAGTCAAGGCTTTCATTTTTAACCAGTTCCCAGGCGTTATGGAATTTGCTTGGGTCAATAGAGGCAAGAGAGAAATGGGGAATCAAAATATCACCGACAAACGGATAACCATATTCTCTCACGTTCTTCGCCAGAGCTTCTGGAAACGAATTAATCTTCTCCAAATAACGTTTTGGAATTGTTTTGGTGCGATAAGCCCTCAGACTATTGACCAGATTCACTTGAGCCCTCCTAATGGACTCAAGACTTTCTTTCTCTAGCATGCATACGATAGTCTCTTTTCCGGTTACGCTGTCATTAGAGAAAACGCTCCACTCCCTGACCCTAAAACTTTTTTTCTTGAGGCTCGCAGCGAATTTTTTCACGATGGTTTCAATGTCGGAAAAGCTCTTGAAATCAGCTATATAGAGAGTGAGGTGTGGCTCGTCATCCAAATAAGTTTGTGGCCCAACCAAATTCCTTATACGCTTCTTTAGACGCATAAAGTGGTCATAAATCCTTTGTTCTGGAATCAAGGCAAAAACCAGGAGCATGCACACCCCTTTCTCAAATCTATCTTCAGGTTTTTAAGGAATAACCACAATTTAATATGTAGGGTTTGAAGGAAAGGGCATTTGAAACGGCCTAACAGACGGTGGGTCTATTGATCAACTTGATTCCGATGGCTGGATTAGGAAAAAGATTTGCCGACGAAGGCTATGCCTTGCCCAAGCCGCTCATTCCGGTTTCAGGCAAGCCCATGATAGTAATGGCCTTGAGCATGATGCCGAAGGCGGACATAACAATTCTCGTTTGCAGGAAGGAGCATGTCGAGCAATATCATATTGACAAGGAGATAAGCAAGCACATTTCCAACGTGCATTGTATTCCAATAGATTTCAACACAGAAGGCCAGGCGTGCACCTGTCTCTTGGCAAGGGATTTCATTGATACGAACGAACCTCTTTTCATCGGCGCGTGCGACAACGGCATGCTGTGGGATGAAAAAAAGTTTAAAGAACTCACTGAAGAAAAGGATTCTGACGTGGTGTGCTGGGCGTTCAAGGGACAAAATAATGTTTTGTTAAATCCAAACGCATGGGGCTGGATAAAAACGAGAGAAGATGGAAAAACGATTGAAAGAGTTTCGGTAAAGGTTCCAGTCAGCGACAAGATTCTGAATGACCCTGCTGTAATCGGCTCTTTCTGGTTCAGGACGGGGAAATTGTTCATTGAAATAGCAGAGGACTTGATTAAAAACAATATCCGGGTCAACAACGAGTTCTATGTTGATAGTTGCGTCGGTCATGCAATCAAGAGGGGTTATACCTCAAAGGTCTTCATCGTCGACCAATACGTGGGGTGGGGCACGCCCAAGGACTTGAGGGAATACGAGTTCTGGGAAAAGTACTTCTGTTTGAACAAAAGGTGTTCATTGTGAAGCCAGTTCTTTCAGTGGTCGCGCCGTGTTACAACGAGGAGAAAAGCGTTCCCTTAATTGCCCAAGCATTCTCTACGGCGATCGGAAAGAGAAGGGGCATTGAAGTAATTCTGGTGGACAACGGCTCGGCTGATGGAACGCAGACTGAGATAAAAAAGCAGGCAAAAAAATATTCTTTCATTAAATTGGTAGTAGTCAAGAAAAACATCGGTTATGGATTCGGTATTCATTCAGGGTTAAAGCATGCTGCAGGAGAATATGTGGTATGGACGCACGCGGATCTTCAAACAAATCCAGCGGACGTAATCAAGGCGCTTGAAATCATTCTCAAGCAAGAAAAGCCTGAAAAATGTTTTGTGAAAGGAAAAAGAAAGGGGCGGCCGTTCTTCGATGTTTTTTTCACTCTTGGCATGGCGGTATTCGAGTCTGTTCTCCTCCGGAAGGTTTTGTACGACATCAACGCCCAACCAAATCTCTTCCACAGGTCATTCTTAGAAAAAGTCCCGAACCCCCCAAACGATTTTTCCTTTGACCTATATTTCTATTACATGGCAAAAAGAATGGGATACAAAACAATACGTTTTCCAGTTGAATTCAGGAAAAGGGTTTTCGGTCAATCACACTGGAACACTGGGCTTAAACAAACGTGGAAGTTCATAAAGAGAACCCTAGAGTATTCAATTAAATTAAGGAAGTCACTGGAGGAGGAGTCGCATGCTTAAGATAATCCACCGCGTAAACACCATCAAAGAATTAAATAAAATTCCAAAGGAGCTTGGGGTGGAGGTTGATGTCAGGAGCTGTGGAAAAGAACTTATTCTCAACCACGAGCCTTCTCGGTCAGGAGACTTGCTTGATGATTATCTGACGAATTTTGGGCATGCATTCATTATATTGGAAATAAAGGAAGAGGGAATTGAGCAAAGAGTGATTGATTTATGCAAGAAGCACGGCGTTGACAACTATTTTCTTCTCAGTGTGTCTTTTCCATTTATTTACTTGCTTTCAAAGAAAGGTTTTAAAAAGCTCGCGCTACGCTTCTCTGAATTCGAGTCCATTGAAACCTGTTTGGCCATGAGAGGAGAAGCAGAGTGGGTGTGGGCGGATACATTTGAGAAAAATCCATTGAAAAAAGAAGCTTATGAAAAACTGAAGGAAGCTGGATTCAGGATTTGCTTCGTTTGCCCATCGCGCTGGGGCAGGCCGCATGATATAAGAAATTATAATAATTACTTTAAAGAAAACGGTATTGAGCTGGATGCAGTCATGACCTCAGCAAAATACTTGGCGGAGTGGGGCTAATCCTCGCGAGATGGATTTTTTTAATTTTAATAGTTTAAATATCTCTATTTATTTCTCAAGTGATTGGATGGAAGCAGAGGAAAAAATAATTGCACTATTTAACCCGCTCATGAGAAGGTTTTTCCGCAAGGAGCCTGGTTTCAACGAAAGAGTACGACTTTTGTTTAACTATGTTTTGAAAAACCAGTTTCTCAGGTTTTGTTTAGTCGGCGGGATTGCGACCATAGTCAACTATGCAGTTTTTCTTCTGTTTCTGTTGTTCTTCCACATCAACTATCTCGTTTCCTCTGCTGTGGGATATGTTTCAGGCGTTTTTGTAGGATTCGACTTGAACAAGAAATTCACTTTCAAATCCGAGTCGAAGGAGTACTACTCGGAAGTGATGGAGTACTTCGCGGTTTATACCATTTCGCTTTTTCTGGGTTTGGGCTTCCTGGCTTTTCTGGTAAACCTTAAACTGAATGTACTGCTTGCAAACGTTTTTTCCATAGCCCTCACCACGATGACCAATTTCTTGGGCGTGAAGTTCTTTGTTTTCAGCGATGCGGTATTTCATAAAAAAATAAATTTCTTGATCTACAGGTACCGTTATCTCCTAAATTACATGATCATTGGACTAAGTTCTATTATCGTCGAGATTGCCATCCTCTACTTCCTCGGACTGGGTTACGGCGATTTTTACCTTAAACTGCCTATCGGATTTTTGTCTGGTGTGTTGTTCAGCTACTACCTGAATGCAAAGCTCAACTTCAAGGTTCCAAAGGAAAAGAATTGGAGAACCTTCCGAATATTCCTCATAATTTCCGTATTCGCTTTTGCGTTAAACCTGCTTTTAATGAAGGTTATATACGGTCTGTTCATTTTCTCAAACTACTCTGTTTCAAGACTCTTTACTTCCGCATGTATTTTCATGATAAGCTACTCGCTTCACAGGAGATTCACCTTCACTGACGTAAAGGAGGTTGGCGTCGCAATTTATCTTTCAGATGGGGAAGATCTTGGGGAGATAAAGTCCAAAGTAAAACACTACCCGGATTTCATTCACTTGGATTTAGTGGACAAAACATATGCTCCTAGTGCAGCCAAAGTAGATCTCGATATGGCTGAACAGGTAGCGAGGGAATGGCCCCTTCTCCCCAAGATGCTTCACGTAATGTCTCGCCATCCAATCAAATGGATTGAATCTGCTCACACGCAAGCCGATTACATCGTCTTCCACGCGGAAAGTGATGAAGACCCAAACAAGGTTATAAGTCTTTGCAGAAGACTCGGCAAAAAAGTCGGCATTTCCGTTCGAGTGGACACGAATCTGAAAGAAATCGAGAAATATTTCAGCAAAGTAGATCTTGTTCAAATACTGGGCATAAGGAACCCAGGCTATTCCAACCAGCACATGGAGGCCGAGGCGTTGGAGAAACTGCGCGAGCTCAACCAATACAGGAAGAGATATCCCTTTGAAGTCTGCATGGACGGCGGGGTCAAGCTCACCAACATCCACTTGATTGATGCGAGATATATCGTGTCAGCTTCCTCCGTGCTGAAATCAAGCGATTCGGTGAAAGCAATCTATGATTTAAAGACCAGCGCCAGGTATTTCTACGATTACGACAAGAATTTCGTGAAGTTCATTGAAACTGAAGTCAAAAACGCTGTGGAGCGGCTTGATTTCATTGAATCTGGAACGTTTGTAGGCTCATTCGCCGAAAAACCGGGGCTCGAGGGCATCGCGGACATAGACGTAGTAATCATAGTGGATAAGCTAACCAGACAAAAATATGGGAAGTTGTTGGCTCAGTTTGAGGAATTGAAGGAAATAATCAAAACTGATTTCGGCTATGACCCTGTAGTAAACCCGACTTTTGGCCCATTGAAATTCAATTCAAGCGAAAAATCCGTTGTCCTTCATGTGATGATATACGACATAGCCGGGCACGTGGAGCACTGCAAGGAAAGTCCTTTCACATGCTTGGACTGGCAACGGTCGCCCCGCTATTTCAAGAAACCCATGTCATACTTCTGCGAAGTAACGTGCCTCAAGCCAAACGATTTCTTCAACGCCAGGCGCTCGGTGAGCGACTACTTGAAGGACCTCAAGAACTCCAGGATCTCCTACAGGGAATACGAGTTCAACGGCACTGCAACTAAACAAGTGAAGAAATACGTTCCAATGGGCAATAGGGACCGCTTTGAGTTCTCTTATCACATCATGAAATTCTGCATGCTGAATTTCCTGAAGCTCTACACTAAAAGCAATTACTGGGGCTCACCAGAGGGGATTGTGGATTCTTATTTCGACGTGTTTGGAGTTAATGCCGAGCAGCACAAAAAGTTTTTCTTTGACTTGCGTGAATTCAAGTTGCAGAACCGGTTCCCGAATTGGTCTGACAAGCACGAGGCAGGCATTTACGAATTCCTGAAAGACTTCGAAACCCAGTTCAAGGGATATTTCTATGACTAAACTCTATTTCATCAGACACCCCAAGATCGGCTTGAATGTTGGAACCAAGTTTGTCGGTCAACGCACGGACGCAGAGGCTTCCTTGAATGAACCTGAGTTGAACGCGTTGTGGAGTAAACTAAGGGACAAGATTATAAGCTCGATATTCACTTCCCCACTCAGAAGGTGCTTGGACACTGCGAGGCGCATCCAGGAAAAAAGCGGCATTCCTCAAATAACAATCGACAACAACCTAAAGGAAATAGATTACGGCGAAGCAGACGGGAAGGACTTGGAGTTCTTGAAAAAGAACTATCCTAGGATAATTAGGGAATGGAGTGAGGGAAAAGACCCGCGCTTTCCAGGCGGGGAAAATTATGCGGACGTTTTGCAGAGAGTAAATTCGTTCCTTGCCAATTTCAAAAAAGGGCTTAAGCAAAATTGCGTGGTTTTCACTCACAACGTTTTTTTGCGGGTGTTGCTTGGTTCGCAGTTGAACATCCCGAGAAATAGATGGTATAAAATAAGGATTGAACACCTAGACCCCTACGAGGTGATAGTCACGAGAGACGGTAAGGTGTTCGTCAATTTGTCCAAGGAGCAGTCAGACAATTTGTTTTCAAGCCTGTGCGTCCAAACAAAGTGAAAACCTTAACCTACTCTGTCCAAGTAGAAGGTCGCAAAACCGTATGCACCGCGCCGAAGGGTTATATTCTTGTCCAAGGAGTACCGCGTTTGCGTATAACCGTCTTTGGCAAGCGACACTTTGTAAGTTCCGTCAGGTACTTCGTCCTCGGGGTATATCTTGAAGGTTCCTTGTAAATCAGTCAGTTTCAGATACTCCTTTACGGGGGCGTCTGTCCGCGCATCCCTCAAGGTAACAGTCACGTTAGTGAGACCAGTCTGGTTCCTTGAGTGCCTTACAATCCCCATAAACAGAGGATACTCACCCAGGGTGAAGTTTATAACGTAAATGTGGTCAGCATCAACAACTTGATTGTAGTAGTCACTCATAAGCATGGAGTGGGAAGCCATGATCCTGTAAGCTCCTGCAGAATGCGTCTTGTTGATGAAGTAGTAACCAAATTCGTCTGCTCTTGCTTCATCCACTTTCCTGAGTTCCCCAGTAAAGTTACTGTAAGCGAATTTCAGTACCATAATTAATGCACCCCTCAATGGGACCCAGTTTTTGCTTACAACAGTACCATACAAGAAAGGCGGCGTAAGCCACACAAATTCGTTCTGGTAACTACCTTTGTAGGCTACGACTTTTTCTGTTGCCAAGAACCCTCGTTTGTAGAACTTAAGTTTAAGAAGAGAGTTTGGACGAATGCCGTCTATGGCGTATATTCTAAACGTACCAATCCGGTCTGTTAACATGCTCTTCAAGAGAGTGGTTCCATAGCTGTCGTAGACGTCAACCCGAACCCATCCAACCCGCCTTTGACTCCGTGCATCAGAAACCACTCCATAGAGCAGTGGCTTTTCCATCAAGGTAAAATTGACTTGAAGTGGACTGCCCTGGACTATGAATGGGAAAAAATACTCGGTCTGAAGCCCCTCGTAATAAACTACGAGCATGTACGCGCCTGTGGAAAAAGCCTGGCCAAAGAAGTAACTGCCGTTTTCGTTCGTCAACGTCTCAGCTATTTCAGTAAAGTTGCCAGTAAAGTTATCGTATGCGAACTTGAATACAAAAACTGCCGCGTTTTTCAGAGAGATGTTATTCCAGCCGTAAACCACTCCTTTAAGTGAAGCGTTTGCTTCAGTTACATTTGTTTCTATTCCCTTGGTCGTCAGCGCGCCAGTTGTTTTTCTCGTCAATTGAGCGCTTGAAGCCATTTCTTCGAAATAAATCAGCTGAAATAACACGAAGCCTGCGACAACAAGCGCTACCACAAAACCCAAAGCAAACAACCGCACTTCCCGGTACATGGTTATTTTAAGGGATTTGCTGTATAAAATTGCTTTCTACCGCCGAGAGTGCCCAAAAAGTACGATTGAAACCACATCTGCCCAAAACGGGAGATAAAAACAGGAATTAAGGGAAGCGCTCCACCTCGTAGTCAGGTAGAACGCAGGATATGCTCACAACCAGAGGGGTCCAGGAACTGCATGAAAAGAAACAACTTGAGATACCCGAGATAAGGGATCCGGTAGAGGATTTTCCCATGGGCGTGGTTTTCTTTCACTGGTTCGATCCCATAGAGCTGGTCAGGAAACTGGTTGTTGTCACCCCAAGTCAGGTAGTAAGTACCGTCGTCCGCAACTATTTTCAAAAAAACACGGTGGATGATGAGACCGTATCCTTTTTCTTTTGGGAGTGCACCGTATACAATGATTTCATCTGAGGCGTTTCTAAGAAACGTCTTTCCTTCGTAGGAAATGCTTTTCAAACAAGGAACGATCGTACCCTCCCAATCGCATCTGCCGGCATTCAGCTCAAACAATTCCTTGTCATCCAAAACAGGGGCATACAGTTGAACTGCCTTATCCTCGCTGAAGGGAAGCTCTTTTGCAGCAAAACGCACTTTAGAGAAATCCCCGTTGAAGCGTATTGTCTGAGCTTCTACATAGCCCCCTTTCAAGACTATCATGTCGCCCCGCTCCAAGACAGGGAGCATGCTACAGGAGGTCACAACATCAATGGGGGTAGTAGTACCGAGAGCAGCTATTATCACGAACCACCCCGCAAGTGCAACGTCAAGCGCATAAACCAGCTCAAGTATTGAGTCCCTTATTCCTTCGTGGTCCCATTTTTTGGGAACGATATCCAATGCGAAAAGTAGGACAAGGCCCAAAAAAATTAAGACCGCGAAAGCAACTTCCTTGGTGAGGAGGTAGAGAGCGAAAGAAAGCACGAGCAAAGCAAGAGCAGCGTTGCCCCAGTTGAACCCCTTTACTTTTTCGGGTTTTGTTTTAGGAAGACGGACGTGATCCAACAGAAGGTAGATTCCAGCCAGGATCAAAACTAAAACGAAGAGAACCACGCCAATGAAATTGTCTGTTGCAACCCCTAGGTAAAGCGAGCCCAAGACAGCGAAAAGGAAGCCAGCGTAGATTGAAAACCTTTTTTTAAGAAAGTCCATGAACGCGCACCAACCAGATATACCATTCCAGGCTTTAAGCTCTTCCCCTGGACTCGCCTAAAACCACTCCAGAAGCAATAAGGTGAGCGAGCCTCAACGGCCAAGGGTATCCCTTGAAAGTTTTCAGAAATCCTCTTGAGTCAGCCGCGGAAATCCCCGCGCAATGAAAATGCAGCCTGTTGAACTCAAAGGATTCGCCGGCGTTTTTCAGCAATGCCGCACGCTTCTTCCAGTCCCGCAAGTTTTTTAATGCTGAAAGCACTTTTTTTTCATCCGCTTTTTTCCTCGTAACTGCAATAACTGGAATTTTAAGGAATTTGTAGACTTTCTTCAAGTCTAGTATATTGAAGCCCCCTAGGGTCACGCTGTGAACAAGAATCAGCCTTATCTGCTTGCCGAAACGCCCTGATTTCCGTATGGTAGAGATAAGCTTGTCAGTCGAATTCAGTCCATCTTTCTTTATGTGAAATGAAAGTATTCCCTCAACCGATTCATCTGAAGCTCCGCGGGAAACCACTCCGATGCAAAGCACTTTTGCTCCACCTACTTTTTTGAAGGGAGAATCATCGATTGAAAGGACTCTTATTCCTTTTTTCATTGGATTACCAAAAGATTTCAGTGAAGGGGGACAAGATTGTTTTCCTTTCCACGAGCTTCTTTTCTGATTTCTAAAAGCTCCAGAATTTTTTCAAAAGGCTATCCTTCCTCAAAGGCGTTTTCAAATTCCTTAAGTTCGTCCTTGATTTTTTCTAGCGCCTTCTTGAGCCCCTTTTCAGGTCCCCTGCCTTTTATCTTTAGTATGGGATTGCCTGTAAGGGGATGGTCTGGCGCAGAAGCCGCGAATGTCACACTCTTAGACGCAAGCAACTTTTCTGCTATAAGATTCGCGAGCCCCACATCCAATCCCTCCAACTTTATCTCAAGATAATCCTTTTCCTTTGAAAGCATTTGCATCCAGATCCCTCCATTCAAGTATTACCTGGTAAGGTTAGTTAAAGTTCTTGGTGTTTTAAGCATTGATTAGGCTGACAAAATATCTTTTTATTTTTTCAGCTTGTGCTTCAAATCTTTTGCTTACCGTAAATTCTTCTTGCTTCAACTAACTCCACAAAAATTTAAACAACCCCCAGTAAAAAACATTAAAAGGGAAGCTTTCTTCTCTCGTTGTTCCTGCACTCTGGACAGACGAGGACTGTTCCCTTAAGCTCCAACTCACTTCTGCAGTTGGAACAGAATCCTTTTAAAACACCCAAGTCTTTTTCCGCGAGTGTCAGGTATATGCCGAGTGGTGTAATCTCTATCACTTTTGCTCTAATCAAGTCCCCGATCTTCAGAAAATCCCTGAAACTCTCTACATAACCTCGCTTTATCTCTGAGATTCTAAGGTACGCATAGGTGCTGCTTGCAGCAGCCTTTTTCTCCGGCTCAAACCTTACGAGGGCAACCGTATCATAAAGGTCCTGGACAATTCCATAAACGATGTCGCCTCGCTTGAGCTTCTTTATCTCACTTCCAATAACTGAAACTGACCTCCGCCGAGCATCCTCCTTCTTCATTCCAGCTATTGAGGCATAGATCTTGCCCTCTGATTCATAAGTGCCTTCGGAAGGCATGAACTCCTCTGTCGTAGCCAAAAACTCTCCGGGCACAGCCATGTTCCCACCATAGAAGAATAATTACTCTTAATCAAGTCCAGAACTCAAATAGAATCAATACCGCAAAGAGCGTAAACACTTTCAAAAAATTCGCTGAACCAATATGTTATGGAAGAGATTATTTAAAACCATTCTCCCCCCCCAATTTTCCAGACGAAAACCCTTGAAGGTAAATGTTTTATTGTTTCCTCAAGAAATGATTTCATGGTTCTTGAATCCATTTTGAGTCCTGAGAGTGCTGAAAGAAATCCCTTGAAGATAGCGCTGCTTTCAGTAATATTTGTTTCAGTAGGCATCTTTTCCTCGATTTTCATCGGCTATCCGAATGGCTTTCTTCTGGTCGCCCTTGTCGCAGTTCCGTCAGTCCCGCTTATTCTAAACCTATTCAATTATGAGGAAGAGGGGATAGAAGAAGGCAGTGTGTGGGGAAGCAGGATTGCAGCGAGGCATCTTCCAATCGTTGTTGTGCTAATCGCTTACTTCGGGGGCTTGCTGATCGGATTCGGTTTCTGGTACATCATCCTTCCTGACGAGACGGGCAACAGCCTGTTTGCAGTCCAAATAAACGAATTGAAGAATATTGGCGGCAGTTTCGGAAGCGTCGGGGGGTATGCAGTCAAAATGGATAGTGTTTCAGCATTTGAATTAATATTCATGCACAACCTTGAGGTCCTCGCATTCATTCTCTTATTCTCCATTCTTTATGGTTCGGGTGCAGTGTTTGTGCTCATCTGGAATGCTTCTGTAGTAAGCGTGTTCATAGTGAATATGGGAAAACAGTTTGTTTTGCATGAAGCCCCTCAATTCTCTCTGATATCCGGTCTCAGCTACGGCATCCTTGGCCTGATTCCACACGGAACATTTGAACTCCTTGCATACTTGGTTGGTGCCCTCGCGGGAGGGATATTGAGCAGCGCGATAGTGAGGAAAGCTTATTTGAGAGGAGAATTTGCGACCGTAATGCGGGACATCGCGAAGCTGGCTGCCTGGGCAATCATATTCCTTGCCATCGGCGCAGTCATCGAAAGCCAGGCTTTTGCTTGAAGAAAATAGAATCATTCCTGTTCCTTCAAGCGTTTTATGATTGAGGCAATCAGCGCGTTTCCCTCACTTGTTTCACTGCCTTCTGCTGTATCCTGCTTTCCCGAGGGCGCGATGCTGCCCGAGAGCAGTCGCGCGAGCTTCGAAAGCTCGAGGGGGTAGACTATTTTCGTTGCTTTGCCGTCTGCAACGTCCTTCAGAGACTGCAGATAAAAGTAAGCAAGCGTCTTGTCGTTCAATCCCTTCGTAGCGCGGTCTATAGTGTTTATGACGAGCTCGCGGGCCTCCATTTCGTGCCTGATCGCCTCCTTCCTTTCCTCTGCTTTCCTTCTGAGTTCCATCGCCTTCACGAGCTCGGGCGGGATTTTAAGCGCTTGTACGTCCACCTTCGTGGGAACAACTCCCCACGGCTCGCTTAAAGCAATCAAGTCGGTGAGAACGCGTTTGTTGATCTCGTCTACTTTCTCCAGTACTTCTTCCAGAATCATTTTCCCGATAATATCCCTAAGCTCTGTTTGAAGCAAAGCAACTGCGGCGGTCTTGTACTCTTTTATCTCAATCACGTACCTCTTGGGGTCTGAAACTCTGTAGAAGAGAATAGGATCAATGGTTACTGTGAGATTGTCTTTCGTTAATATGCTCAGGGAAGGGGGGTCAACCGATTGAATTCTCAAGTCCACCAAGACCACGCGGTCGATGATAGAGAAAATCAGCCTCCAGCCGGGCCCAACGGTTTTATAATATTTACCGAACCTAAACACCACTCCCCGCTCGTATTCCTTGAACTCCATCAAGGTGGGAAAGAAGGCAGCAATGAAAACCAGCAAAAGAAGCAAGGGAAAAAGAAGGAAGAGAGGCAGCTTGAGTACGAAAATCAGTCCGTATAATAAGGCAAGAATCAATGACACTACTCCCACGAATATTGTTACCTGCCGTTTCACAAACCCACCAAAATATGTTACTACTCTAAAATAAGTAAATCCAAAATTTATATTACTTGCCTTTGGGAAGGTGGCTGCTTCTCGGCTTTTGAATCATGCGTTCAGCCCCCCGTTCACAAAACCAAAGAAACAATCCATTTTCCACCCCCCACGGGGCTTTTTGAAAGACAAAGCAGTTAAACGGAAGAGTAGTTTAATAACAAAAAACATATTATAAAATAGAATGCAGGATTAAATGAAAAGTGTTGATGTAAATGCCTGAAGCAAAGCGGTTGCTTGTACTAGTGGTTGACGTAGACAACGACTTGGGCGAGAAAACTAAGGTGCGGGGACCAGTGGTAGGAAGGGAAAGGAACGTCGTGGCTGCAACCAAGCTTGCTATCGCCGACCCAGAGGACTCTGATGCCAACACAATGTTTGCAGCAGTCAAGATATATGATGAATTAAGGAAGGAAGAAAAAAAGGTTGAAATCGCGACGGTCACCGGTGACTCTCGGCTGGGCTATAAAGCTGACAGGAAAGTGATAGAACAGCTTGAGAAGGTGATAGGCGATTTCGCTCCGGAAGCATGCGTATTCTTAAGTGACGGTGCAAGCGATGACCAGGTTATTCCAGTTATTCAGTCAAGGATAAAAATAAACAGCGTTCGCACTATTACGGTGAAGCAAACAAAGGAACTTGAAAAAACGTATTTTGTGGTCCTCGAGAAGCTAAAGGACCCAGCTGTTGCGAGAATCGTTTTCGGAATTCCAGGCATTGCCTTCCTGCTGTACTTTCTTATGCCAGATATTGGGTTAAAGGTTTTCATTGGTTTGCTGGGAGCTTATTTTTTACTCAAAGGATTCGGCATAGAAGAAAGAGTTTTCCGCGTAACGGAGTACGTGGAGCTGTCACCTGCACGGGTCAGCTTCGTATTTTATTTTGTTTCAATACTGTTCATCGTAGTAGGGCTCCTGCTAGCAGTTTACGAGATTTCAAACCACCAGCGTGCAGGCGTAACGAATCTGGCGAAGCTGAGTGTGTGGTTCATTAAGGACCTCTATATGCTTCCAGTCGCTTTGCTTCTGATGATTGTCGGAAAAGTTGTGGAAGCATTACACGACAAGAAAGATTACCTTGTTCCGAGCCACGTGGTTACTGCAAGCGCAATCGTTCTCGTGTGGCTCATATTCAACAGCGCAGCGGAATGGGTCATCGGGCCACCCACGTATAATACGACGTTTAGCTACTTCTTCTACCTCTCCATTCTGGCAGTAATTGCGATGACGCTGGTAATATACCTGGCGAGGGAATTCAGAACGGATTTGATTGCTAAGATGAGGTTGGAGGGAAAGGACGTGTACACGGAAATCGGGGGGAGGCTTGGGAAAATAGTTGAAGTGGACAAGAAGAAGGAAACCCTCATTATCCAAACCCCTTCGAACCACAAATTCGATCTGGAAGTGAGGCATATAGCAAACGTCGGTGAGAATGTCGTTGTAAGCTACTAAAGCAGTAACCATCTAAATTCGTTAATCTGAATCAGAAATTAGCTTCAACAGAGTATCCAAAATTGTCGACAAGGAGAGGCCAGAAAGGCTTTTAAAGGTCAACTGCTTTAACAATTCATCTCGTGATGAGAATGAGTGACGCGATAAGGTTGTGGATGAATAAAGCCATGCTCGTTCTGCTAGGCGTTACTGTCTCATATCACTTTTGCCCGATTACAAAGGGAAAAGGAAGATGAAAACGGGATGACGCTCTTTTCTCGGCTTTTGAGACGCTGACCGGAATATGACTGAAGGAAAGGAAAAGCTACAAAATTTATAGGCTAGGTTGTGCTTTATTTGTCAAAATAAGCCCTAGGATGCTTTATTTTGCTGAAATAAGGCTCCTGGAACCGAAAAATTTAAATATAAGTTATGTGATAAATATTTGATGGGGAATTTCTGAGGCAAGCCCAAGGAGGCAACTTGGAGTCATGCTTTCGGGAAAAGAGGAATCCATCCGAAAGGAGTAGAAAGACGGGAGGCAACCCCAAGGAGGTTTTCCAATATCCGGTTTTGCTCTCCCATCTCCTACTCTTTTTAGAAGCTTTTTTTGGGTTGTTTAAATTTTTGTGGAGTTAGTTGAAGCAAGAAGAATTTACGGTAAGCAAAAGATTTGAAGCACAAGCTGAAAAAATAAAAAGATATTTTGTTAGCCTAATCAATGCTTAAAACACCAAGAACTTTAACTAACCTTTTGGGGGTTAAAGTTAAATCTACTTTTGAAAATAAACGTTGCTGAGAAAAAAAGTTTCACGATTTTTGAGGCAGATACCAAAAAGCAATTGGGAGTCATTCACTGAACTCCTTCTTGATCTTCAAAAGCAGTTCTTTCTTCTCTGGACAGTCTTTTAAAGCATGCGAAAGTACTTCATAGATGTTTGAAACGGGAATTATTTCAATTATGCGCCTTTGCTCATCGTCAAGCACCAGGTCTTCTTTGTTGGATTTCGGTATGATCACCTTCTTTGCACCTGCTTCAATCGCGGCTTCCACCTTAGGGGTAACACCACCCACTGGAAGCACCTCGCCTCTTACTGAGAGAGAGCCAGTCATCGCGATGCTTTGGTAAACAGGGATTTCTTCCAAAGCAGAGACGACTGCAGTCGCAACTGAAATGGAACCTGAATCCCCTTCAACTCCCTCATAGGTTTGAATGAATTGAATGTGAATGTCGTAGGAATAAATGTCTTTGCCGATGTGTTTCTTTATGATGGCTGAAACATTTTCCACTGCTTCGCGAGCGATCTCGCCGAGTTTTCCGGTTGCAATTATTTTACCTTCTTGACGTGAAGCAGCTGGAGCGACTTCGGCAACAATTGGACTGACGAGGCCAGAGCCAGTAGTGCCAGGCGTTCCAAAAACTGCGAGTCCATTTACCTTCCCAATCTCTTCTCCGTGAGTGACGAAGATTTGATAATCCTTCCGCAAGTCAATTGCCTGCTGGGTAATCTGTTGCTCTAGGGTGCTTGCCAATCCCTTCGCCTTCAACAAGTCTTCCCTTGAGACCAGGTTGGCGCCCTGTTCTTTTGCGATGTCACCAGCTGCCCGCACGAGGCCTCCGAGGTCACGGAGCTTTAAGGTAAGCTTATTCTTCCTGCCTGCACGCTTCCTTGCTTCTTTGATTATTTCCTCAACGGCTTCTCTGCTGAAGTGGGGGATTTTGCCGTCTTTCTTTGCTTCTTGCGCAACAAATTGAACGAGTTTCTTTCTGTTCTTGGGCGTGTCATCAATGCTTTCCTCCATGTAAACCTCATATCCATATCCTCTGATCCTGCTCCGCAATGCGGGATGCATCTTTCTAATGTCCACGTAATTGCCTGAAGCGACGAGAACGAAGTCGCACGGAACCTGTTCTGTTCGAGTCATTGCACCAGAGCTCATTTCGCTCTGACCACTTATCCCGTATCTCTTTTCCTGCATCGCGGTAAGCAGCTCTTGCTGAGCCTTGGGATGAAGCGTTGAAATCTCGTCTATGTAAAGAACTCCCTTGTTAGCTCTGTGAATAAACCCTGGTTCAACCCTCAAATGAGCAGGAGTTCCGAGTCCGCCCGTCTGAAGGGGGTCGTGTTTCACATCGCCAAGCAATGCTCCCGCCCTTGCCCCCGTGGCATCCACGAAAGGCGCCTTCGTCTTTCCGGAGTTGTCTATCAATAGCTTGTAGGTTTCTGTTTCAACCATCAACAGCCTAGCCCGACCGATCTGGGCTACGAACAAAAGTAAAACGCCAGAGATCATGAGACCAATAAGGAACGCTGCTATTATTACATCGCTGAAATATTTCCTGCCAAAAGACAACAGGAACATGATCATCAAAGAAATGAATACCAGAACCAATAGATTCAATGGCCCGCCGACCACCCTCTTCTTCATTCGCTCCGCTTCAATAATTTTTCTGCCTGCGCCTGCTTTTACCACAAGGACTTTCGGCTGGTTTTCATCCAAAGGATTCTGGCCAATGAGAATATCCTCCAATTCCTGGACAGGAAGCAATTCAGCCATGGCTTGGGCCAGCATGCTTTTTCCCGTTCCAGGAACGCCGACTAACAAGACGTTTCTCTTCTGCTGAGCCGCTTTCTTCACTACTTCACATGCTTTTTCCTGGCCTATAATCTGGTCTATGAGCCGCTCTGAAACAGGAATGTCAGCAGTCGACTTAAATCCTTCTAGAAAATCATTCTCCTCTCTCTTCTTGGAGGCCTTCAACGTCTTTTTCTTTCTCTCTGGCATGAGACCACGCAATGCTGAACGGACGATAAATAGAATAAACCCCGGAGGTATAATAATATACTGCAACCCCGCTTAATAATTTCGTGGTGGGAATGATTAAAGCGGTGCTGTTCGACATTGGGCATACGCTTGAAGACCACCGTAAGTCAAACAAGAAGTTTATCCACTTATGCATTGAACTGAGTATACTGGATGAAAGGAAATCACGCAGAATCCTGAGGGAATTGGTAAGAAAAAAACGAGCGAAAAACCCCTACATCGTCTTGGGGCATTCAGACGGATTTCGGAGGGACGTAGCTGAAGCCCTTGGAATACCTTATGAAAAACTCACCCAAGAATTCAGTAGAACATATGAGAAGGAAGCGAGGCTTATGCCAGGCGCTCTCTTCATGCTGAAGGAATTGAAGAAAGAGGGCATAAAGATTGGAGCAATTGCAAACGCCTCCCGCAGGTTCACGGAAATTTTTTTCAAACGCTTTGGTTTGGAGAAATATTTTGACTGTATTGTTCTTTCTGATGAAACTGGAGCGCGAAAACCTAGTCCCCTGATTTTCAGAAAAGCATTGGATGAACTCAACGTTAAGCCAAGTGAAGCAGTAATGGTTGGCAATAGATTGGATAACGACGTGGTGCCTGCAAAGAAGTTGGGGATGCAAACGGTGTTGGTTGCAGGGGGCCCTCAAACACGAAAAGGAGTTAAACCAAACCGTATTATTCATTGCTTGCGTGAATTGCTGGAGTATGTTTAGTTGAATGAAAGGTTCATTGAAATGTTCAAGTTCGTCGTATTGGGTTCTGCAGCTGCACTGCCTTCCAAGAAGCATTTGCCGAGCTGTTTTGCGCTGAAGCACGGCTCGGTTTATCTCTTCGAATGCTGTGAGGGGTGCCAGAGGCAGATGATGAAGTACGGAGTAAGCTACTTTAAGGCAAAGGTGATCTTCATTTCCCATCTTCACGCCGACGCTTTCCTTGGAGTCTTTGGGCTGGTGCAGACGCTGAACCTCATGGGAAGAACAGAGGAACTGCGAGTCTTTGGACCGAAGGGAACAAAAAAGTTTTTGGAGAGTGCGCTGGCCTTGAATGAATTAAAGCCATTTTTCAAGGTGATTGTGAAGGATGCGAATGCAGGGATTGTTCTTGAGGAAGATGACTTCACGGTAAAGGCGTTTCCAGTCAAACACAATGCTCCTGCAGTCGGGTATGCGTTGGAGGAAAATGAGAAAACGCGTTTTGATGAAAAAAAGGCGAAGGCGAAAGGAATCAGAGGAAAGATGTTTACTGAAATAAGCGAGAAGGGAAGAATAAGAGTCGGAAACAAGACAGTTGGGCTTGAGGAGGTTACATACAAGGAGAAGGGTGTGAAAGTAGTTTTCTCTGGCGATACGAGGCAGACTGAGCGCATTGAAAAAGAGAGCGCTGGAGCTGATCTTTTGATCCATGATGCGTGCTTCGTGGAAGAGCATCGGAAGCTTGCTGAAGAAAAGTTTCACTCCACTGCAGCTGAAGCCGCTGAAACCGCGAAAAAAGCAAAGGTTAAGTGGCTTCTCCTAACCCACGCGAGCAACAGATACGATGACCGGTCCATTCTCTTGAAGGAAGCGAAAAAAACATTTGAGAATTCACTTATTGCTGAAGAAGGACTTGAGCTAGAGGTTTAGACCGGTAAAGGCGTTTTGCATGAGAAATGAAACTGCGATAATAATCGGTATAACCGTTTTTTTGGTTGCTTTCCTTGCCGTGCAACATTTTTTCCCCCGCACCGAATACGTTGTTGACGGAATAAGAATCTTAAGCAAGGAGAATCCAAAGAATGCAATTGCACGGATTGCGGGAAGAGCTGACGTGGTTATGAAACTGGAGGCGCCTGGAGAAAACTCTTCCAACATATGCGTAATCCAAATGGCTTCCGAGATAACGAAGGCACTTGCGTCCGTGAACAAGACTCCAGCCATTTACGCGAATGACGCGAATTCAACGAAATGCCTTTTCATCGGAAACAAGAGTGTTGACTGCCCTGACGGCTCAACCAAGGGACTCATTCTAGTGCAAATGGGCTCCTGCAACTGCATTAAGATAGAAGGAAGCGTGTTGGAGATAAATGGGGACAAGAGGTTCATGTGTGAAACCGAGAATGCGAAGAAGATAAGCTCCATGATTGGCTATGCAGTAAGCGGTTGAAATTATCTAATGAAGCATGGACACTGTAAGAAGGAGGACGGATTTCAAAACCCCACAGATTACTGAAATATTAAAATCAAAAAATAAATCAAGGTAAACAAAAAAGTATTCTGGTAGTCTCGGAAGCAGGTAGCAAAAAGTTGATTTACAGGAAGTACTGGAAGTTGATTTTGCTTTCCTCCAATTTCTTCAATTCCTCTCGCACTCTTTTTGCATGCTCTTGGATTTCGTTAGTCCCTTCTGCCGAAATGTGCTTGTACCTTCCCTGAAGCTTCAGATAAGGTTCTACTGGTTTGAGTTCCGCAGGGGAGTAAGTGAACTTAAACAAGCCATTTTCTATTTCAAACAAGTTCCATAGGCCGCATTCAACCGCGCTTCTGGCTACGCCAACAGTCTGGTTGTTTGGAAAACGCCAGGAAAGAAAACAAGGGGCGTGAACCACAATGAAACGGAATCCGGTCATCGCCTTTGCTTTCTTCAGCTTTTTCTCAAAGTCAGGTAGGAATCCTATTGAAGCGGTTGCGGAATAAGGGACTGCGTGAGCAGTTGCAATGAACGCGACGTTCTTCTTCCACTCGTGTTTTCCACCCACTTCAGCAGGAGAAGTGGTAGTGGAAGCAAGAAATGGGGTGGCGCCACTTCTCTGAACTCCTGTGTTGTGAACAACGATGCCATCAGCGATGAAGTTATGCTCCCCCTCTACTCTTAAATCCAATGTTGGCTCTGTTCCTATTAATTTTTTGTATTTTACCTTCTCCATTTCAAAATACTGATTCCTTATTAAAAAGTTCTGGTACGTATACTGGCTTGGATATTTTTTGATATTCCACTCTTTTTTTTCTGAAAAGCAGATATACCCCCCTTCTGTGTCCTCTAACAAATTTCTATAAACAATTTTAGTGCCTTTTTTTGTTTTTCGCCAATGTATTTTTCCAACCCTATAGTTCATGGTTTGCAAAAGCAGCCTAAGCCTATTTAGGAGATCACGACTTGATGAAACGAACCTAAAGCTGTTTTCAACCTTGTAGCCATCCGTTGATACGAGACCTCTGACAAAAGCTTTCTTTTCTTCTTTCGGAATCGTGAATACCCATTCGGGAATTGTTTTATTTTTTGCTCCATGACCAAAACCCATAGAATCAATAAATCTTGCCAAGTTTACTGAATTGATGTATAAGTAGTTGCTATCAGTTCTGCTCACCCTGTTTTTAAAAATACGCGAGTGCAACCAAATCAATCTTTTTCTTTCCTTGCTTTTTTCTGGTAATGCGAATCCAGTTTCTGCCTTTTTGATTCTACACCATCCATCACCGACATACATACCGAGATATTCCATCAACTCGGGGCTAGATTTTTCGGGTATTGAGATGAAATTTATTTTATTTACTTTATAGTCGCCTTTTTTTGAAAGTCTTATATTCTTAAACCTGAAAGACTCGGCAATTTCAAGGTTCTTTAGTACAACTACCTCATCACCGATGTTAATCTTTGCAAGTGTCTTCCAGATCAGTGTGTTTTGCTTGCCTCTTCCATTTCTCTTTAGTATTAAAAAAGGATGATTTGAAGTTGCTTTTATAGAGTGGTGTGATGTCTCTAATTCAAACACTGGTTTTTCACCATTGTCGAATACACCCGTGCATTTTTTAAGTATTGGCCTGTATGTTTTTTGATTAAATGCATAGATTTTATCCCCCTCCTTAATTTCCATTATTTTTTTAATACCATGTTCTGTCATTATCAGTGTTGAGCGGCTCAAACAGTTCGCATAGCATTCGTTGTCGTAGCATATGCAAACCATATCCTCATTGCGTTCCATCGCCCCGCTCAATGCGCCAAAGCCTATGTCGTAAATGCCACCGTCTCCGCCAACGCAGACTGAAACCCCTTTCTTCTTCTCGTGCTTTAAAGCCCGAGACACTCCAGATGCAACTGCGGGAGTGTTTTCAAAGAGCGAATGAATCAAAGGAACGTTCCAAGTGGAGTTAGGGTATTTCGTGCTTGTTACTTCCATGCAGCCTGTTGCAAGAGAAACAATTATATCTTCACCAAGTCCAGCGAGGAGGTTTCGAATAGCGATGGCCGGCCCACACCCCGGGCATGACTTGTGTCCCTTGAAATACAGTTCTTTTTCCATGAAATCACTATGAATGAACTACCTAGGTTTCGGTTTTTTTCCTCTGGGCGGTTCCACCTGCGGGCCCTGAGCTCTGCTTCGGCGTGCCACGTGCATATAGCTAACAAATCGATCGTTTCGCTTTGTAGGCCGGGTGTTTCCGAGAACCATGGAAATGTGCGCGTTGGTCGCGGGATCTAATTCGCGCGAAGCCGCGAAAATGCTGGAGTAAACAGGGTGCCCGTCCTTTTTTAGAAATTCGGGAAAATGTTGCATTCTTTCCCTATGGTAACTCGGGTTTTGCGCATCCGCTATATTGGGGTATTCGTAGAATTTAAACGCCCTAAAAATATCTCTAAGCGAAACTGGCCTGCCGCTCCTATCCTTAACGTTCTTCACCCGGTCGTGGATACGCTGAATGTGGGAGACGAAGGGAAGTATTTGTCCCAAAGGCACGTTGTTTGCTTGCGCTGCCTTGTATAAGGCCACGGCTCTTTCAGGGGTTTTTAAAGAAGCCCTGATTCCGTGAAGTGCAACCAAATCACTGGTTTTTTGGTATTCAGGATAGTAAACCTGGATGTCGCCGAGCGGAACTCCTTGCTTTACAGCCCTGTATATCATCTGGAGCGGTTCCGCATGCTTTGGAAAACCGGTTTTTCTGTATGTCCTTAAAAAAGAAGGGGGGATTTCATCCTCTTGAACAACTCTAACGCAAGCCACTATCTCTGGGGGATTGGTTACGCCGAAATTTAGCGCGTGCACAATATCCTTTGGATTAACTTCATCAACCAAAGAAAGCCGCATGAACTCAGGGAGGGCAAGCACTCTTTGCCTGGCGCCGGCCTGAATTGACTCGAGAACTGCGGTCCTAGGCGCATTTTGTACAGGTATTAACAAGCCCTCGTGCAAATCGCCAGTCCTTACCTTTTCTTTTCTGGCAGCATCCAGTATCTCAAGCAAGTCGCCCAGCCCGTATCCCTTTGTTACAATCAAGTCGTGCAACTGGGCATAGGTCAATCCATAGGTTATGGCTATGTCATGCAGGACTATTTCGGGTGCACCACTTCTCCTTGTAATTCGGGCGAGCTTGGTTTTTTCGGATGGCGGGAGTTTCGCGACGAACCTGTCGTTTCTTTTCACTAGTCCTGAGGCCTTCCGCTTTCTAAAAAAATCGTGAATAAATGTTTTAAATGGCATTTCCTACACCCATATTGTTCCGCATCTATTCTTTTTCAAATCTTGATAAAGGTTCGCAATAACCTTCAGCGGAACGTCCTTTCCTCCGAGCCCGCAGATGACGTCCAGGAGACTGGGCTTTTTCTTCTCAGAAACCCCGCACAACGCGGCCTTGATTTCGTTGGCGAGAATTCCTTCGTTCCCCAGGCTAAGGTCTTTTTCAATCACCGCAATCCCTTTCCTCCCTTCGAGGACTCCTGCTATCTCCTTTCCGGGGAATGGCCGGAAGCACTTTATCCTCAACAGCCCCACTTTTTCTTTTTTCTCCCTCAGTGAATCAACTGCCCTCTCTGCGTTTTCTGCAAGACTCCCCATTGTAGCAAAGAGGTAATCCGCGTCCTCTGTGCAATACTCTTCTACAAAAGGAAACTGTTTTCTCTTGAATTTTTTCTCAAACTCTGCGGCAACCTCTTTAATCGTTTTCACTGAGGAAAGCAAATCCTCTTGTTGCATTTCCTTGAGCCCTTGATAATGCTCTGGTGAAACGAATGCGCCGAATGTAAGCGGATTGCCTATATCAAGAGAAGAAGCGGGACTGAATTTTGGGAGAAAGGAATCAACTTCTTCTTGGGAGGGAATCTCCAAAGGAGAGATTTCATGCGTTAGGAAAAAGCCGTCAAAACAAACCATTGTTGGAATAAGGGATGCTTCTGCGATCTTAAATGCTTGAATCAACGTGTCAACAGTTTCTTGATTGTTTTTGCAATAGAGTTGAATCCAGCCAGTGTCTCTTTGGGAAAGCGAATCCTGCCAATCATTCCATATGTTGATGGGAGCACTCACCGCCCGGTTTGCAACTGCCATGACAAGGGGTAACCTCATCCCAGCTGCGTTATGAAGCGCTTCGTGCATGAGAAGCAGTCCTTGCGATGAGGTTGCGGTGAAAGTCCTTGAACCAGCTGCGCTTGCGCCGATGAGTGCGCTTATTGCAGATAACTCTGATTCCACGTCAACGAACTCATATCCATACTGTGGTTGGATGCGGGAAAGCTCTTCAGGAATATGCGTTGAAGGAGTAATAGGATAAGCCGCTATCACGCCTGGTCTGCAGAGGGCCGTAACATGTGCGACTGCAATGCTTCCCTCCATTATTTTCTTCATCTAAACACCTGAAACGGGTATTGTTTTTCTGATTTCTTTAATTGGTTATCCCAATTGTTTCACACATATTTTTTTAATTGTCAGCCCTTTTTATCATCGTCTCTCTTAAATCCTTCGACTCTATTGTTTCCTTCTTTCATTTTTCTTCAACTACCTTGAATGCCTTGAACGGGCACTCTGTAACACAAATCAAACATCCTTTGCAGTAATCGTAGTCTATCTCAATTCCGTCTGGGCCGAGGGCTATGCAGCCATCTGGGCATACCTTTACGCAGATGCCGCATTTCTTGCACGCACCCTTTTCTACTACTGGTTTCTGCGTCCTCCACCCTGAGGTCTTGCTCATGGGCCCTGGCGTAACAACAATTTCTTTTTTCATTTAAACAACCACTAAATGAGTTAAACAAAAAGCAATAAAAACGTTGCATGCTCAGAAAATAAAAGATCACATTTTCCTCAAAGCCGCGATGCGCTCTTCGATGGGTGGATGGCTCATGAACAGCGAAGCCATTTTCTTCTTCGTGAAGGGATTTGCGAAGTAAAGCGGTGCTGTGGCACCGTTTGCATTCTGGGTGGGAAGCGCGTCGTTCTTTATTTTTTCCAGCGCATTAGCAAGCCCGTCCGGATAGCGCGTGAGCAATGCTCCCGAAGCGTCCGCAAGGAATTCTCTTTTTCTTGAAATCGCGAGCTGAACGAGTTTGGCGAAAATGGGCGCGAAAATCGCGAAAAGAATTCCGATTATTAGAATGAAGGCGCTCGCTCTGCCTCCACCTCGGTCATTGCCGCCCCATCGCATCCTGAGCATGATGTCGGAAAGAATGACTACTATCCCAACCATTACTGCCGCAAGTGTCATAAAACGGACATCATAGTTCTTTATGTGACTCATTTCATGAGCTATAACCCCCTCAAGCTCGTCTCTCTTGAGCTTCTTCAAGGCGCCAGTCGTGACTGCGATGACGCTGTGCCCAGGGTTTCTTCCGGTCGCGAAAGCGTTTATGGCTTCGTCTTGAACAACGTAAACGCGGGGCTTCGGAATACCGGCTGCAATCGCCATTTCCTCCACTTCATTGTGTAATTGAAGATACTGGCGCTCGTCTGCTGGCTTTGCGCCTGAAACCGCTATGACCAAATCATCTGAGTAATAGTAGTTCCCTAGGGTGAGTAGAATCGCGAGAAAGGCAGCAATAATTACTCCAAAGCCGCCCAATCCTGTTAAATAAGAGAAGAGAAAGGCAAGAGCCAAGATTAGAATGAAAAAGAACCCGATCAGCAAGTAGGATTTCCTTTTGTTTGAAGCAATTTGGTCGTAGATTAACATGGCACACCCTCTTTCTCAAGTGAGCAAAAGAAAAAAGGAAAACAAGAGAAATCAGTCAAACTTCACTTTTACTGGAGCCCTTTCCTCAGGCCTCTCCAACTGGAAGAACTCTTTCTGGGTGAAACCAAATGTTCCGGCAACCATGTTGCCAGGAAATGTTTGAATGGCAATATTATAGTCCATTACGGCGTCGTTGTAGAACTGCCGGGCATAAGCGATCTTGCTCTCAATTCCATCCAACTGCTCCTGCAGCGTCTTGAAGTTCTCGCTAGCCCTCAGCTGGGGGTAGTTTTCTGCTATTGCGATGATTGACTTCAAAGCCTGAGAAAGCATGTTCTCGGCCGCGGCCCTTTCCCTCAAATCAGGGGAACTGGATGCAGCGACCATTCGTTCCCTTGCTTTAGCCACATTCTCAAAAATGGTTTTCTCGTGCTTCGCATAAGCCTTAACGGTTTCAACCAAATTCGGAACTAGGTCGTATCTCTTTTTCAGCTGGACGTCAATCTGGGACCAGGAATTGCTTACCACATTTCTTTTCGCGACTAGGTTGTTGTATAGAAAGAACAAGGCTATCATGATGAAAGCCAACAATCCGAGTATTGCAACTACTACAACTATGATGTCCACCATTAGACCACCAACTACATTTCTCTTTCAGGGGATTTAAAGGTTTGGTTGCATACTCTTTTTAATTACATTAAGGGGTATTTTTTTAATCCTTAATTTCGTTGTTATTAACTTTAAGAAACGAAATTTTGGCAAGGTGGTTGAATGGAGACAAGGGTTGAAAGAATCGAACCGAAAGACTGCAACATTATTCTAGGAATGTCGCATTTCATTAAAACAGCTGAAGATCTCTACGAAGTTTTGGTGACTGCTTCGCCTTCCCTGAAATTCGGGGTAGGATTCTGCGAAAGCTCAGGCCCTTGCTTGGTGAGGGTAGAAGGAAACGACGAGGAGCTGAAGAAACTTGCGGGGGAGAGTGCATTCCGCATTGGCGCAGGACATTGTTTCATCATCTTCCTCAAAGGAGGTTATCCAATAAACGTTTTGAACCGAATCAAGGAAGTGCAAGAGGTTTGCAACATATTTTGTGCCACAGCTAACCCGGTTGAAGTAGTCATTGGCGAAACAGCGCAAGGAAGGGGAATCCTCGGAGTCGTTGATGGACTGAAAAGCAATGGAATAGAGGGGGAGGAGGACGTCAAGAAGAGAAAGGAATTCCTGAGGAAGATAGGATACAAATTGTAAAAAGTAAAGATTAGATGGACGCAAGGAAAAGGAGAGAGTTTTGGGAAAGAGGTTCAAACCATAAAGAAGGAGGAAATTAAAAAAAGAGGAATAAATTCTAGAGAAAAATCAAATAAAAGTTGGGAAGGTAGGCTGCAAATTGTAAGGCATAGCCCATTCTGTTTTAATACTGGGGAATGCATGATTATTAGAAGGTGCTAGAGATGAATGAACGGGAGAGCAGGGTTTTATCTGCACTGAAAACGCATTTCGAGAAAGCGGATGCAGCAGCTGAACGGATAGGCATGAGCTATTCTGCGTTGATGAGTGTGGTTTCTGGACTCGAGCGCGACAAGTTTGTTGAGGTAAGGAAGGAAAGCAGGAAGTTCGCTTCGCTTACGCCGGAAGGAAGGGAGTACCTTGAAAGAGGACTGCCTGAAAAACGGCTCTTTGAAGCAGTTGGAAACGAGATGGGGTTGCGGGAGGCGATTGAAAAAGCTGGTTTGGTGGGAACGGAGAAGACGATTGCGCTCCAGTGGATAATCAAGAAGGGTTGGGCGAAGATAGAGAAAAGGGATGGGAAAAGTTATTTGAAGCTCCTTGTTTCCAAGTCAAGGGTGGCAGAGGAGAAAACCATTGAATTGATTGGAGGGGAGAGAGAAGAGCTTAAAAAACTCAATCAAGAAGAGTTGAATGAACTCACTTCAAGGGGTCTTGTGAGAGTCTCTGAGGAAAGAGCTTTTCATTTAAGGATTTGCGGCAAAGGCGAAAAGGCTTTGAGGGAAGAAAAAACGGATTCCGGCATATCCCAGCTGACGCCTGAGATGCTCAAAAGCGGGAAATGGGCGGCAAAGAAATTTAGGGAATACTCGCTTGAAACAGCGGTCGTTCCCCTGAAGATTGGAAAAAAGCAGTTTTACCTGGAATTCCTGAGCGAGATAAAGGAGAAGCTTGTTGGAATTGGTTTCAGGGAAGCCCATGGACCTCTTGTGGAAACGGAGTTCTGGAACATGGATGTTCTGTTCATGGCACAAGACCATCCAGCGAGGGAAGTGCATGACATCTTTAAAGTAAGGGAGCCTGAAAACGGTAGGATATTGGACAAGACATTGAAGGAAAGAGTTTACGCTTCACATAAACACGGGGGTAAAACAGGCAGCACTGGATGGGGCTATGAATGGAATGCGGAAATCGCTGTCCGTCTCGTGCTACGCTCCCAAACAACTGCAGTTAGCGCAAGAGAGCTTGCAAAGGATCCAAACCCACCGCAGAGGGTTTTTGCAGTTGGAAAGTGCTTCAGGCCGGACCAAATTGATTGGGCGCATTTCGTTGAGTTCAACCAATGCGAGGGAATCGTGGTGGACGAGGGAATGACGTTCAGGGAATTGCTCGGCTACTTAAGGAGCTTCGCGATAGACATTGCAGGAGCAGAGGACGCCAAATTCCGTCCATCGTATTTTCCGTTCACGGAGCCTAGCGTGGAACTGCTTGCGAAAATCCCTGGCAGGGGTTGGATTGAAGTAGGCGGAGCAGGCATGTTTCGCCCAGAGATGCTGGAAGCACTTGGAGTAGAGGTCCCAGTATTGGCGTGGGGGCTCGGAATAGACAGGCTGGCGATGATAAAACTTGGAGTGAAGGACATCAGACATCTTTTAACCCAAGATATTGAAATGCTGAGGAGCAAATCTTACTAAGGTGGGGTAAATGGTCACCATTTCTGTTAGAAAAAAGGATTTTCTTAAACTGGTTGGGAAACATGTTTCGGACAAAGAACTTGAGGAAACGCTTCCGCTCATTAAATGCGCCGTTGAGGGAATCACTGAAGAGGAGATGGCTCTTGAAATAACCGGCGACAGGCCGGACTTGCTCTCGTCAGAAGGCGTTGCAAGAGCATTAAAGGGTTTTCTTGGAATGGAGAAGGGTGCACCCAAGCTTCGCTTGAAGAAAAGCGGGATGAAAATAATGGTGGAAAGGAGCGTTGAACCGGTCAGACCGTTCGTAGTAAGCGCTGTTGTAAAAGGGATTGAGATAACCGGCGGTTACATCAAGGGCTTGATGCAGCTGCAGGAGAAACTGCATTTGACGCACGGAAGGAAGAGGAGAAAGGTTGCAATTGGGATACACAACCTTGACGTATTAACAGGGGATTTTGTTTACAAGGCAGTTTTGCCAGAGGAGATAGAGTTTGTTCCGCTGGGAAAGCATACGAAAATGAACTTGAAGGAAATCCTTGAAAAGCACGAGAAAGGAAGGGAGTACGCGTTTACTCTTGAAGGAAAACAGTTGTATCCAATTATTTTGGATGGAAAAGGAGAGGTAGTAAGCTTCCCGCCCATCATCAATAACTCTCTTACAGTCGTAACCGAAGAAACAAGGAATTTTTTCCTTGACCTAACTGGAGAAAACTTTGATGCAGTGAATGTCGCTTTAAACATACTATGCCATGATTTCCAGGATCGCGGAGCAAGTATTGAAAGCGTTGAAGTCATTTACCCAAACAACAGAATCATTGAAACGCCCGTCGTAAAAGAAACGGCGATGAGAGTGGGATTTGAGGAAGCGAACAAGATGCTTGGAATACACTTGAAAGCACTGGAAATGGTGGAGTTGCTGAAGAAGCAAAGGATTGATGCAGTTGCGGAAGGGGGTTGGGTGAATACAAAAATCCCGTGCTATAGAGGAGATTTCCTGCATCCGGTTGACTTGATTGAAGAAATCGCGATTGGATACGGCTTCAATAACTTCGAACCACTTGCTCCACGCATTTTCACGAAAGGAAGCGCAAGCACCCTCACAGTCTTAGTGAACAAAGCGAGGGACCTTGCAATCGGAGCTGGTTTCCTTGAAACCCATACGTATGTTATTACGAACGAAAACACTTTGAGGAAGGCAAAAACAAGCGAGAAGCCAGTTATAATATCAAACCCGGTTAGCTTGGACTTGAATTGCTTGAGGCCCCGGATTACCCCAATCCTGTTGGAAGCGCTTTCGAAAAACACGCACAACGATTATCCTCAAAGAGTTTTTGAAGCAGGTGAAGTCGTCGTTTTGAAGGAAGGAACGGAGACGGAGACTCAAACCCAATTCAACCTCGCAGCAGTCTCCGCTCACGCCGAGGCGAACTTTTCTGAAATCGTATCTGCCCTTGACGCAATCATGAAAGGACTTAGGAGGAAATACGAATTGAAGAAAACGAAGAAAGAACGCTTCATTGAAGGAAGGTGCGCAGAAATAATAGAAGGAGGCAGGGTGGGAGGGGAAGTGGGGGAGGTTCATCCACTTGTTTTAAAGGAATTCGGTCTGACGATGCCTTGCGCTTCATTCGAGTTCAAGCTCAAGGAAGTTGAGTGAAACGCGCGAATTGAATAATATCCCAACGGATACTAAAAAAGCTTGTGTCGGGCATTGAAAGGTGCAACCAATGGAAGACGAGCCGCTTGTTTTATTGGAGGAGTTGCACGGAATTCCTCTTCTCCTTGCTGGAGGGTACTTGAAGGACAACAACGAAAGGGTTCGAAAGTGGTTCGGCGAATATTTTGCCGACGTGTTCGTTTTCAGAAAATCAGTTGGCGAGTTCTGGTACCCCCGGAAGTATTTCC
>JACRGE010000016.1 GCA_016212465.1 Microcaldota archaeon
GGGTTTAGGAGAAGAGAGTTGTTTGACAGCAGGAATTCGCTCCCGCTTTTCACAGTAAGATTTCCGCTCAAAACAATAACCGAGTCCGCATATCCTTTCAGTGAAGGCATTTGATTCGTCCAGACGAACGAATTGCTTACGCTAACTACGCCTAAGAAGGAGTTTTCTTCAAGCAGGGTATAGTTTGAATGGCTGACTGAAAAATCGGTTTGAACCATATTCCCAGAAAGTCCAAAAACAGACTCGCTAATCTCCAAAGAATTTACGTTGCTTCCAGAAAGGTTGAAAACAGAGTTACTGACTTTGAAGGCGGTTGCATTAATTCCAGAGCATGAAAATTCGGAAGAAGCTATATCAAAGTCACCAACAGAATCGTTTTCTGTGGTAAAAGAGGAAGAAGTAGATACTAAAGTCAAGATGTTGTTTGCAGTTAGAGTAAAGTTTGAACTCGTTGCGTTCAAGACGCCAATCGAATCGTTCAGTGCAGTAAAGACTGTGTGCTTGAGTCCTAAGATGGAAATGCTTTCATCCGAAGAGGAGATGTTTGAATCAGTGGCCTTCAGGGTTCCATTGAAAGAATTGTTTGTTGCGACAATGGTTGAACCATTTGACACCAGCCCGCCTGCTATGCTGTTTCCATTCAGGTGGAGAGTTGATTGAGTGGCGGAAACAGACCCATAAAGCGTGTTTCTGCTCACGAGTGTACTACAGTCCATGCATTTGAAGTTGAGTTTGGTGATGGTGGGGCTCGCTCCAACAATTGTGTTGTCGGATATGTTGATTGAAGAACCAGTGCCGCTTAATAGAATGACGCCCAAAAAAGTTGGGTCAAAATAAGAACCGCTTATATCAACGTTGGATGAAGCGAGGTTCATGCTCCAGATTCCGCTGAAGGAGGTGTTTGAGGCTTCAAAATTCGAATTCGGTAGGGACCTAAAGAGAAGGGCGTTGCTCTCAGGATGGTAGGTTTCAGAGTCATACATTCTCAAACTACCATATAAGTCAAGTGTTTGAATTTGCCCTAAAGTTTCTGGAGAGAAAATCATGTTCACGTTGTTCAAGGTAAGGCTGCCGTAGACCAGCAGGTTTTTGGATACTATGAACTCTGATTCCATGTTTTCGCAGGTTATATCCTGGTCCACTCTGACAATCAGGTTACCGGATCCATCACAATTTATAGTATCACTGCATATTATGTCACTGCATTGAGCTGAAAGAAAAGAAGGCAGTAAAAACAGGCTGAGGAATAGGATGATACTCTGTTTTTTCATGAACCCCCCCCGCATACTTAAGTATATTTAAATAATAAGAAGAGGTAGAAAAACATAAAAAGTAGGCGGTATGAGGGTTAGCCGGGCATTCCCTTGAACCTCCCAAGCAATTTTCCCAAGTGCTTCATCGCACCCCTGTTTCTCCTCAAGGATTTCATCATCTTCTGCATCTTCTCAAAATTCCCTGCTAACTCTCTCACTTCACCAAGATTCAATCCAGCTCCTTTCGCAACCCTTTCTTGCCTCACTCTGTTCTTCATCAAAACCGGGTTCCTTCTTTCCTGTGGTGTCATGCTGAGGACAGCTGCTTCAAATTTCTTCAACTTTTCCTCGCTTTGTCCAACCATCTCCTGCGGCAGGTCGTAGAGCCCCATCATCTGAAGCACTTTGTTTAAGGGCCCCATCTTCTTCATTGCCTTCAGCTGAGTCAAGAAGGTCTCATAGTTAAGCTCTTCTTCTCCCTCGATTACTTTCTCCAACTCCTCTTCCTTTGAAACCTCCGTCACTTTCTCTAGCAAGCTCTCTAAATCAGGGAAGCCCACTAGTCTAGCCACGAATTTCTTGGAATCAAATACCTCCAACGCATCCATCTTTTCTCCTGTTCCAATGAATGCAACCTTGCTCCCGCTTGCAGCCACGCTGCTTAAGGCACCACCTCCTTTCCCGCTGCCGTCCATTTTAGTGATGATGACTCCCGTTATACCAACTGCCTTGTCAAACTCCTCTGCCTGCTTCCCAGCAACTTGGCCCAAGTCCGCGCTCACTACTAAATACTTTTCATCAGGCTTGAATGCCTCATTCACTTTCTTCAACTCTTCTGCCAGGTCCTTATCGAAAGCACTTCTTCCTGCGGAATCGAAGATGAGTACATCGTAATTTTTCAGGTTTTCCAAAGCATCTTTCGCTATTTCTTCGGCACTCTTTCCCTTCTCTCCGTAGAAGCCGCAACGCACTTGCTCCGAAAGTTGTTTCAATTGCTCGAAAGCAGCGGGGCGGTGCACATCACCTGCAATGACGCCGACCTTTAAACTGCGGTTCAGGTAGTAACGCGCTATTTTTCCTACGCTTGTGGTTTTTCCCAAACCATACAGTCCATACATCATGATTTTATGCGGCTTCAAAGATGGCTCGTACTTTTCCCCCAGTATCTTCACCAACTCATCGTAAACAACGCTAACGACATGCTCCCTTAACGAGATTCCCTTCAGCTGTTTTTCCTTCAAGCTCCTTTCCTCAATTCTTTTGCACAAATCAGAGACTAGGCGGACGTTGACGTCGTTGCTTATGAGGGCGCGCTGCAGCTCCTTCACTAATTCCTTGACTGTAGTTTCATCAACCAGTGGCGCGCCAGTTATCTTAGCTAACGCTTTCCTGATGCCTTCTCCCAAGTCCATTTGCACTACCTTTCGATGAAATTTGACTCAAAAAAGAGAGCAGAATACTTAGGGAGGTATTGAAATAACTAGTTTTTGTTCTTCTTTACGAAAAGCATTAGTTTTGTTTAGTGAAACGAAACAAAACCTTGGGTATTTTGGGGTGACGCCCACTCCTGTTTTTTCCAAGGTTTTTTCGCAGAAAAAGCTTTTCCCCAGGCTTTTGCGCACAAAAGGCTGAAAGCAATAGTCTTTTACAGATGTGGTTTCTTCCACTTGAACGGCGCAACCATCAAAAGACTAAAGATCACCAAGCCAGCAACGGCCAACTGAGGTACGGTCAAATAAACCAACACTATTCCCAACGCCGCACCTGGGGAAGTAAGGCCATAGTAAACGCCTTTTTCTTCCTGAATATTGAATTTCGCCAACCTCACTAGGCCGCAGGAAACGTATATTATTGCTGCAGCTAAAAGCATTAAATCAATTTGAGCAACTAGAAACAAGGAGACTGGTGCCACGGCAAAGGAAACCGCGTCTGCAAGAGAGTCAAGCTGCTTTCCGAAAGCGTTGTCTGCCTTGCTTTTTCTCGCAAACTTTCCATCCAGCCAGTCGAACACAACCGCAAGGGGTATGAATACCCAAGCAAAAGGATTCTTTGCGACGCTCAAGGCAATGCAAACCATTCCAGAGGCGGCGTTGGCGAGAGTAACGAAATCCTTTGTTTTCAGCATTTCATCCACCGGATAGGATTATGGAGCAAGGGAATAAAAAAACATACGCCCTAGAGCCTACATGGACAAAAAGCCGCGGAAGCAAGAGTATGAAACGGTGTCACGGGAATTGATTGCTAAAGCAAAGGAGGGAAGCAGCTCGGCAAAGGAGCATATACTGAGGATAATGCACCATAGAATCAGGAGCCTTGCAGAAGAGATGGCCTCGAAGCACTCAGGCATGCCTGAAGTGGACCGAAGCGATTTCGCGCAATGGGGGGTGATAGGTGCATTGAACGCGATTGAAAAATACAACGAAAGAACAGCGGCAAAAACTGGCGCTTCTTTTGAAACATACGCACACAAGCTTATACGCGGCGAAATGCTACACGGCATCAGGAGCCTTAAAGGCAAGGGTCACCTGCCAGCTCATGCGCAGGAGAAGAAGACGCTCCTGGAAACGACGGAGGAGACCTTGAAACAGAAAAGGGGTAGGACTCCACGAGCCGAAGAGCTTTCCGAGGCAACAGGGATTCCCCTCAACAAGATTGCATCCATAATGCGGCGAGTGGAATCCTTTGAGGCAATTCAAGAGGAAAGAGGAGAGTGCGTGGACAAGTCTTTGAGCCACCGCCCGCATAACGCTGACGCAATTGCGTTGAGAACTGCCATATTTAATCTGCCTGAAAAACAGAGGACAGTTATCATCGGGCATTACTTCCGCCAGAAGTCATTGGGGGAAATAGCTGAGGAGATGGGTTTCAGCACAAACTACGCGGCGCAGCTACGTAAAAAAGGGCTGGCTACCCTCAAGGTAATGAAAGAACTCAGGGAAGACGACCGGCTTTTGGGCAAGGAGTAAAAAACAACTGATTTTCAGCGTTATTAAAAAGGGTATTTAATTTCCTTCCTCAAATATTTGCGGGGGCGGTTAATTTTTTCTGCATTGGAAAAAGACCCCCATATTTTTTATAAAAAACATTCTGCCATTTATTTTCATGTCGATCAAAAACTCCGAGCACAATTCTACAGACAGGGTACTTTTTTACCCAGGAATACAGCGGAGTTTGTTAAACTCGATAAAGAGCAAGAAGGGACTGCGCAGAAAAGCATTTGCTTCAATTCTGGGCTTGAATGAAAACACATTAAAGAATTACTTGCGAGAGGCTCGCCTAATTCCTGCATCCTTAGTTCTTTGCTTATATTCAATTGACGCAGAAGAAACGCTAAAGCACCTTCTCTTTGTAAGAGAAATTAGAAAGAAAGAATGGGGACAGGTGCTTGGCGGCAGAACGGCCCAACAAACACTTATGAAAAAGTACGGGTATAATTTCATAAGCCAGTTCAGCTTGAAGGGGGCTTTGACTTTCGTAAAAAATCTAAGAGAGAAAAACCAAGAGGTCATTCCGACTGAAACGGATGAACGGTTGTGCGAATTGCTTGGAGTCATGTTTGGCGACGGGTGTATCTTTGCATCCTGTTCGGGAAAGCGTTTTCGAAAATTTGTTTACATAAGCGGCCACGCTGTAAACGACTTCGCCTACCTATCGGAGTATATATCCCGGTTGTTCAAGGAACTCTTTCATCGAGAAGTTCGCGTAAGAAAGGAAAAAGGCAAGCTGACGATAAATATCGGTTTCACGTCAGAAGCAATCTTTGATTTTTTCGAAAAGCTTGGCATGCCCTCTGGCGAAAAGAAAAACAGGCTGAACATTCCCGCTTGGTTGCTGAACTCCCCGCCAGATTTAAAAAAAGCTTTCTTGAGAGGGCTTTTCGACACGGACGGCGGCATCTGCTTAAGAAGCGGGAATAGAGTTCATTTCGTTACCGCGACCCAGCTCTTCGCCAAACAGGTTTCAGAATTGCTTTCCTCATTCGGATTCAATCCCAAGACATACGCCCATAAAGACGGTTCATATACCCTATGTTTAAATGGAACCCAGCAGGTTGAGAAATGGATTTCAGAAATAGGTTTCATTAATATTAATCATTACTCTAAATATTTATACTGGAAAAGATTCGGTTGTTGTCCAACCGAAAAAGAAATGCCTCTGAGTCAAAGACTTGAGAAATTAGGTTTGGGCTCGTATTGACAATCGCTTTCGAAAGAAGGCATTGAACGAGAAGCTTAGCCTGGTAGAGCACCATCCAACGCCGATTCCGGCGCCGGGCGCAAGTCTTATACGACGCTCGCGGGTTTTCATACCGCGTGTCTCTAGGCGAGCTGGCTGTCGGGGGTTCAAAACCCGTCTTTCTTTTGTAAAAGAAAGAACGGGCCAGAAAGAAAACATCTTGATCGTGAAAATCCCCCCGGGCCCACTTAGCCCTTTTTCCTGCGGGAAAACAAGCCATGCTTTGGGCACGGAGCCCTAGGGGAAATTGGATGGACCTAAACAGGATTGCAAGAAAGAGAGTAGAGACTTTGCTTAGTCTTGCAAAGGAAATGTGGGAAAAGGACAAGACACTTTCTAAGAGATACGTGCAGCTGGCTAGAAAAATCGGCATGAGACACCAGCTTAAGTTGGGGAACAAGCGCTTCTGCAAAAAATGCGACACCATTTTCATCCCCGGCAAGACAGTGA
>JACRGE010000001.1 GCA_016212465.1 Microcaldota archaeon
CGAAGTAATACGAGTAATACGAGTAATGTTGCAGTTCTTCAGTCAGAAATTCAGGCTCTGCAACGGTTTTTGTCTACGAGAGTGTTTCCTTCTCGGCAGGTTGCAGTTCTTCAGTCAGAAATTCAGGCTCTGCAACAGCCAATTTTCTACCGCAGAACGCCAAACAAAGGAAGGATAAGCCTTGTTTTTAGAAGGTATGCTGGAGACTGGCAGACTTGCACGGCGATTTATAAAGAGTCGCCTTTTGAACCGACTGAAAATCGGGCCGTTACGCACAATGACTGTGCCTTTTGGACCCAAATGGCCATGCAACGGGCCATCTTATGTAGCGTAATCGCGGGTTTCCCTTTGAAGCCCATGTAGAGCTGCTACTTATCCCAAGGACGGTTCAAGTTTCCCTGAAGCCGTGTCCGTTGGTATGCACGGTTCTTTAGGACTGCGAAGGTAATGTGGTCTTTCACACATTACTCGTATTCATTTTGTTTTCGCGTAATAAAACCTTTTCCTTTCGCCAAACGGCTGGGGATTGTTACGTTTTTGGTAATAGCAGAGTGCAATGACGCGAGCCGCGTTCAAATCGGCGTCGATTTCCGACTTCGGGGTTTGTTTCCTGCAAATCTGGCAGTATCCTCTTTTTTTGTTGGTCGGGTCGCGCACATACGCAGTCGAATCCGTTCCGGCCTCCATGCAACGGCTACAGTTTTGGCTGGTGCCTGCGGGCTCAACGTCGTAAACTGGTATGCCTGCGCGCTTTGCTTTGTAGGCTACCAATTGTGCGACTTCCCCGTAATCGAACAGGCTTAGCCAGTAGTTTAGTTTCTCCATTCTCTTGCTTTTTCGTCTTGCGTGTTGCTTGAGCGCTTCAAGGTTTTCAAGGACTATTGCAGAGTTGTGCTTCTCCGCAGTTTTGATTATTCCTGCAGACACTTCGTGCAGATAATTTGAAACTGCCGATTCTATTCCGCGGAGTTTTTTGAGCATCTGGTTCTCATGGAGGTGGATGTTTTTTTGGGCGCGTATCCTCCGCTCAAGTTTTTGTATCGATTTTCGTAATTTTCGTCGCCTGACTTTCCACCCTTTGATTGGGTTGGCCACTAATTGGTTGTGCGTAAATTTCCGCGATGCGGGGTCATATACGCTTATTGCAAGCAAGTGGCTTAATCCGCGGTCTATACCCATTACTGTGCTCGTTAGTCTTGTCGGTACAAAGTCAAGGACTGGCTGGTAGCCTATTTGGATGAAATACACCCAATCGCGTGGCTTTAAGTTATGTATGTTCCTGTGCTTATTTTTTTGCAAAGGCGTCCTGATGAGCACTGGATACTTTTCCGGGCTGAAAAAAGCAGGGTTTTCCTCGAGTTTCGCGGCAACAAGTTCCAAAAAGGCAAGATATTTCTTGTTTCGGACGGGTTTGAATGTGGTAAAAAACTCCGCGTGTGCAGATTGCATTATCTCCGTTTCTTCTTGGGCCAATTTTCTGCCCAACCATTTTTCGATAGCTTTTGCTTTTTTTGCGAAGCCAGCCTGTTTCTTCTTTATTGCCGCATCCCGTTTTTCTACTTTTTCAGGACGCTTTGCCTTCATTAGCATGCTTTCGCGGTCATTCATGCCGAACAAAAGCGCATCTGCCGAATAGGCGAGAAAATTGCGTATTGCCCTTTGCAGGTATTTTGCGCTGCGAGTTGACGATTGGCCTTTGTTTTTGCCAACCAAGGGCTGTTGGGGTCTTGTGATTATTTTTAGCTCGAACGGTGCGATACCTTCGAAACCCGAGACAAGAATTCTCGGGTTATCTTCCTTGACGCTTAGCTTAAAGCTCCCTTTGTGGAGGCTGATTCTAGTCGGCTTGAAGCGAATCCTGCCGCGTTCAATCGTTTCTAATGTTTTTTTCTTCTTTTCTATCAGTTGCCTCTGCTTTGCGGCTTGTCTGGAATAATATCCTGGCGTGTGGGGCTTCGTTGTAAGTCCTCCGTTAGCCTTTTTAATTTTGAAAAGATTTCTTGAGCCTTCCTTGTATTCGCGTTTGTCTGGATTTTTCAGCGCTTCATCGATTTCTTCGACCCAGCGCGTGTCCCTTGCAATTGACCTTTCCACTTGTTGGCCTCTCCTCTGCAATGCGTCTCTGGCGTCTTTGACATCCGTCCGGGCTTGGTGCAGTTGCGTTTTTGAGAACTCCAACTTC
>JACRGE010000017.1 GCA_016212465.1 Microcaldota archaeon
AGAAGCGCTTGCGGGAGAAAAAAAGCAAGCTGGTGCCATCGTTTTGAGGGAAGCACATCCCGGCTACGTTCCCCTAGGAGTATTCAACGTTCGCGAAAACGTGCGTTCTGCATTGATGCAAAGAGGAAAGGAAATTGATTCTCTGAAAAGCGCGTTGGCTTATTTGTCAACGAAATTCAGGTTGCCAATTTCCCGCTTCGTAAATGAGAGCACTCTTCTAAAGGATTTGCTGCTCGGCAGGCAGACTAATTTAGCGAGATATATTTAATTTTTCTAAATAAATTGCTCTATAAACTTCCTGAGATTCTTTCAACTGCTTCCTTAATTTTATCTTCGTTCTGCGTCAACGCGAACCTGACATAGCCTTCTCCATATTTCCCAAATCCAGTTCCCGCCGTGATGACGACGCCTTGTTCCAACACTTTCTTCACGAAAGAAAGCGAGTCCCCGAAGGGAACGCGCGCCCACACGTAAAATGTTGCTTTCGGTTTACTGCACTTTACCCCAATTCCATTCAATCCGTCAGCCAACACGTTTCTCCTGTATTCATATTCTTTCATTATTTTTTCAACCACTTCCGGCCTTTTTCTTGAAGTGTATGAAGCCAGTGCGGCAGCACCAGCTTTTTGAATGTACATTGGACACCCGGAATCGATGTTGCTCTTGATTTTCTTCAAGCCTGCGGTGGCCTTTTCATTTCCAACAGCCCAGCCTACTCTGTGGCCAGTCATGCAGAAAGTCTTCGAGCACGAGTGAAACTCTACTGCGCATTCTTTTGCTCCCTCGAACTCGAAAATGGATGGGGCTACATAATCATCGAACGTAAATTCTGAGTAGGCGTTGTCATAGCATAGAATTAGGTTATTTTCTAATGCAAATTGTATTGTTTCTTTCAAAAATTCGTTTGATGCAACTGCTCCGATGGGATTGTTGGGGTAGTTCACGTAGACCATTTTGGATTTTTTTAGCTCAGATTGGGGGATTGCGTCGTACTGGGGCAAAAAGCCATTTTCCTCCAGAAGGGGCATTACTACTGGTTTTCCATCGCATAAAATGGTTGCGCCATTGTAATAAACAGGATAAGCAGGATCGGGGACGAGCACGGAATCGCCGGGATTCACGAACGCCCTAGCAATATTGGCTATGCCTTCCTTGGAGCCCATTACGTTGCACACTTCTTTATCTGGATCCAGCTCTACGCCAAACCGAATGAAATACCATTTCGCAACCGCTTCCCTGTAGAACCGCTCTCCTTGCGAAGACGGATACTGGTGATTCCCAGGTTTTTCCACTTCTTCCTGAAGCACTTCTATAACGAATTTTGGCGTAGGGATGTCTGGGTCGCCGATGCCGAGGGAAATAATGTCAACCCCCTGCTTTTTCTTTTCTGCAGTCAGCCTCTCAAGCTCCGCAAAAAGATAGGGAGGGATTCTTCCCGCTCTTGAAGAGTATTCAATGTTCATGAAAAAACCTTCACTCATTTCAGTAGTCTCTCTGGCACCCTTACCTTGCTGATTAAATCGCCAAACGATTCTCTTTCGCGAATAACCTCTGATTTCCCATTATTCACTAAAACTTCTGCCGCCCTCGGGCGAGTGTTGTATTGAGAACTCATTGAAAAGCCGTACGCACCCGCATTAAGGATTGCAATCACATCGCCTTCCTCAATTATTGGTAGTTCTCTGTCTTTCGCCAACTGGTCTGTGTTTTCGCAAATAGGCCCAACTACGTTCACTGTTTCCGTCCTTATTTCGCTCAGTTTGTTTGCAACGAACATCTGATGGTATGCGTTGTACAACGCGGGACGAAGCAGCGTGTTCATTCCTGCGTCAACGCCCACGAACTTTTTTTCGGCAGTCTTTTTTATTGCGTGCACTCTCGTCAAAAGAATGGTGGAATCGCATACTATGAATCTGCCTGGCTCAATAAATAAATAAGGTTCTCCCATGTTTTTTTCCTCGATTTTTTCCTTGAACTTGGTTGCAACTCTCTTGCCAGTTTCCTCTATGTCCAAATCGTTTTCTCCCAGCTTGTAGGGGACTCCGAACCCCCCTCCGATGTTAACGAAATCAAAACTGATTCCTAGCCCCTCTGAAATCCTTCCTGCGATATCAAAAAGCATTCCTGCCACCTGCTCGAAATACGCTGGGTCGCGGACGCAAGAGCCCGTCATCATGTGGATTCCGAACCTTTTGAAACCGTGCTCCTTGGCTTTCCTGTACGCTTCTACTATCTTGTCTGCCGTAATGCCGAACTTTGCGTCAGGTCCGGAGAAAACAAGGCCGAAATCGCTTTTTCCAACACCAGGATTGAATCGGAAGCATATCACCGGAGGAATGTTTGGAGGTGAAGCGAACTTCACGAGTCGATCGATGTACGTCCAGTCATCCAAATTGATTTTCACACTCATTTCACAAGCGTACTTGAATTCCCCATCAGAATTGTAGTTCCCTGTATAAAGCAAGTCGTCTGTTTTGAATCCCGCCTTTTTTGCCAAAAAAAGTTCTGCAGGGCACGAGCAATCCGCTCCCGAGCCCTCCTGCCTCAGAATATTAAGGATGGCGAGGTTGTTATTGGCCTTGATTGCATAGTATAACCTGAATTTCTTGTAGTGCTTTGAGAAAGCTGAGACCATCCGCCCATAGTTTTCTCTGATTCTCGTTTCGTCCGTTGCATAAAGAGGCGTTCCGTACTTTTCAGCTAGTTCAGTGCACGAGATTCCACCCATAAAAAGCAGTCCATCTCGGTTCTCTAAAGGTTTTTCTATTTTCCACATTCACTATCACCATTAAAAATTAGTTCTTCTTCAAAACAGTGAAGCACTCGGTCTCAACAATAGATTTGGTCGTTCTTATGTTCTCCAATATGCCGTTCAATTCACGCATGGAATGCGCCTTTACGATGCAGATTATGTCGTACTTGCCTGCAACCTCATAGATCTCCTCCAGGGAGTGTTGTTTGAGTTTTTTTATCACTTGCTCCGTTGGGGTCTGGGGATTAGTCTTCACACATATTATTGCCTGTTGCTCCAACTCTGTTCCGACTTCTATGGTGAACTTTTTTACCACCCCCATTTTGACTAGCTTGCCGACTCTTTTTCTTACTGTTCCTTCTACCACACTGAGTTTCTCAGCAATCTTGGAAAAGGGAATTCGTCCATTTTTTTTCAATGTCTCAATTATTTCAACATCAATCTTGTCCATACGCCCACCTGGAACCTCCTTGGGTTGCAACGGAGAATAGGCAATCAGATTACGAATTTAATTAAATATTGGACAAAAAGTAATATAAATAGTATATTTTGTTACGAAACATGTAAATTTGCTGTGAGCGCATTCAAAAAGTTCAACAGAACTCTTATTGAAATGCTGTCGAGTTTGTAGTTTTTTTACATGTATGCAGAACATCATATGAGCTACAGACTTCTCGGAAGGTCTCTTTTTTTGATGAAAAGATTTAAATATAACCTTTTGTTAATGATTGCGTATTAAGTTAAATTAGAAGGTGACACAAGTGGCGAAAAAGAAGAAGAAGAAATAAAACTTAAACTTTTTTTGAATAGTCTTTTTTAATTCCTTTTTTCTCTTTTTGGCTTCCCCCGCTCCTCATTCTGGTTGTACATAAATTACTCCTATTGGTCTAGTTACTACCTTTGATTAAAACTGTTCAAAATATGGGGGGGGTTAAGGGAACGTCAAGAATGGAAGGAGGGTTAAGGAAACTGCGTGAAGCCCTGTCAGCTCTGTTTGGCTTCATGCCGTTTGGAAACTGTTTGAAACCTTGTTGTATTGTAAATTGTTGGGTTTCATACAGTTGGGAAACGTAGTTCCCTATAGGATTGAAGGAACTTTGGTTCCTCAACTGGATTGTTTGGCCGCGTTTCCTACGTACTTGAATATCTTGACTTGGCCGTTTTGGGGCGACCTGTAAACGAGTTCGAATCCTGGAAGGTCTTCGAGGAAGTAAAGACGCGCGAATGCGGAGTCAAGCAGTTTGCTCTTCTTTCCAATGAAGCCGAGTTGGGGGTTTAAATTCAGGAAAGCGCCAGTCCCTATGGGCACCAAGTAGCTCATGTTGTAGTCTATTTCTTTTTCTTTTCCCGATGTTATCTTGTATGGCCACTTGCAGTACGGCTTGCTCATGTCCTCTACGCACTCCTGTGAAATCAACAGCAATTCACCGGCTTGGTTCTGGGGTTGGGTGACGCAATAAAGTGGCATGTCTTGCCTCCAGAAGCTGCTTACCATGGTGGATAGCCTAACAGGCGAAATTCGTTTGGGGCACTCCTGTTGCGAGACATACATGTATTCGAAATAATGTTCTCTTTCATAATCGCTTGCTCCTGCTCCCTTCCTCCAATCCTCTATGCCTGGCTTTTCTGGGCAAGTGGGTTCACTGATGCGTGCGCTGATATTCTTGTAGCAAACTCCCGCTAGATAGGTGAGCGCACCCCACTTGGGAACGAGTTCAGAGTCCACGAGCACGTGTGTTGCATTATGATTCTTCATGGTGAAATAAAGATCCCCTAATGTTCCGTCAACGAAGGCATGCGCGGTCTCTAGATCGTACTCCCAATAAAAGTTTCCTGGATCCAAAACAGTGTGCGATTCGCCGAAGAAAGTTGTCCAATGGCCGTAGTCCCACCACGAGAGTACTCTGCCGTTTTTTCCTATGTTTTTCTGCATCCAACCAAATGCATCAATCCAATCTGAAGTGATTCTCGTACCCTTGAGGCCTTCCATCATTGGCAACACTTTAGTTGCTTGAGCGCCGACCACGATAAATCCAATTAAGAGAATGAAAGAGAGTGAAACTAATTTTGCGCTTCTCTCTGATGTGATCTTAAATGAATTGTTTAACCTAATCAGCAGCTTCATGGTTTCGCCGAGAATGAATGCAGCTGCAAGCGAAAGAGCGAACGAGAGGTGTACCATGTACTTCAATTTGTTTAAACCAACGTAGGCGATAGGGAAAATTATCAGAATGAATAGTACGAGCAGGTATTCTCTTTTTTCGGAATAATGGAAGTAAACCACTACGCTAACGGTGGCCGCGAGAAAATACAGCATTATGTCCAAAGACATGATCCCCGACAAGTTGAACCAGGAAAAGACAAGCGATATTGCTTCTGCAACATACCTGTTTAATGCCGTGAGAACTAAAGCAAAAACTATGACTGCAACTGAAACAACCTTGTTTTTTGTAAAGGAAACCGCAAACGCGGAAACAGCGACGATTACGGCCAAAATCGCAAGCAATGGTTTGGGGTTAAATAATTCGCCGAAGGATGAGGCAAACATTCCTTCGTAGGTCGGATTCTCCTCTTGAACTGTCATCATAAGCGGTGACTGCGGCTTCGCATAAACAGAGCCGTAGTTGATGTAGCCGTAGAACCTTTCGCCGAGTGGCGTGACTACCGCCAGTACAAGCATTATCCCGAGCAGTCCTCCAAACGCGATTCCTTTAGAGATCTTTAACTTGAAGGTTGAAAGATAAAGTATTAGTCCAGGAACGGTCGCAACGACTATGAAAAGTATGCTCCCAGGCCAGAAATAAACCGCTGGAGGGTTTGCTTGATACAATGCCAACACTGCATTGCCGAGTAACGCACCAGCTGCAACGATGGCGTTTATCACGATCGCCTTGCTGTCCAGACTGTTCCTGAAGAAATCCAATAGCGTCTGGAGCATGATGTACGCGGAAACAACGAGCAACGGCCACACGAACTGCGCGGAGCCAAGAACTGCCGCGAAGACAGCAAGTCCAGCCAATAGCGCAATTCTAAAGCTTTTCTTGCCATACGCCAGTGCATAAAGTACGAAAATCGCCAGTGCAGTGAAAATGCCGAAAGGCTGTTGCTCAGCCACGCCTGCGGCCATCTTTTGAATCAGTTGGGGCATGAGTGCGAAGAACGCCGCCCCTAGAATAGCGATCCATTTGTCGTACTCATCTCTCAGGAAGATATAAGCAAGAAAGCACATTAGGGCGGCCAGCAGAGGGGGGTAAACCTGGGCAGTGAGCAGCAGCATCTCCTTGCTATAGGATTGGCCGAGAAAATCTTTGTAGAGAACGTACCAAGAGCCAGTCATGTAATGCATTAACGGAGGAACCCTGTGGAATTTCTTCACGGGATAATACGCATCGTCGTCATACAACGGCACGTAGCCTTGCTTGACGAGGTAGCCCGTGACATGAGTGTAATAAATCGGGTCAAACTCAAAAAAGTATGGACTCCAGGAAGTGGCAAAGCGCGCGAAAAAGGCAAAGACCATTATGAGAAGTACTACGAAAGCCGGCCAGTTCCTTCCCAGAGTCTCCTCCGGCTTTTCCCCCAAGGAAAGAACAGCTCTTAAAGTTGCTTCACTGACCTGCTTCTGATAAATTAATGCGCCCAAGGCAAGCGAGAACAATATGCCTGCATTCAAGAGAACGAGCTGGCTATTCAACAATGCGCCAAAAGCAACAAACTCAAGGAGGCTCAATGCCGGATTCAAGAGAAACCCAAAGATGATTCCAAGCAGTCCTTTCTCCCAATTCGCCAGCTCAACTCCTTTCAGCAAAACGAAAGCCAGCATAACGCCTGGAATACAGAAAATTAAGCCTATTAACAAAACCACTAAAAACTCAATCATTAGAAAACCCTAAAATCGGAACCCACCGTTAGCAGAAGCAATAGGAGATACGAAGAAGAAGTTAAAAAGCCTTTTTTGTTAATGAGCCCAGAAGTTGAAAATCCTGCCAAACTCATTTCCTTAAAAAACCGCCCGCTCGCCTTTGGGGGAGGTATTTAAATAGCGGAGCAATTCATAAATCCTGCAGTTTCCAATAATTATACGTAGGTGGTGAGTGCACAGCTGACCGTAGCGCCGCAAGGCGCGGCGGAGGAAGTTCTGCCCACCGAACTGCTCGCAAGAGCGGTTTCAAAGGACGCGAGTCCCCTGCTTAAGGCAGGAGCGGCGAATTAGAAAAAAATATCTCTTCGATTCGATGAAAATGAACTCAAACGAAGAGAAGCGAAGATGAGTGAAAACGCCCGCTTGGTGCAACACCCTTTGCCGGTGGCTTAGACCGATGCTGTGGCTAACAAAAGGCAGTAGCCTTTTCTTTCTTCAAAGAAAGAAAACCCTAGGGAAAAGAAAGAACTTTGGGAGAAAAGAAAAATCAACCAAGGCTGCCGAAACTACGGCTCACCGCCTACACTTCTTTTCTGCCAGCAAACATTAATATCTATTCTTATTATAGTTTTATTTGAGTCGTCTATTTCAGGTGCGTTTTATGATTACCAAAGATTCTTTGAAAAAAGAGTTTGCAGCGAATTACAAAAAATTCTATGAAATTCCTTTCTTTAAGGAAGCGGGTTTTGAGAGAAAGGTTTGCCCCAAATGTGGACGCGGTTTTTGGAGTGCGGGCAGAGAGGACTGCGGGAACTCCGTTCACGAGGACTACTCGTTTTTCAGAAAACCCCCCCGGAAGGAAACCTATTCAACTTTCTGGAAAAAGTATGCGGATTTCTGGAAGAAGCATAGGCATACCATAATAAACCGCTATCCTGTGCTCTCAAGGTGGAGGGATGATCTTTATTTCACGAACGCGAGCATAGTGGACTTCCAGAGGCTTGAGAACGGAAGAGTCGTGTTCGAATACCCAGCAAATCCTTTAATAGTGCCTCAAATTTGTCTGCGATTTAACGACTTGGCGAACGTCGGAGTTACTGGAAGGCACATGAGCTGTTTCACTATGGCTGGTCAGCACGCCTTCAATCCGCCGAGGGAAGGGTACTGGAAGGAAAAATGCCTTGAATTGAATTACAAATTTCTTACTGAAGTGCTTGAACTCAAGAAGGAAGAGATCACTTACGTGGAAGACGTCTGGGCCATGCCTGATTTCTCTGCGTTTGGGCCTTGCATGGAGAGCTTTGCGAAGGGCCTTGAGCTAGTGAACAGCGTCTTCATGCAGTATACCTATAGGAACGGCCACATGGAAGAACTTTCAACGAAGGTGATTGACGTTGGCTGGGGCTTTGAGAGGCTTCCCTGGTTTTATAACGGCAGTCTCACTGTTTATGATGCGGTTTTTTCCAGAGAAATTGCGTTCATGAAGGAAAAGAGTTCATTTGACGTGGACGAGGGGCTTCTTGAGAAGTATGCGCATTACTCCGCGAGGCTTGATGTGGAAGAAGCGGTCAGCATAAGGGAAGAGAAGGAGCGAATTGCGAAAGCCTTGGGAATCCCCTTCGCTGAACTCGAGGAGACGATCTCGCCCCTCCAAGGCATTTATGCGATAGCAGATCACTCAAGGGCACTATTGTTTGCATTAACAGATGGTGCAATTCCATCGAATACGGCTGGTGGGTACAACCTTCGTGTCGTTGCGCGGCGGGCAATGGGGTTCATCACAGAATTCGGCTTTGACTTTGATCTCATGGACGTCATCGGAATGATTGCCGAAGATTTGAAGAAGGAGTATCCGGAGCTTTTGGAAAGCCTCTGTTTCATCGACAAGATACTTGAAGTGGAGAAGCGGAAGTACCAGGAGAGCTTTGAAAAAGCGAGGAAAACTGCTGGGGAAGTGGTCGCTCGCGGCGAAAGCCCTTCTGTTGAAAAACTCATCATGCTTTATGAAAGCCATGGTATCACGCCAGAGTTACTTGAGAAAGTCGGGAAGGAGGTAGGCAAGGAGGTAACGATTCCCAGCGAGTTCTATCACAGACTGACTGAGAGGCATCTGATGGAGGAAAGAAAGAGGGAAGAACTCGGAGTGAAAGCGCCGTCCACGAAACTCGTTTACTATGAAAAATCAGGTCTCTTCGAGCTTGACGCCGAAGTGGTTGCAAGGCATGGAAATGCCCTTGTCTTGGACAAGACGATTTTTTATCCCGAGGGAGGAGGCCAGATGTTTGACCTCGGCTTAATAAACGGCGCCAAAGTCGTCAACGTCCAGAAATCCGAAGGCATCGTGCTCCACTACCTGAAGAACGGCAAGGAATTGGAGAAATTCAAGGTTGGTCAGAAAGTCAGGTTGAAGATTGATGTAGCGCGCCGCAAGGCAATCCAGATGCACCACTCAGCGACTCATGTCTTGATTTCCTCTGCAAGAGACGTTTTGGGTAAGCATGTTTGGCAAGCAGGCAGCAAAAAGGATGAAGATGTTGCTCATGTTGACATCACTCATTACGACAAGCTTTCAAAGGACGAGCGGGGCAGGATAGAGTCCCTGGCGAATGAACGTGTTTTTGCTGGAAAAAAGATAGGGGTAAAGGAAATGGAGCGAGGCAAAGCAGAGAAGAAATACGGGTTCAGGCTGTACCAAGGCGGTGGCGCCATAGGAAAGAAAATCCGAATCGTGGAAATAGAGGGCATTGACGTGGAAGCATGCGGTGGACTCCACTGTTCCAACACAAGTGAATTGGGTTTCATAAAAATCGTGGGAACCGAGCAGGTGCAAGACGGCATCGTAAGACTGTATTTCAAGGCGGGAGAAAAGGCGTTGAAGTACGTTCAAGCAGAGGAAACACTGTTGGAGGAATCATGCTCTGTATTGAACGTGCAAAAGGATGCGCTGCCTTCTTCAGTAAAACGCTTTTTCGAGGAATGGAAAGAAAGAGGGAAGGCGCTGGAGGAAGTCCAGCTCGAGCTCGCTGGAATCTATGCCGTTGAACTCAAGCGTGGACTAGAGCACACAAAACTGGTTGAGAAATGCATCGGCCGCCTGAGCCAGAAGCTGGTTGAAAAAATCACTTTGGAGATTGCGAGGGAAGATGCCTGGTGTGGAATCATCTCTAATTCTGACGGATTCATTTGCGTCGCCTGCCATCCGCTGAGTGGAAAGAGCGCTGTTTCACTCCTGAAGGAAAGGGGAAGAGGCGGCGGGGATGAGGGGTTTGCAAGAGGAAAGATATTTTAATTTTCTCGCTCCTTTTCTGGACAGTGCTAGAATAAGGAAAAACACATTCTTCGAAAAGAGACGTAAAATGTTTAATAATTTAAAAGAGGACGGTAGAGAATTTTGAAAAAATTTATTCTCACACCCCCTTTTCTGGTTCGTAGAATCGCGTAGGTGAGATCGTGGTGGGAGACGAAAACGAGTGTGCTTTCGCCAAAGCCCAATTGAAAAAACTGGAGAAATGCCTGAAGCTCTCTGAGTCCGAATTCAATCTTTTGAAAAAACCGAAGAGATCCCTGGCATTCACGATTCCGTTGAAAATGGATTCAGGGGAAATCGTTTTCTTAAACAGCTACCGCGTGCAATACAACGATGCGCTCGGCCCAACGAAGGGCGGCATCAGATTCCACTCTGAAGTGAATTTGGAGGAAGCGAAGACTCTAGCGTTTCTGATGGCATTGAAGTGTGCTTTGTTCGAGCTTCCGTACGGCGGTGCGAAGGGTGGCGTGGAAGTGAATCCCCGCGCGCTTTCAAAAGCCGAGCTTGAGAGGCTGAGCCGGGGTTTCGTGAGGGAAATCCATAATTTCATCGGCCCTGACTTGGACATTCCAGCCCCAGACATCAACACCGACGAGCAGGTGATGGCGTGGATGTTCGACGAATACTCAAAGATCAAAGGCAGGCTGGCTCCAGGCGTCTTTACTGGAAAGCCGTTGGCTTTAGGTGGCTCAAAAGGCAGAGACGTTGCGACTGCAATGGGAGGAGCATACATCCTTAGGCTGCTTGAGGCAATGGATGAATTGAATCCCTGTGAGTTGAGATTGGCCATACAAGGCTTTGGAAACGCTGGCCTGAATGCAGCCAGAATCCTTTGCGAGCGCGGCTATAAGATAATTGCTTTGAGCAATTCCCGTCAAGGGATATACAATAAACAAGGCCTGGACATTCCATTCATCATCTCCAATTATAGAGAAAGATGGTTTCCTGAAATGGAGGGAGTTGAACCTATATCGAACAACGAACTGCTTGAACTGGACTGCGACGTACTAATTCCTGCTGCCCTGTCCAACCAGATTACCGCAGAAAACGCTGAACGCGTGAAAGCCCGCATTGTAGTGGAACTAGCCAATGCGCCAACTGCGCCTGAGGCAGACGACATTCTTTTCAGGAACGGAGTCAAGGTGCTTCCAGACATTCTCGCGAATGCAGGCGGAGTGATTGTCAGCTACTTTGAGTGGATACAGAACTCATCCAACGAGTACTGGAGTGAGCAAAAGGTTTTTGAGAGGCTTGAGAAGACGATGGAGAATGCATTTTATCAGATTGTGCGAACATCCCAACAAGAAAAATGCGATTACAGAACCGCGTCATATATAATCGCGGTAATGAACATACTCAATGCAGAAAGGCTTCGGGGAAGCCTATAGCTTCCTATGCTCCTAGAATCAAGTGCTTTAATGCATCTCCTGCGAGGAAACCGACCGCTGCACCGATGAGTCCGATGAGAACATATCGGATGCCGCTTTTCCAGGCATTCCACCGGTATATACTTCCTATGTAATAACCGAGGAAGAAGAGCAGCGAAATGGATAACACCACGCATAAAACCATTGCATTCCCTATCTTGTCTACGAGAAAGAACGGAAGCGTGGGAATGAAGAGCGCAAGGAGAGAGGAAAAGAAACTCAGCAGAGCACTTTGGATGATGTCGCTATGCGTGTGCAGGTACTCGGTTCCGTCTCTTTTTTTCTTCTTTTCATAAAACCTCAGTTGCATGCCTCTTTCAGCAGATTCTGAAGTATAGAAACCAATCGCGTTCCCGAAGCTGTTTGCGATGCCACCGATGAGACCAGAGACGATAACAATCTTGGCGTTGCCGGTTGCCTCGCTTACGCCTATAAGAATTCCCAGCAAGGTTACGATTCCGTCCATTAAGCCGAATGCAATTCCCTGAAAATGCTCGAAGAAATTTATTCCAGCCATGGCCACCCCCGTGATTACCACCCAAGCGTTTCCTTCACCACTTTAACGATTTCTCTTACTTCGCTTAAATAGCTTAGCACGAGGTACAATGTAGCCAACACTAAGGCAAGAAATATGATTCTCTTAGGTTTTTTGGTCATCCAAACAACAAAACTCCTCAAAGGCTTGAACAGAAGGTAGTTAATGGTTTTCCAAATTATTTTCAGAATCAGATCAACGAACCACAGAACGAATACTCCAACATAACGCAAAAACCCTTTGAACCATCTAAATGTTTTACCATTCTTCCTCTGCACTTCCGCTCTATTCACCACATCCTTCTTTCCCGTGGGGTTTTCAAGGATGCGGCTGAACGGCAGAACTCCCTTCTCTCTGCGCCCGTACTTCTTGCTTAACTCATTCTTTCTTGCTGAACTGATTAGCTCCGCTTCATCCACCACGTCCATAAAGCTCTTCGGGGGATACCACACCACCTTCAAAGGCTCCAGCGCCTTCCCTCTTTCATCCAACGAGGACACAAACGAAACTCCTGCCTCCAATTTTTTTAACTCTTCTTCAAGTTTGTAGAACGACGATGGTGGAAAGCTTTTTGCAGTATTTCTGATGTCCACTAATTCCTTTCCCGTGAAAGCCCGGACAGCAAATTGTATCTTCGTGCCAAGCATCTTCCGGATTTGTTCAGGCAAATCGCTTGCGTCTTGGGTGATGAAAAAAACTCCGACTCCCTTCGAGCGAATCTGCCGCAACACGTTCGCCATCAAGCTGACCAGCGTTTTGTTGGCTCCTTCAAAAAGATAGTGAGCCTCATCGAAAAAAATCACGAGCTTCGGCTTTTCTACTTCGCCGACGTCAGGAAAGTCTTTGAACACCTCGTATAAAATAAATCCAATTATGATGGAAAAATATTCGCTCTTCCGCCTCACGTCTGCCAAATTGAGCACGTTTATTCTGCTTTCTCTAATCAGGTCCACTATTTCAAGCGAAGGCTCTCCAAACAATTCACCAAACCCCTCTGCTTCAAGCTCGGCCATTTTCCGGAGAACGACATCCATTGAATTCGCGTTTATTCCAGCCATTTCATCAGGATTTGCTTTGAGCTCTTCAATCAAGTTCATTACTTCCCTCCAGTCACTCAGCCTCCGTCCTTTCCTGGATGCGTAGATGAATGCAGTTACTAGGTGGCTTTCCTGCGTTGGATTCAAGCCCATGAGCCTTGAGAGAAGAATGGGGTCAACATCGCCGATGCTCAACCTCAGTGGAATCAACCGCTCAGTCGCGCTCCAGTAATTAGTTGGATATGCTTTTGGCGACCAATCATAACTGGTTTCAGTTGCCCTTTGCCTCGCCCTTTCTTCAGACCCTTCCGTCGCGCACCCAGACACGTCGCCCTTTACGTCACTCAATAGAACTGGTATTCCTGCTTCGCAAAGCATTTCAGCCATTTCTTGGACTGCACGTGATTTTCCTGTTCCAGTGCTTCCTGCAATCAATCCGTGCTTGGTAAGACTGGAGAACGGAATCCTCACCTTAAAGGAAGTGAGCGTTCTTTCCCCCAGCACGGGCCTGCCGAGCGGAATCCCTTCCTGCGAAGAGTACTCTTCAACTAGCTTCTTGAACTCATTAAGCGTTCCCTTTTTGGGTGTTTTCGGCATTACATCAATTAGAATAAGCGCAAGGATATATAAAATCAGCCACACTCCTTCATAAAAGTAGGTGGTTCTGAGCTTAGCTGAAAATATTGGGTTTTTCTAGAGGAGAAAATAGCTAAACCCACAGTTTGGCTAATTGGCTTCCAAGATCACATCTAGCATCAAATTCCGCTTTTGAAAAAATCGTGAAATTACGAGGGAGATATTTTCAACAGGGCCTGACTCTGAAAGAATCTCTTTCACCGATGACTAAACGCGCTTACGCTTTTGCTGAATCGGGTTGTTTGCGGTATCGTACCTTCCCGCAGCCAAGCTTTTTTCCATTCTTCTTTGGTTCTTGATACTCTCAACTTCATTTGCTGTTATCTTGTAAATCAAGTAGTCAGAGTAGCTGAGGGAAGAACCATTCCTCTTCAAACCGTTGCCGTTCCTCAGGTTACCGTTTCTTGCCTTGCAGATTTGTTCCTTGATTGATTGCAGGTCTTTGTTGGAAACCGTTTTCAAGACCATCGTGGACTCGCATGAAGGACAGACCTCCGCCTTCGTTTCGTAGTTCCAGAGTTGCTTGGTTCCACAAGAGCCGCAAGTTACAAGGATGATTTTCAACCCATTCACAGCTACACCCCACAATAAGACACTATTATATGGTAGTAACACTAAATAAACCTGTCGTTTTCGAAGGGGGTTTTTAAAGGGGCATTTGCCCTATTCCTTGTTATGGAATCTTACGATCCTGAAAAAATAGTATCTATACGGGGCCTCTTAGCCAGAAAACCAAAATCAATTATGCGTCTTTTAAATATTATTAAAAAAAAGCCACTTACAGAAGAAGCCATAGACAAGCTAGTGGCGGAGGGTTGGAAAGTAGTTCCAACCGATGATCACTCCTCTTTTGTGAACCGTCGTAAAAAAATAATTGGGTTGAAAACGGATTTCAAGGAGCTCCAAAGGGATGTTTCCTTTCTTCATGAAGTGGCTCATGCTTTTTATGGCCAGGCTTTGACCCACAACCACCCACTTGACCCGGATACTGTTGAAACCTTTTGGTTTACCGACTGGCTGGCAAAGCAATGGAGAAGAAACCCCGAACTTCTTCGGCACGCGATTCTGAAATTCGGCCTCGAGCCCCGCATTTATGACCATGTTACTCGAAAAGCTTTTTCTGAACAAAGAACGCCCGAACAATTCGTTTTGCCAGGCATGGAACCTAAATCCAACGGGCGCAGAAAAACAATCCGGAAATAGCCTGCAAATCAACCCTTAAATCCCAGCTTTCCATATCATACCGATGATGAAATCGTCCCAGACTGACCGAAAGGAATGAGGAGCGAGGTAGCTACTGAAGCCAATTAATAGGCTATGCTAATTGAAAAGAAGGGACACTCGGAAAGGGGATTGGAATAAAAGGAGTTTATCGTCCAGAAGGCGCCTTCATTAACTCGTATGCATCCTTCACGTTTCTTACCTCAATTACTTTGATGCCGGTTTCTTTTTCTATATCAACTTCCTTGAACGTGGTAGAGCACTGCCTTATGATCGCATTCCCCATCCTTTGCTCGCTGCATTTTTCAACTGGAACCCTTTGAACCGCCTCGCCTTCAGGGACGAGAATAGTAGTGAATCCATTTTCCTTGGAAACTTCTGCCTTTTCAAGCACGTTGCCCACTGCACCAATGCTTCCATCCTCTTCAACGGTGCCTGTTACAATCATTTGTTCCTTCAATTTCTCTCCATCCAAGAGCGCGATAGTTGCGACAGTTATGGCCGCTCCCGCGCTTCTCCCTCCAACCATCTCGGAATCAGCTGTTATGCTATAGTAAATGTTTTTGTCGCTCAAGCTCTGGCCAGTAATTTTTTTCGCGGTCTCCACCGCAGTCCTGAAAGATGTTTGGGTGTCTGGGTTTATGATGGGGTTTTCCTTGTCTATCTTCACGTAAAAACCCCCGTTGCCTTTCGTTAGTTCTACCTCAAGGTTTCCTAGCACGCCTTTGCCGTTCTTGTCAACAGCTGGCAGTTTCAGCGACACCTTCCCAAGTAAATTCGTTGAATCCGAGAACGTTCCCTCCCTGAAAATCTTCAATTCCGCAGAGGGCTTCGTTTCATAGCCTATGTAGAACGCCATGACAACGAAGAAAACCAAGAGTGCAACCATTATCTTTCTCATGCGAAACACTGATGATAATAGAGGCGTCCTTCCCTATAAAATCCTTTTTATGCGATTCAGTTGAAAAGAAAAGTGCGGCAGGCACCAAGGCTCGAATAAGAGGCAAACTGGCCGGTTTCCAAGCCCGAACCTCCACCTCGTATCTCACGAGCATGCCTTGCTTTGTTTAGAGTTGCTTCCTTCGGGGGGAGAAACCAAGGTTTCTCCTTCCGCAAACCTCTTCCTTGGTTTCCCGCTATTCCGATCTGGCTCGGTTCGCAAAACACGGCATAACGCAAGGCAAGGCTTCGACGGCCGGACATGGGCCAAACAGCTGCTTCTTACCTCTCCTAGGCATCGCCCACCGTAAAGTGAATTGGTGTGGCCTGAAGGCCTAGAGGACCACTAACCCTCCAGCTAGCCCGCCGCATTATACTGGCGTATTTGGATTAAAAATAGGTTTTGCTAAATGCATGCGGGCATCCTGAGGGGAAAGGTTTTTAATGTTTTCAAATTAATATGTGTTAATGGCGTTAACACGTCTTAATCCGAGTTCGTACGGTGGTACGGGAGCTGGTTTTGATGGAGGACATTTTGAAGGATGCGTTAAAAGGTCAATTGAAGAGCGGCAACAGGATCTCTGAGGAAGGACTTTTTGTAACCCCACGCATCATGGTCATAGGAACAGGTGGCGCTGGATGCAATTCAATAAACAGGCTCGCCAAGATGGGAGTAAAGGGAGCAGAGCTCGTTGCAATCAACACGGACAGGATGCACCTCACAACTGTTTCAGAGAGCGCAAAAAAGATTTTGATTGGAGCTTCCATTACAAGGGGCTTGGGTGCAGGAGGCTATCCTGAGATAGGTGCGAAGGCAGCGGATGTTTCCAGAGATGCGTTAGAAAAGCTAATGGACGGCGCTGACCTATTGTTCCTTACCGCAGGAATGGGTGGTGGCACTGGAACTGGATCCTCTCCAATCATTGCGGAGCTCGCAAGAAAACAGGGTGCGATCGTCATCTCGATTGTTACTTACCCATTTGCTCTTGAGAGGGCGAGGCTGGAGAAAGCAGATGCAGGACTCGAGAACCTTAGGGCGCAAGCTGATACGATCATCGTCATAGACAACAACAGGCTTGTTCAAATAGTTCCAAACCTTCCAATAGACCAGGCTTTTAATGTAGCTGATGAGATCATCGCCAGGGCTGTGCGGGGCATTACGGAAACCATTACCACCCCCTCTTTGATCAACCTTGATTTTGCTGACGTAAGGGCAGTCATGAGCAATGGCGGAGTCAGCATGATAGCAGTTGGAGAAGCCAAGGGGCCGAATAGGGTTGAAGAAGTTGTTAGGAATACTCTTTCCCATGCTTTGCTGGACGTGGACTACACTGGTGCGACTGGTGTTTTGCTTCACGTCACTGGGGGAGGAGACATGACTCTCGGAGAATGCAATGCAATCGGCGAAGCACTTACTGATCGAGTTGACCCGAATGCGACCGTGATCTGGGGCGCGAGAATCGATCCTGCTTTCGAGGGAAAGATAGAAGCGATCGCTATTTTCACTGGCATAAAGAGTCCCTACCTCTTGGGAAAGCCTACCAAGGTGCCTAAGAAGTGGGGGGAAGAACGCGTTGAAGAAATAGAGTTTCTTTAGTCTCTTCTTTTTCCTTTTAGTTTATCCACTGCTTTTTTGGAGAGCATAATCATTTATTTCTTTCCCACCCTTTCCTATTTTTCTTCTTCTGCGTAGATAGGCTTACGCAAATGGTTTTACAGAATAAACCTTTATGGTTTCCAACTATTCTTTTACGAAATAAAGGGTTGCAACGGAAGCAATGCATAACACGATTGCAGCTGTAATGAACGCCCAATCTCCAAATGAGTTCCAAAGAAATCCCGCCAAGAGTGAAGCTGGCAATGCAAGGAGGCCGACAATCAATTGAAAGCCACCCAAGGCGCTGCCCCGCGTCTGCTTGGGTGCAAGCTCTGAAACAAACGCCTTTTGAACAGGCTCCACCGCCGCTTTGTACAATCCGTATAGCGTGAACGCAATCCACCCAATCCAAAAGCTTATGTAATAGAATGCGGAGAGGGAAGCGATGTAGAATCCTATTCCAACGCCCAACACTTTCTTTCTTCCTATTTTGTCAGCTAGTCTGCCGAATGGAAGTGAAAAGACTGCGGCAACGAGGCTGTAGAAAAGGTACAAGACAATAGTTTGGGGAATGGAGAATTCTCTCCTGCTCACGTAAAGCAACAGAAAGGAATAAGAAAATGCGGCAAGCGAAAGAAAAGCAGTTGAGGCGAAGAACAGCCAAATGGGTTTGCCCCATCCTTTGAACGAAATCTTCTTCCAAACTCCGTTTCCGCCTTTTTTTTCTTTCACGAAAAAGAAAATCATTGCAGCAGCAATAAGAGAGGGAATCGCGGCGACGAGGAAAATAGTTGTAAGGGGCAGCAGAAAAACAAGGATTATAGAAAGAGTTATTCCTACTACGGCACCGAAATTGTCCATGGCCCTCAAAAAACCGAAGTTTGCTCCCCTGTCTTTTTCAGTGCTTTCGTCCGCAACCATCGCGTCCCTCGGCGCTCCCCTTATTTTTCCCACGCGATCAAGGATTCGGAAGGGAATCAGCCACTGCCAACTAGAAGCAAGGGCATAGCCTATTCTCGAGAGGCCTCCCAGGGAATAGCCGGTCCAAATGAACACTTTTCTTCTTCCCGTCTTGTCCGACAAATAGCCTGAAGCCACTTGGGAAAGCGCGACGATTGCGTCTCCTAGTCCGTCGAGAAAACCCAACACTACGAGGGAAGCGCCTGCAAAAGAAGTGACGAAAAAAGGCCAAATCGGATAGATTATCTCGGCGCCCATGTCCTGCAAGAAAGAGCCGATGCCGAAAAGGGTAATAATTTTTTTTCTTGGCATGAGAGCACGTTTTGAAAGAGTTTACGCACGTTTTATCTCATCCAGCCGCTTTTCAAGATTTTCCTTCAACTTTTCAGCGATGAAGTGCTTCGTGTAGAAATCGGCTTTCGCTGCTATGGCCAGCTTTGTAGACAATGCCCTCGCGATCTTCCCGCGTTCCTTGAATGGAGCAGTGCGGATGTAAGCGCTTTGGAAGATTATTCCGTGCTTGGGTGGCTTCGTTCCACTCCTCAAGTGCTTGAACAACGCCTTCTCGGCTCCGATTACTTGAACCGTTGAAGCAGGCATCTTTGCGAGCTTCTCAAGCCCGCCTGCAATCATGACCAAACGCGATGCGAGCGTTGGCTCGACGAGATAGCAGAGGTTCTTCAAATGCTTTGGAGCCTCTGCATTAATGTACTTCTCTATTCCCTTTCTGGCTTCAAAAATAGATAGCGCCTTCTTAGCTAATTGCTTGAGTGCTTCAACTTCCCCTTCCTCGAATGGAGCTCCATAGCTTGCCTTTGCTTTATCCATCAATTCCCTGCCCTTCTTTTCTCCCACGATTTCAGCAAGCTTTTTTTCCTCAAGTGCTTCCTTGCACCCGAACTCTGCAATTATCTTGCAAGCAGACTCCTCGTTTTCAACTGAAAATTCCGGGAAGTTCAGCTTGAACCACTCGTCTATCCTCGTGTAAAGCAGTCCCTTGATTTCATCCAATTCATCCAGGCTCCTTATGCCTTGAACAAGCATCAAATCCTTTCGCGAAAACGCCTCACGAACCTCTTTCTTCGCTTTCTCAAGCATGCGCCGTCTATCTACTCTGAATCCCTCTCTGCCTGTTCCTCTAGCTCCGCTCTTCCATCTGCTCCCCTTGAATCTCTTCATGCTACCACTTCCTTCACTATTTTTTAAACAGAACCCAATAGATTTAAAACAGTGACTCAATAAATATGATAATAGTCAGTGGAAGTTATTAAATACCGTGGACCTACGAGGGTGCGCATGTCTGAAAAAACTGAAAAAGAGCAGAAAAAAAAGGACGCGAAGAAAGGAGAGCTTGGCGGCAAGGCCGAGAAAGTCATCAACCTATGCCTGCGCCGGGGCATCCTGTTTCCAACTGGCGAGATTTATGGGAGTTTTGCTGGCTTCTTTGATTACGGGCCAGTTGGTGTGGAGATGGAAAGAAACCTGGAAGCGGCTTGGTGGAATCACTTTGTGCACTCTCGAGAAGATGTGGTTGGAATTGATGGAGCCATAATAACTCATCCGACTGTCTGGAAGGCCTCCGGCCATTGTGACGCGTTCAACGATCCTCTGGTTGAATGCAGGAAATGCAAGTCACGATTCAGGGCGGATCAATTAATTGAAGATGAGTTGAAGATCAGCGTTGACGGCATCACCTTAAAGCAATTGGATGAACTCATCAAGGAACACAAGCTCGTTTGCCCAAAGTGCAGGAGCGAACTCTCTTCTTCAAAGGTATTCAACCTCATGTTCAAGACCCACATCGGAGCAGTTGAAGACGACTCTTCCTTGGCCTTTCTTCGACCCGAGACCGCCCAACTAATCTTCGTGGATTTCAAGACAGCCCAATTCGTTTCCCGAAAGCAATTGCCTTTCGGCATCGCCCAAATCGGAAAGTCCTTCCGCAACGAGATCGCCCCACGCAACTTCGTCTTTCGCTCTCGCGAATTCAGCCAGATGGAGCTAGAGTTTTTCATCCACCCCACGAAAGTAAACAACTGCCCCTTTTTGAACAAACATGTGCTGGAAACTAAAATTAATGTTTGCACTGCAGAAATGCAGGCGAAAGGAGGAATGGGTGAAGTCGTGGAGATGAGTGTGAAAGAATTGGTTGAAAAAAACATTGTTAAAACCAAGTGGCACGCGTATTGGATTGTAGAAAGCCTGAACTGGTTTCACTCCCTCGGAATCCACCCAGAGAACCTTCGCATACGCGAGCACTTGAAGGAGGAGTTGTCCCATTATTCAAGCGAGACGTGGGACGTTGAATACAATTACCCGTGGGGCTGGAAGGAACTGGAGGGCATCGCCAACCGAGGGGATTTTGACTTGAAGCAGCACGCAAAGTTCAGTGGAAAAGACCTCAGCTACTTTGATGCAGAGAAAGGGGAGCGCGTTACTCCCATTGTGATAGAGCCCTCATGGGGTCTTGAACGAACTCTGTTCACCCTTCTTTTGGACGCGTTTGAGGAAAAGGTTGAGAATGGAAAAGCAAAGCTTGTGCTGAGGCTGCATCCAACGATTGCTCCAGTCAGGGTTGGGGTGTTTCCACTCATGAAGAAAGACGGGCTGGCAGAAAAGGCGAGGGAGGTCTGTGAATCCCTCAAAAAAGAGTTCGCGTGCGAATACGATGAGGCCGGCAGCATAGGGAAACGCTACGCGAGAATGGATGAAATAGGAACTCCGTATTGCGTAACAATTGACTACGATTCGCTGGAAAAAAACACCCTTACGCTCAGGGAAAGGGACTCAGCGAAACAAGTCGTGCTTCCTGTGAAAGCATTGAAGGAAACTCTTCAAAAACTTTTCAGTGGCTCAATTTCTTTTTCTGAGGCGGGAAAGCCCGTAACCTAGTTTTGTGGAAAACCAGTTTTAGAACATGTTTTAAAATGGCCGTGCATAACCCTTTCATGGAAAAAATGGGTTTCGAGAAGAGCCTGCAGGACGGATTCAATTTTGCTGCAGACCCGAAGCGAATCCTCTATTATTTGGGCTTGCATTTTCTTTTCCTGTGTGTTGCTGGATTTTTTTTCCTGTTGGTTTCCTTGCTTGTTTTTTCCAGCATTTTTGAGAGCCTGCAGAGCTTTGATCCATCAGTTTTGCTCAAGCTTATTTCAGGTGTTTTTCTCTTGCTTGTTTTGGTTATCGTATTCGTAGTAGCTTTAATTGTTTTTTCCATCCTCGTCACTGCGGCGTTCATTGACTCTGCGAGGGATTTTTTAGAGGGCCGGCCATTTAATTTGAGAAAGAGCCTTGGTGTGGCATGGAGCAAGACGCTTTCCCTGCTTTTCGCCTCTTTTCTGGTTTTTTTGCTAATCTGTTTGGCTTTTCTCCTGGTGTTCCTGGGCTTTTTGACAAAAAACATTGTATTGTTTATAGTGCTCCTCGTCTTTTCTATTTTATTCATTTTGTTTATTTCCCTGGGTTTTGCATTTGTTTCATATTATATCCTCATAGGCGACACGGGAGTGGTGGAGGGAGTCCAGGCCAGCTTCAACTTGTTTAAGGGCAATCCCTTGACTGTTTTCGTTGTCTGCATGCTAGTTGGGATTTCCTCCTACGTTATTGCATTGGTTGGCTCGATTCCCTACAACTTCCTGTCTAACTTAGCACTAGCCGCATCCTTTTCCCCGCTTTACTTCTATATTCCACTTTTTTTGTTCGCTGGCCTCATTTATGCGGTCGTCTATGCATTCAACAGCCTCTTCTGCATCGGTTTCATGACCAGTGCCTTTCTCCAATTGGCCTCTCCCCCTCATCAGCCCATGACAGCCCAGCCCGCTACTCAACTCCTGCCGCAATCTCCTGCTGCTTCCCTCGAGCTTGCTTCAAAACCATTCGTTCCGCTTCCCTTGCCTGCAATAGAAGCCGCACAACCTGAAGCAAAACCACTTGCAAAAAGGAGGGCCTTTGCTTTTAGGCGGAAAGCGCTTGACAGAAAACAGCCTGCAAAAAAGCCACTGCAAAGAAGCAAGAGATAGGTTCTCTGAGTTGGCTTCTTGTTATACTTATTCCTTCACGTGCCGGAACACCTTCAAGAGACTGCCGCCCGCAAGAAACAGTGATGCCGCCACCATTGAAGCAGCTGCCCCAGCCAAGCTGTACCTTGGAACCAATGTATTAAGCAAGACGAAATAAATGCCCAGGCTTGCCCCAAGTATAAACAATGGAAAAACCTCTTGGTTCTGGGACCACATGACCGTAAGCAGAAGCTGGAAGACGCCCATGAACAGCATCCCAAATGAGAGAATGAAGAAAGGCGTGGCAGCAGGCAGGTATTTTTCTGTATAGAATGTGGTGATCACGAATTGCGGGAAAAATACGAAGACGACGAATACCGGAATCAGGAAGAGAATGGACTTGCCCAACAACTCTTTTATCCTCTGCTTGTTCTTTGCGTAACTCATTTTCGATGTCTTGGGGAACAGGACGATCGCTACACCCCCTGCAATAAAGAAGACCACCTTGGCCGTAATGGACGCCACGTTATAGTACCCCGCGTTTTCAGAGCCCAGGTAATACCCCACTGAAAACAAGTCAAGATAAAGGAAAATCGCGAAAAGCACGTTGGCTGCCAAGATGAGGAAAAAAGATTTCTTGAAGCTTATCCCTTGCTCCTCCTCTTTCTTTCCCCACAAAAGAAAGAGTATTGGAAAGATGACCACCAGGCTCCCTAAAGGAATCGCAGCAAGCGCACCAAACAATCCCAATCCCTGGTCTTTCAATAGCAGTACGATTACGACGGCGAAAACCAGTTTGAACAAGGGGCTCGCTGTGTTTATCACTGAGAGCTTGCCTATCCTCTCCCTTCCCTGGAAATATGATGAAACAATCCCTGAAAGGTATGTGGCTAACACCGAAAACCCAAGAATGAGTAGGCATGCGGCCAAACTCACTTTTTTTGGCAGGAGTAAAAAAACCGTGGCTGTCGCGATGAGTGTGGCCACAAGGAAGACAGCAACATTCTTGTGGAAGAGGAATCTTTTGATTACATGATTTATTTTCTCTTCCTTTCCCACTGCATCCAGCTTCGCTACCTCTCTCGTCAGTATTGCAGACAAGGTTGCGATAGGCACAGTTACTATAGTCAGTATCCCAAGCAGTATGCCTAATTCACCGTATTCCCCTGGGGAAAGGAGGCGCGTGACCGCAAAGTGATACAAATAACCCAGGCCCATGCTGGCGACCATACCTGTAACTGCTACCAGCGTCAGCCAGTAAGTGCTTTTCCTTATTCTGTCCAACATGTGTTCAACTCTCTTGAAGCGGCTATGAAGCCGAGCTAATTCTTTCAAACGCTTTGCGAAAACCCAACGGTCTGAGAATAGAGTAAGTGCCTAACTATTTCTCTTACGCGATGGTATTATATTTTTTTAGTCAATTACTTTCTTAGTGTTTTTAAATCGTTTTATGCCTTCCTTTTCGGATGGTTTTTTGTGGGTGCAGCAATGAACATGCTCAGCGTAGTCATTCCCGCCTATAGGAAAGAGCATTCCATCAGGCTTGTGCTCAAAGAAGCCTCTGATACACTGAAGGCCTTTGAAATGCCTTACGAAATAATCGTAGTGGACGACGGCTCGCCCGACAATACGCTCGCTGAAGCAAAGAAACACGCCAAAAAACACCCAAACATTCGAGTTGTTTCCTACGAAAAAAACAAGGGGAAAGGAAACGCCCTCATGCACGGGTTCAACTTCACTAGAGGTGACCTAGTTGCATTCCTGGACGCTGACCTCGACCTCCATCCAAAGCAATTGAGGGTATTCATGAACCTCATGGATGCCTTGAACGCTGATGTCATCATTGGCTCCAAACGACACTCTCTTTCCAAGGTCAATTACCCTGCAACTCGCAAGGCATTAAGCAGATGCTATCAGCTCCTCACTCGCTTGCTTTTCGGCCTTCCCTTGACAGACACCCAAACAGGGATAAAGTTGTTTAAAAGAAGAGTATTGGAGGACTCTCTTCCTTTGCTGCTCGTGAAGCAGTATGCATTCGACCTAGAACTCTTGGCAGTCGCACACCACAAAGGCTATAGAATAGCTGAAGGACCGGTTGAGATGAGTTACACCCAATTCGGGAGCACGGTGAACCCCCGCGCGGTATTCAACATGTTCCTTGACACGTGCGCGGTCTTCTATAGGATGCACATCCTGAAATACTACGACAGGTTGCAGGGGGACGTGGGAAGAATAAGTGAGTGAATCATTTTAATTGTAAAAAACGATGAAATATTGACTACGTGAATCTGACGAAAAGTTCAAGTTGGAATTGATTTTTTATGAGTTAGTTTGTTACTGGTGATCAAATGAAGTTGACTATAATTGGGGCCGGTTACGTTGGATTAGTTTCAGGCGTCGGCTATTCCTCCCTCGGCAACGAAGTCACTTGCATTGATGTTGATGAAAACAAAGTCCGCATGATCGCAGCAGGAGTTCCCCCCATCTACGAACAAGGCCTTGAGGAAGCATTGAGTAAAGTATTGAAAGAAAAAAAGCTTTCCGCAACCACCGCCTATTCCTCTATTTCTTCAGCTGACTTGGTTTTCATTTGCGTGGGCACACCAAGCCGTTCAGACGGTTCCATCGACTTAAAGTACGTGGAGTCCGCTGCAGAGCAGGTTGGAAATGAGTTAAGGAATTCGGAAAAATTCGTTTCAATAGTTGTGCGCAGCACAGTCATTCCAGGCACCGCGTTGAACGTCAGCAAAATAATCGAAGGTGTTTCAGGAAAAAAGCACGGAAGGGATTTCGGTATTGGGATGGTGCCTGAGTTCTTGAAGGAAGGAACTGCCCTTGAGGATTTCATGAATCCAGACCGAATAGTGATGGGTGCTGAAGACGAGAAAACCAAAGAGCTCTTGGAAGAGCTTCACAAGGGATTCAACTGCCCTAAGATACATACAGATTCCAAGACTGCCGAGATGGTTAAGTATGCAAGCAACACGTTTCTCCTTACTAAAATATCTTTTGTCAATGAGTTGGCAAACTTTTGCGAGAGAATTGGGGTTGATGCGAAGGAAGTGACTGTTGCAATGGGTTTGGACAGAAGAATCTCTCCTCACTTCCTTAATTTCGGTGCAGGGGCAGGCGGCTCTTGTTTTCCAAAGGACGTGAAAGCAATCATGGCCTTCGAGAAATCCATGGGCTTTCAGCCGAGAATACTTGAAGTAGTTTGGGAAACGAATGTGAAGCAACCACTGAGAATGACTGAGTTAGCTGAAGCGGCATTGGGAAAAGGAAACTTGGATGGAAAGAAGGTTTGCGTACTTGGACTCGCATTCAAAGCTGATACCGACGACATGCGTGAAGCTGCTTCAATTCCCATTATCAAGGAACTCCAGAAGAGAGACTGTAAAATAGCGGCGTATGACCCCAAGGCGATGGAGAATGCCAAAAAGATTTTTCCAGACATTTCTTATGCGGCATCCTTCGAGGATGCGTTGCGAGGGGCAGAGGTTTGCTTCATCGTGACCGAGTGGAAGGAATTCAAGCGACCTCCCCCTGAATTTAAAAGATTGATGAAATCCCCTATTGTAATAGACGGCAGAAGGGTTCTGGACCCCTTGGAAGCGAAGAAAACTGGATTAGTTTATAAGGGCATCGGCTACGGGAAAAAGTAATTATCGTTTAAAAAATATTATATCTCTGGGGGTTGTCTAAAAAACGGGTTTTTCTGTGGGTGGCTTTGTTGTTTTTCATTTGAGGGCATGTATTTACGAGGAAATAAAACAAAAAACTCTATAAACCACACGCCAATCAATGAAATTATGAGACGTTGTATGGAATCATTAGATAACTCGCATCTAGGAAGTGGGTTGAATGGAAAAAACTGAAAAAAATGATTTGAGCTCCCCTCTTTTCCAGGATTTCAGGGGTGAAATAAGGAGATTTGAAATCCATGGAACCAAATTTAATGTATTATTTACAAAAGCCGGGTATTTCCGTTCCGGCGACTATCATCCTGTAACCCAATATGATTTAATGCTAAAAGGAGAAGTTGAAATAACGATGAGGCAGAATGACGACGATGTGGTGATAAAAAAGGGTCCAAATGAACTAATAGTCCTTCCGCCAGGAATCCCGCATTTATTCAAGGCATTGACAGACACCGTAATGATCGAGTGGTGGGACGGTCCTTTTCGAGCAGAGTATTACGCTCCTTACAGAAAATTTGTTGAAGAGCAATCCAAGAAAGGTGAATTGGAATGAAGGCAATCATTTTGGCAGCTGGTCCAGGAACGAGGCTCCGCCCCCTGACGTATGCGATTCCAAAGCCCCTGCTCCCAGTGGGAGGAAGACCGGTAATTGATTACGTTATAGACAATCTTCTCACTTGCAAGGAAGTGGACACGATTTATGTTGCAGTGTCGCACATGAAGGAAGTGATTGAAAACTATTTGAGGCACACGCCCCGTGATCATGTGAAGGTAGAGACCATCAACACACTATGCTGGGAAACTGGCGGCGACATGAAGACCATTTACATGGAAAAGGGGTTGAACGAACCAATAATCGTGGCATACGGCGACAACGTAACGAAAATCGATGTTGGAAAATTAGTGGAGTTTCACCGCAAAACGGGTTTGGACGCTACTGTAGCGTTGTTCAAGGTTCCTTGGGAGGACGTAGAGCGGTTCGGAGTAGTCCACCTTGAAGGAGACAAGATAACCGAATTCGTTGAAAAACCTCCTCTTGAAAAAGCTCCATCAAATTTAGCTAACGCCGGCTACTATATACTAGAGCCTTCGGCAGTGGATGCAATTCCTTTGAGACGAATCAAGACGGAGTCTGAAGTGTTTCCGCTTCTTGCAAAAGAAGGGCGGATAGCGGGGTACGTGTTTGACGTCAACCTGTGGATTGACATCGGTACCACTCACTCCTACAGACTTGCTAACAAGCTGGTTGAAAAAATCCTTCCACCTGAAAAAACTGGCCCTTGAGTTCATGATGTGATTGATTGAAAACGGTTTTGGTTGCAGGCGGCGCTGGATTCATCGGCTCCAATCTCTGCGAAAGGCTGTTGAAGGAAGGAGAGAAAGTAATCTGCGTAGACAACCTAATCACGAGCAGCGAACGCAATATCATGGCATTAACGGAAAATGCTTTATTTAATTTCGTTAAAGCCGATGTGACGCAACCACTTCAACTCAATGGAAAAATTGATCAAATTTATCATCTGGCTTCTCCTGCTTCTCCACCAGACTACCAGCGGCTTCAAATAGAAACTCTTTTAGTGAACTCTCTTGGGACCTTGAGCCTATTGAACCTCGCCATCCAAAAAAATGCACGTTTTCTTTTCACATCTACTTCCGAGGTATACGGGGACCCATTGGAGCATCCACAGAAGGAAACTTATTGGGGCAATGTGAATCCGATAGGAATCCGCAGCTGTTACGATGAAGCAAAGCGGTTTGGGGAAGCCTTGGTGATGGCCTTCGTCAGGCAAAAAGGCGTTGATGCGCGAATAGTGAGGATCTTCAATACCTATGGTCCAAACATGCGGTCCGATGATGGAAGAGTAGTCTCCAACTTCATCAACCAAGCAATTAGAAATGAGTCAATCACGGTTTACGGAAGTGGTAAGCAGACAAGAAGCTTTTGCTTCGTTTCCGACATGGTGGATGGCTTGGTTAAGGCAATGGATTCTGAAGAGGTAAGGGGTGAAGTAATCAACCTGGGCAATCCCCAGGAGAGAGCTGTGGTGGAGTTTGCTGAAACAATAAAATCCCTCACGCACTCAAGGTCTGAAATCGTTTTTCACCCCCTGCCGAAAGACGACCCAGAGAAAAGAAAGCCAGATATTTCAAAGGCAAGAGCGTTCTTGGACTGGGAGCCGAAAGTAGACTTTGAAGAAGGAATGCGGAAAACAATCGAGTATTACAGGCAACTGATGCTCTCTGAGGCGTGATGAAAAGTGAATGGAAAACGTTTTCTCTTGTTTCTACTTCCTATCGCGGTCCTTGTTTTCTCAGTCGCCTACTCATTCAACTATCTTTACTACGGCTTGGAGGCTGGAACTTCAGTCTCAAAGCTTGCTAAAAACGCTGCTTTCTACGAGGGAAAAGGGGTTTTGCTGAATGGTCCCATTGCATTCAATGTTTCACAGAACTGCTTTTACCTGTCTGGAAAAAATTTTTCAGTGAAGGTGCTAAAGCCCGCTGGCATAGAAATTATGGAAGGCGAGCGCGTTTTGGTGGAAGGCGTTTCAAGGCTTGAAAGCAGGGGTTTTATTGAACCAACAAATGTGCACGCATATTCCCTGTATCCCCTGAAATTTTTTTTCTCCCTTATAGGAGTTTTTTTGTTGGCGTTCGTTTCATGGCGCGAGCGTGCTTACCTGCGGGGTGAATGCGTTGCCTGACTGGATTACTCACATTCTATTTGCATTCATTTTGGCTGATTTGCTGAAGGAAAAGAAGAGCCTTGTTTTAGTGGGAGCTGTATTGCCTGATTTGTTCATTGCTCCCTGGGTTTTTTTAAAAAACTTCGGTGACTCCGATTTATTTTTTGCAGTTTTCTCACCCACTCACACTCCCTTCACTTCCTTCCTCCTCTCAGCTTCCTTTTCCAGTTTTTTCAAGAAGCCACATAAAGCGATTGCATTGCTTTCGTTTGGTTGGGCCTCCCATCTCTTCCTGGACTTGTTTCAGGCCCCTGTAGGCTACATGTTGCTTTGGCCTTTTTCATACGCTGGATTTGGCTTCAACCTCGTGTACTCCGACAACCTGATTCTCCCAGCAGCTGTTTTTGCTTTATTTTGTTTCTACCTGCTTTTCAAGGGACTCAAAACCAAAGAAGGTTTTAGATTTTTTTAGTAGTTTTGTATCCGCTCTGAAAAACGCTTGCGATTCAAACGCCAAAATTTTTTTGCATCATACACTAAAAGCAATTTTGTCAATCACCTTTTTTGGGACAGTCTTGGCAAAAGCCAAGTTTAAAATAAGGGCTTTTTTAATCTCTATTGGTTTGATGAAAAAGCCTTTTTTCTCCATCGTCATCCCTTTGAAGGAACCAAACGATTACTTGAAGGAGGCAGTGGAGCACTGCCTTCAACTGGATTATAAAGACTACGAAATACTGGTTTTGCCGAACCAGCCCGCGAAAATCAAGGGCGTTAGAGTAGTCCCGACTTATACCAAAATCTTGCCCGCTGAAAAAAGAGACATCGCATTGAGGCATGCGAAGGGAGATGTTCTGGCTTTCTTGGATGACGACGCCTTTCCTAGGAAAGACTGGCTAAAGAATGCGGCGAAATACTTTTCTGATTCCGATGTGGCGGCAATTGGCGGCCCTGCCCTAACCCCTCCAAGCGATTCCCTTTTCCAGAAGGCAGGCGGTTACGTGCTTGGTTCAAGAATGGGCGGAGGCAGCTACACCTACCGTTACCTTCCTGAAGAAAAGCGGGAAGTAGACGACTACCCGACAGTAAACCTCTTTGTCCGCAAAAGCGTTTTCAAAAAGATTGGGGGTTTTGACACAAAGTATTGGCCTGGAGAGGACACGAAGCTGTGCTTAGACATCGTTGGGCTGGGAAAAAAAATCGTTTATGCGCCTGATGTAGTGGTTTACCACCACCGGCGCCCCTTGTTCATTCCGCATCTAAAGCAAATCGGCGATTACGGGTTGCACAGGGGTTTTTTTGCCAAGAAGTTTCCCAAAACGTCTTTCCGCTTCTCTTATTTCCTGCCCTCCCTTTTTCTACTCGGGCTCGTTGCCGGTCCATTTCTTTCACTTCTCTGTCCTTTCCTGTGGCTGCCTTATGCCGCAGTAGTATTGATTTATTCTCTTGCGGCACTGTTTTACGCAGTTTTATCAGGCGTGCAGGAGAACTCTTTTTCCATAACTCCTCTAGTTTTTCTCGGCATAATCTTGACTCACCTAGTTTACGGCTTTGGGTTTTTGAAGGGACTGGCTTCAAGTGATTTGAAGCGATGAACTGGGAGACTGTCCCATAATTGGGGTTCTCATGCTCTCTCAAACCTGCTTCGAAAAACACTTGCCTCTGGAAGCATCCGAAGATTTCTCGTTTTGAGCTGAAAACGTATTTCGTCAAACATATTTTTTGGGTGCTCTCGGTTTGTCGAAAGCATTTAATCGGTTTTCTTCTTTAATAATGAACGGTGGTTTTTTCATGAAGGTCTCCATCAGCTACCCCCCTCTAGAAGGAGAGGGCACTCCCTTGCTTTCCCAGAATAGGCAGTTTCAGTTCTTTTCTTCTCCTACCTATATCTATCCAATGGTGCCTGCCTCGGCGGCCACCCTTTTGCACAATAGCGGCTACAAAGTGGTGTGGGATGACGGCATCGCCGAGGAAGTGACTTACAGCAAGTGGTTTACTCGCTTGAGACATGCTTCACCAGACTTCATAATGCTCGAAACAAAAACTCCAGTTGTCAAACAACATTGGAAAATCATTAATGAAATCAAGCAAGCTCTTCCTGAAACGAAAACGATTTTGGTAGGCGACCATGTTACAGCTCTTACTGTGGAGTCCTTCCAGAATAGTAGAGTTGATTTTGTTTTGACTGGAGGAGATTATGATTTTTTGCTGCTGAATTTAGTTGATTACCTGGAAGGAAAAACCAAAAAGCTTGATGAAGGCATTTTTTTCAGGGAAAAAGGGAAAGTGAAAAATTCGGGCAAATTCAGGTTGCATCATGACTTGAATTCCCTTCCGTTCATCGATCGTGAGCTCACGAAATGGGAATTGTACAGCGTAAAGAATGGGAATTACAAGTGCACACCCGGAACGTATACGATGGTGGGCAGGGACTGCTGGTACCACCGCTGCACCTTCTGCTCCTGGCCGACTCTTTATCCTGTTTTCAGAACCCGCATACCCAGTTCATTGCTTAACGAAATTTCTTTGCTTGTTGAAAACTATGGAGTCAAAGAGATTATGGATGACACGGGTTGTTTTCCCATTGGATTGTGGTTGGAAAAATTCTGCAACAGCATGGTTGAAAAGGAATTGAATCGCGTTGTTTCACTTGACTGCAACATGCGCTTCGGAGCCCTTTCCTTCGAGCAATATAAACTGATGAAGAACGCTGGGTTTCGCCTCCTCTTGTTTGGACTTGAGTCAGCCAACCAAAAGACGCTTCACCGCATCAACAAATCCTTGAAAGTTGAGCAGATCGTTGACTCTTGCAAGAAAGCGAAGCAAGCGGGTTTAGAGCCCCACATCACTATCATGTTTGGTTATCCGTGGGAGAATAAAGAAGAGGCGTGCAGAACGCTTGAGCTCGGCAAACTTTTGTTGAAGAAGGGCTTTGCTGAAACTGTTCAAGCCACTGTTGTTATTCCTTATCCTGGAACGCCTTTGTTTGATGAGTGCAAGAAAAAGGATTGGCTGAAGACGACCAATTGGTCGCGTTATGATATGAAGGAGCCGGTTATGAAGACACCGATGAAGGACGAGGAAGTGATGGGCTTGGTTCAAGAGATTTACAAAGTAGGGTTTGACCCCGAGTTCATTTTGCGTAAGGTCATCAGCATCCGCAGTCCTTCTGACTTGAAGTTTATGGCCCGGGCTGTAGGAAAAGTAATGGGGCACATAAGGGATTTCAAATAATTGAAAAGAGGGAGAAGATGCATAAAAAACCCCGTGTTTCAATTATAATTACAACCAAAAACGAGGAACAAAATATTCAGAACTGTCTTGAAAGCATAGAACAGCAGACGTACCCAAATATTGAACTTATCGTGGTCGATAACGCGTCTGCTGACAAGACAAAAGAAATTGCGAAAAGATATACCAAAAAGGTTTTTAATAAGGGACCAGAAAGAAGTGCCCAACGGAATTTAGGAGTCTTGAAGAGTTCTGGTGAGTGGATATTTTATTTAGACGCAGATCAAATCCTTCCACCAGACATAATTGAGGAATGCGTTGATACTGTTACTTCAAATAAAGAGTTGGTTGGCCTCCATATACCAGAAAAAATAATGGGTGAGGGGTACTGGATTCGAGTGCGTGATTTTGAGAAACAATTTTATGATGGGACGATAATAGATGTGGCCAGATTTATCAAAAAAGATGTGTTTCAAAAAGTTGATGGCTTTGACCCATCTCTTAGTGGCCCGGAGGACTGGGACTTAGATAAAAAAATTAGGTGTTTTGGAAAAATAGAGGTAATAAAAAACAGAATGCTACATAATGAAAAGCAATTTAACCTACAAAAATACTTAGCTAAGAAAGATTACTACTGTGGATCAATGGAAAAATATGTGCGAAAATGGGATGAAAACGATCCAGACATAAATAAACAGTTGGGTTGGCGGTATAGGCTGTTTGAGGTTTTTGTTGAAAATGGGAAATGGGTTAGGCTGTTAAAGCACCCTCTGCTGGCAGCTGGAATGTTTGCTTTAAGGTTCTTGGTAGGCATCACTTATTTAAGGGCGCGGTTTGGAAAATGAAAGACACAAAAACTGTTTTCGTGACTGGAGCCACTGGCTTTGTGGGCAGGCATCTGTTAGCAGCTGTAATACACAAGAGGCTTGCCAATAAGTTCAATTTCATTCTGCTGTCCAGAAGGGAGGTTCCAGTAAACCCAGACTTCCAGCTAGTTGTGGCAGATCTTTGTGATGAAGACGTTGTAAGGAAGCAGGTAAGGAAATCGGATGTGGTCATTCATCTGGCCTCAGTTTTGGACTCAAGCGACAAAAACCTAGAAAAAGTCAACGTGGATGCTTCTTTAGACATCCTCCGCAGTTTGAAAAAAGGTGCAAAATTCATCTTTTTGAGTTCGGCTACTGTTAACTATCCGATCAAAACAAGGTATGCAAATTCTAAGCTGATTGTTGAAAAGAGGATAAAAGAATCAAACATTAATTATACCATAATCCGGCCTTCTTGGATATATGGAAACGGCAGCAGAAGTTTTGAGAAACTTTTGAATTACGCAAAAAACTCCAGAGTAATCCCTGTGATAAACCAGATGATACAACCAGTTTTTGTCGGGGATGTTGTTGATTTAATTATTAACTCAACAGATAAGTATGATAGAGAAACAATAGAGATAGCTGGTGAGAAAATAGCGTATCAAAGTTTTGTAGAAAGGATTGCTGCTTTCTTTGGTAAAAAACCGTTGGTTGTTAGACTGCCTTATGTTTTCTTCTGGCTGTTGTTCAATGCCTCGCAGATTCTTCCTATAAAAATATTGACCAAAGATTCGCTTGTGGATTTCGAGTACTCGACTAACGTGGATCTTAAGTTGTTAAAGAAAAAATACGGCGTCACACCCAAAAGCGTTGATGTCGTCTTGTCTGAGAAGTTGATAGAGTGAAGAGATTTGGGGTTTCTGTTATTGGAGTAGGAGCGATAAGTGAAAGTGCCCACATTCCTAATTTATTGAAGATTCCCGCCTCTAAGATTGTTTCCATTTGTGACATCAGGAAAGAGCGCTTGCAGCTGATGGGCGATCGCTTTAACATAACGAAGAGATTCGCTGACTACAGGGACGCGATCGATGACAAAGAGACTGATGTCGTAGTAGTGGCGACTGACGCCCCCTCGCACGCCAAAATAGTGTTATCTGCATTAGAAAGAGCCAAGCCCGTCTTCGTTGAAAAACCTTTGACGATAAACGTAGCGGATGCTGAAAAAATCGTGAAAACGGCTAGACTGAAAAAAATACCATTGATGGTCGGCTACCAGTTGAGATTTTTGCCAAACCACAGAAAAGTGAAGGAATTGATGCGAAACGGTGAAATTGGTGATATCTATACGGCTCACGTTCGAGCCGAGACCCTTGTCATCAAAGAAAAAGAAACCCTGCTCATTGACTATGGGACACATTTCTTTGATCTAATCCGCTATTATTTTGATAATGATCACATAGTATCTATCTCAGGCCAGCTTACTTTAAACAAAAAAGGTCTTCAAGTAGGTTCAAGCACTTTAATAAAATTTGAATCCGGGATTCATGCCAACATAGAAGCTTACTGGCTCCCGAATTTCAACTGGGGCGTGGTAGACCGGACTCTTGAGATCTTGGGTTCTAATGGAAAGATATCAACTAAAATGAGCGGTCCAGATATCAGGATATGGCGTGCGAGTTCATTCAGAGACCGGTTGCTGGGTCCACAAGTCTTCTTGCCTAAAGAGGCGGTGAGCTCTTACACGCCTTTAAGCGATTACTGTTACCATGAAGAGTTAAGGAGCTTTTTCGATTGCTTGGTTAATGGAAAAGATATGCCGATAAACGCCGAAGACGGGCTTAAAGCATTGAAGATCGCAGACTATACCTTAAAATCCCATTTGGCTGATCAGAAATTTAGGGGTTTAAAATTATGATACTAGAGGTATACGACACCGAGGAAGGATATGCCCCAGTTGTGAGAAAAATTTTTGAAAAGCATCTTTCAAGAATTAAGAGGAATTCCCGCATCCTTATAAAAGCTGATTTATACGGTGGGGCAAAAAGCCCGGAGAGTGGCGCAGTTACGAACCTGGAACTGGTGGAAGAGCTCGTTCGTGACCTGAATAAACTCACCCCAAGGGAAATAATAGTCGCAGACTCCGGGAACATCATGCCCACTTTCAAGGCATTTGAGCTTCAAGGTTTTTCTGACCTTAAAACGAGATACAGGAACCTCCGCCTTGTGGATTTTGATCTTTCCCAGAAAATAAAAGTGCAGAATGACCGTTTCATAGCAATAAAAAATATTTCCTTACCTGAAGAACTAATCTTATGTGATTACTTCATCAACATCGCAAATTTCAAGAGGCACGTTTCTGAAAGAGTGTCTGGTTGCAGCATCAATCTATACAACTGCATTCCAGACAGGCAAACAAAAATAAGATATTTGCCTATAGTCGGATCTGTTATCAATGATCTTGTCGTTACTACAAAACCTTTTCTGAACATTCTTGATTGCACCATAGTTTTACAGGGTAGCGGACCAGTTGAAGGGGAACCCGTGAGACTCAATCGTTTAGTTGTAAGCGACGAACCCGCATTGGCTGACGCTGCAGCATGCAAGTTAATTGGAGATGACCCAAACAGAGTTCCGCACCTTAGGGAACTCGCTTGTAGAAAATTAAAAAGCAAGAGTCTTGAAGAAATACACCTAGTAAAAAGAGTTGAGTTCATCAACTCATTTCCGTATTCGCTGGTTAGGTGCAGCCTATTTTTAAAAAAGCTTGGTTTGTACTTGGAGAATTTGGCTTACTTATTTTTCTTGGTGTCATTTGTTTTTATTTCCATAGGCCCCAAAAACCTGATCAGAGGAAGATGGGTGCCTTTTAATGAGTATTTCAAGACTGCTTGGACCATATTTTCAAAGTTCGAGGAGCCCAACAACCTGCTTAATTGGAAAATAACTATAAACAAACACGTTGAACAAGAGAGTATTTCATAAGATCAGAAGAATTCGCAGAAAGTCTTTTTGGTTAAGAATACCCGATTTCCTCAAAGGCCTTTTTCGCTATTTTGTCCCACTCGTACTCTCTTGCCAGAAGCAAGGCGTTTTTTTTGTAAGCTATCAGTTTCACTTCATCAGACAATAATTCACCTAATGCATCAGAAAGCTTTTCTGGGTCATAGTCTACTACTACTCCTGCTTTTTTTTCCATGATGACCCTCGAAAAACTGGCTACCTTGGTTGTCGCGACAGGCAATCCACAGGCAAGGTATTCCTTCATCTTGATGCCGGAGTCCGCATACCAGTTATGGTGCCGTTCAATCGGCATGTACGTTGCAATACCGACATCGCACTCAGGGAGAAATTCCAGTACCTTTTCATGGGGAAGCCAGCCCAAGAACTTCACGTTTTTTGCTAGTCTTTTTTCCTCAACCAGTTTCTGCAAGTGGTTCTCGTAGGCTCCCTTGCCTATGATGTAAAACATGACTTTAGGCATTTTTTTTATCAACCTAGGCATGGCTTCCAGTATAAGTTGCACCCCAAAATTTTTCCCCATTAAGCTGCCTGCATAAACAATTCGGAATGTCCTCTTGCATTTGGGCTCTGTTAGGAATAAGTTCGCCCCGTGGGGCACGAACATTATCCCCTCTTTTCTTGCCCCAAGTTTTTCCATTATTTCGTTTACTTTTTGCGAAGGGCTCCAGACGAAATCCGATCTCCCGACAACGAATTTTAATAACGACTGGTATATTAGATTCAACACAGGATTTTCATATCTCTGAGGCGAATAATCGGACACGTAAAAAATCACTTCGTCAACTACACCCAATTTTCTTAAAATGATGCCGGAAAGCGTGTTTAAGGGGTCTGCTCCAATAAAGAGCTCGAACTTGAGTTTATTTTTTTTGGATATTGATATGACAGAGCGCAGGTTATTTAAAAGGTTGAGAACGTATCCCAGAATTTCAGAACTCCTAAAGCTAATTGTCTTTTCCTCAGAGATCTGAATGCCGCCTGAAAAAAACTTTGCCCGGGAGTACTTGTCAGAACTATAGGCAAACGGATGGGTTATAAAGAGAAAAGTGTTGCGATTCTTGCCAAGGAATTCGGCAATGGCGTGAGGGGGGCCAAAGTTATCTGTAACGTGAGTTGCCACAACCATTAGGGGATATTTGCTTCGTTTCTGTTTCATTTTCCCACCAGATTTCTATGAATGCATTTCTGCCCAGCACACTTCCCTAGATATATATTAAAAATGAGGTTAATAATTCAGGAGATTTAATTGAAATAATCTCCCCAAAATGAACGACTCGCGTGGTTTCCATGATGGATACTGTTCTCAGTAAAATCTTGAAACTAGTTGTTAGAACTCCAGCATACCCTTATTGGCTTGAAGAGTATAAGAAAAGAAAGGCATACGAGCATTTGCTGACTGACATCAGCGGTAAAGTGCTTGAAGTAGGTGCAGGTGACGGCTCCAGAAAAATTGAATTACTGAGAAGATGTCCTGCGATCAAAAAATATGAGGCAACGGATTACTCAAGCTGGGATGGGGAATTCGAAAAGATAAACGGCTGGATTAACAAGTATGGAACTCTAGCGGAAGTGTCACTGGGCTTCAAAAAAAGAAAGTTGGACAGGGTATGTAGTGCAACGAACCTTCCTTACAAAGATAACTCCTTTGATTACCACCTTAGCTTCAGCGTGCTGGAGCATATAGCTGACCCTGAGAAGTATTTCAGCGAAGCCGCAAGAGTAGTAAAAAAAGGGGGTTATATCCTGGTTTCCGTGCCATTTCTATATCGCATTCACGGCGGTGAGCCAGAACACAGGCTGGATTACTTTAGGTACGCCCACGGCTTCTTCCATGAGATGGCTGAGCGCAATGGTCTTAAGCTGACGGAGATATACATTAATGGAGGTTTTGGTACGAGTTTTGCTTCCCTCACAAACCAGTATCTTATAAGAAGAATTTTTGAATCAAATTCTCTTGTAAGAATACCGCTTCTATTAGTTTCTCCCTTTGTTTTTGTCTCAACCAACGCCTTAGGTTTTATTTTGGACCTAAAGCCAGACAAGAGGTTCCCTACCAACATTCATGTGAAATTTCAAAAGTTGGGTAAGCGCTGAGCCAGTGAGTTTAAATAGTTTTTATACGCAAACGGCTTTGCCCATAAATTATTTATTTTTTGCAGTTTTTTCTGCTCAAATGTTTTTCGCAAAAAGATTCTACTAAAACATAAGGATAAATGCGCAAAACCTCCGCAAACAATTTAAGGGGAGTTTCAAATTATTATATGGAATTTAATGTGGACTTTAACGGACTAGACTATAGTGTTTATTTCGTCTAGACTGCAGTATTATAGGAGATCATTGGAATGGATTTTCACAAAGTGTTTCAAAACAAGCGAGCCGTCGATTTTGCAGTAATATTGATTTTCGGCACCATCCCATTTATTGCTACTGGCTGGAACGGTTTCATTAACCCCATTGATCAGGACCATCCCTTCTTCGTTTTGGATTTCGTAAAGTCCTTGTTTTACATCTGGAACGGCTCTATGGGCTTTGGTCTAGACGCGTCGTTTTCTTTCTCTCATTTCCTTCCCTACGTTCTCCCACTGGCGTTTCTGAACATCTTCTTTTCTCCTGAGCTGGCTCAAAGGATCTTCTTTATTTTCTTTTTCTCGCTTGGGGGGTGGTCTATGTATTATCTTTTGTCCCAACTCTTGGTTCACCGGTACAGTCGTTGGGCCTGTCTTTCTTCCGCATTGTTCTACATGTACAACCCATATAGCATAAATGGAATATTGCGGCATGGATTCCCCTATGCTGTTCTAAGCATTGTCTCCCTTCCACTACTTCTTGGATTGTATATCGCAGGCTTGAAAAGTAAAAAAAATGCTTTTGCTTATGCAGTTGCAATAGGCTTGGTTTCTCTACTCCAGGTTACTGTGAATCCTCAGTGGACGATTAATCAGATGTTTATTCTTTTGTTTTTCTTGGTTTTTTATCTGCTATCCCAAAACTCAAGAGATGAGAGAAAAAAGGCTTTGAAGTTTACTGCCACTTGCATTGTTCTAGCGCTTATAGTCAATTCTTTTTGGGAGCTGCCACTGCTGGCATCCTTGGACTACCACCTGAAATTTCATACGGCCTCCATTAACTTCACCCAGATTCTTGAAAAGCATAGCATGATGTATCCTCCTAGTGGCGTGGTACGGCAATGGGTGCAAGGATTTTATTACGAAGATTATTATCAGTCCAATGCCAGCATAGTGGTTGGTTTTTTCCTTGTTGTTATTGCTTTTTCAGCGCTCCTCTTCATGTATACCCCATATACCTTATTCTTTTCTCTTTCTTCAGTGATTTTCTTCTTTCTTACTCTTGGCATCAACTCCCCCCTCAGGGGAATCTACAAATTCATTTTCAATCTGCCTTACGGAATAGCGATATTTCCATATGAGCCCCTCAATTTCATCCGTTTTTTTGTGCTTTGCATGGCGGTTTTGCTTGGATTTTCAGTTGCCGGAGTATCTGATTTCATACGATCAAGGTTTGAAAACCCTCTTCTTACAAAGATTTTTTTTGTTGGTGTGGTTTTGTTAATATTGGCTAACTCCTGGCCTATGCTTACTGGGGATCTTACGGGCAACATTAAGCCGGTTGAAATTCCAAAAGATTATTATTCTGCTCGGACTTTTCTTTCACGACAAAAGGAGGACTTTCGGGTTTTTGTGACTCCGCCACCGCATTGGTTTGTTTACACGAAATACTCATGGGCTCCCTACGCTATGGTAGACGTGTCCTTTAGTTTTCTTGAGAGGCCCGTTGTTGCAGACCTGCCTACCTCTGGAATTGACGAAATGCAGATAATAAGACTCTATGAATCTTCCTTGTACCAGAATAGATCGCCTCGTTTGGGCAAACTGCTGGCATTAATGAACATCAAGTACGTTTTGTTCAGGAGAGACGTTGATATAGGCGGAATGGGCCGTTCCCGCCAATACGATCCCGAGATTCTTTTCAACTCGTTGAGAAGCCAGGAGAACTTGGAGCTTGAAGAAAACTTTGGAAATCTTTATTTTTTCAAGAATGAATGGTACGCCCCCAAGATTTATGCGACAACGCGCTTCTTAATGGTGAACAAAACAGAAGAATTGCTGAGCTTCATTGAAAGCAGGGACTTCATTCCCCAAGACCAAGTAATCCTTGGAAACTACGCTCGCCACCCGCCTAAAATTCCTCCAGTTGAAAACAGTGTCTTCATATCCTATAAAAAAATCAGCCCCACCCATTACGTAGTCACTGTCAATGCCACCTCGCCATTTTATCTCGTTTTCAATGAAAATTTCCACGGTTACTGGAAGGCCTACATAACCGAAAAAAACAGGATTCTAGGCGTTCCTGAAGTCTTTTGGGCGCAGTCAATATCAGAAGAAGATCATTATCCAGTGAATACCTATGCGAACGCATGGTTCATTGATAAGACGGGGTCGTACACCCTAAACCTGTATTACTTCCCCCAAGCGCTTTATGTTGTCGGAATTCTTGTAAGTGCCGCTGCTGTTATACTCTGCGTCGTTTACCTCGTTTTTACTTCTGCTTTTAGACATAAGTAAATTCTGATGCGGTCAGCCATCCTCAGAGATGAGACGCGGCTGGCAAAAAAATCTTTAAGTCTATCAGAAGCATTAGTCGATTACAGGGTAATTGTGCAGGTCTTTTATTTTCTCTTTGAATGGCACGCTACTGTACTCGACGAAAGTTAGAGTGCCCTCGCCAATGTTTTTCAAGCCGTGGGAAACAAAGGGGGGGATTTCAACTAGAACGAAATTGTCGTCGCCCATCTTGATTTCCATGCGTTCGCCGCTCTTTACGTCGACAAGCGCCATCAGGCCCCTTCCCTCTAGCACGCATGCCCAGTCTCTGGTAATCTTGTGGTAGTGGTTTCCCCTCACGAAACCCGGCTTGCAGGTGGAGGCTATGATGACTCCAAAGCGGTTCGTTTCAATTTCATCCACCATTTTAACGAACCAGCCTCGCTCATCAACGGATTTCTCAAGTTTCTTTACCTTTATAAGTTCTGAAATTCCCTGCATTTTAAAACCTTTTTTAAGTTAGTAAATAAAACATTATAGTATTTAATTGGCTTTCTTTTCCGGTGGGCTTATGACGAGACACATCCCTATAGGCAAGCCTCTTCTCGGCGTGGAAGAAATACGATCCGTCTTGAAGGTTTTAGAAAGCGGCGTGTTGAGTGTACCCAGCACCTCTGGGGGGCCAATGATTCAAGCTTTTGAAAAAACCTTGGCTGAGTATGTGAGATGCAAGCACGCGATTGCCGTAAACTCAGGCACTTCTGCGTTGTCGGTTTCGCTCATGGCATTGGGCGTCAAAGCTGGCGACGAGGTCATCGTTCCATCTTTCACCTACGGCGCGACTGCAAACACAGTCCTGCTGCTTGGCGCAAAACCCCTTTTCATTGACATTGACCCAAAAACCTACAACATGGACCCTGATTTAATCGAGGCGAAAATCACTGGAAGAACGAAAGCAATTGTACCCGTTCACTTGTTCGGCCTTTGCGCAGACATGGACTTGATTAACGAAATCGCCGCGATACACGGACTGCATGTCATCGAGGATGCTGCACAAGCGCTGGGCTCCGAGTACAAGGGAAAGAAAGCTGGAAATCTGGGAGATGTGGGTTGCTTCAGCTTTTACCCGGGGAAGGTGATGACCACAGGAGAAGGCGGCGCCATCACAACCAACAATGACGAACTTGCGTTGAGGATGCGGATGATTAGAAACCACGGCCAGGAAAAGGCTTATGAGTTCGCGGTTTTGGGAAGTAACTACAGGATGCCCGAAATGGAAGCAGCCATTGGAGTAGAACAGTTGAAGAAACTACCCTCATTTCTTGAAGCGAGAAGAAACAACGCCCGAAGGTTAGGTGAAACGTTGCAATTCGTTTCATCCCTTACTCTTCCCTTCGAGAATGAATTATTCAAGCACAACTGGTATCTCTATACTATAAAGTTGGATGCGTCGATTGACAGGGATACTGTTGTGCAGAAGCTTAATGCCGACGGAATAGAGGCGCGGGTTTATTACTCCGCGCCAGTTCACACAACGCCCCTTTACAGGAGGTTGGGTTTCGCAACCGAGCACCTGCCGTTCACGATGGAAGCATCGAAAAGCATATTTTCGCTGCCCGTTCATCCCGGCGTTTCACCACAAGACGTGGATTTCATGACTGGTGCTGTTAAAAAAATTCTCGGTTAACGCAGGTGGTGTTTTATGAGAGTGCTTGTCACGGGTGCAGCAGGCCTTTACGGCGTTCACACCGTCGAACGATTGTGCAAGAGGGACGACGTAGAGAGAGTAATCGGAGTAGACGACCTTTCAAGGAATTTCCTCGATACGGACCCCTTCCAGCTCGTTGACTCGCCGGAAGTTCGGGAAAAGTTCGAGTTCATCAAAATGGACTTCCGCGGACTGGACAATATCCTCCTGAACAAGCTCGACGTAGATGTGGTCATTCACTACGCAGCCTACGTCTCGATTCCTGAATCCATGGAAGTGCCCGACAAGTACTTCGAGGTCAACGAGCTTGGCACGTTCAATCTCTGTCAAAACCTGCTTGCAACCCGCAACCAGCCCTTTCTCATTTATGCGTCTTCTCCCGAAGTTTACGGCACGCCTATAATGAAGCCAATGGACATCGACCATCCCATGTATCCACGCAGCTTCTATGCCGTTACAAAGCTGGCTGCGGAAAAGCACTGCCATGTGCTCCACCAGTGGTACAACTATCCCGTTGCCATCGTGCGCAACTTCAACACGTTCGGCGAAAACCAGAACGTTTGGAGCTATTCGGCTGTAATCTGCAATTTCATAATGCGCGCCTTGAGGAATGAGCCGCTCATAATCCACAACGACGGCAGGCAAACGCGCGATTTTCTTTACGTGAAGGATGCGGTGCGCGCCTACGAAATGATCGTCGAGAAAAGAAAGCAGTGCAAAGGGGAAATATTCAACATCGGCACCGGCAAGGAAACTTCCATTAGCGACTTGGCAGACATAATCATAAGACTGACGCACTCGCACTCGGGCAAGGAATATTCCGCAGGAAGGTCTGCGGACCTGGCCGGGTTGTGCGCAGACATTTCAAGGGCTAGAGAAAAGATTGGCTGGATGCCAGAGTATTCCCTCGAAGACGGTCTGTTGAGGACAATCGACTGGTATAGTAAATACGTCCAGAAAGGCGCTTGAATGTTCCTCGGACTCGATGCTGAAGAAATAACAATCTACAAGCTTTCGTTTTGAGCTTAAATAAATAAATTTCCTGAATTATTTGGTGAAGGAATGCCAGTTTCAAGTCCTGAACAGGAGAGAGTTGAACGTCTCGGTGAATCCATTAACTACACCGCTGGATTCAACGAAAAAAACAGCGAGTTTATTTCCCGCGAGGCGGCGCATTTTTATGGGGGCGATTCGTGTCTGGTACTGGGTCCCTCAGAGTCGGGCGAGTTCGAGAAGACGCTTTCCTCTCATTTCAAGAGAGTAGTCTGCGTAGACGGTTCCTCCCGTATAATCAATGAGCTTAGGCGAAAGCTTCCCGCATACGAATACAATATTTCCTTGTTCGAGGACATACAAATTGAGGAAAAATTTGATGTAATACTCCTTATGCATGTACTTGAACACGTACGCGATCCCCAGCAGATCCTTTCGCTATGCAAGAAGTGGCTGGCGAAGGAGGGGGTGGTGATAGTAGCAACGCCCAACGCATATTCGATCAACAGACTGCTTGGTGTGAAAATGGGCCTTCTTTCTGAAGCCCACGAACTGCACGAGAATGACTTGCGGATTGGCCACAGGCGCGTATATGATTTTGATTCCCTTGAGAGGGATATTAAGGCGGCCGGTTTCACCGTAGTTGAAAAGCAGGGGGTTTTGTTCAAACCTTTCCCTAATTCCCAAATGGAGTTGTTGAGCAACGGGCAGATTGAGGGGTTGTACCTTCTCGGCAAGGACTTCCCCAATTATTGCAATAGTTTGTTTTTTGTCATTAAACCCAATGAGCTTTGATATTGAAAAAAGTTTTCTTGGACTTTTCTTCTAGGGGAGTTTTATGGACGATGACCTCTCGCTGCTGAAGTAACAATCTTCAAGGAACTTTTATCAAAAAGCAGTTCATTGATTACTGAAAAAGAATGAACGGAACAATATGCAGAGTAAACCATTTGGCAACGAAAACCGTATCGTCTTTGATTATTCTACTCGGCGTTCACGGAAATCGAAGAGACTCAAAGCAGAGATGTTTTAATGAAAACAATACTCATTACGGGAGTCGGAAGCGCAGGCGCTCAAAATATCGTAAAAGCCTTCCGGAAATCCGAGGAGGAAACACGCTTTATTGGAATTGATTGCGATGCCATTAATGCAGGTAAGTTCCTCGTTGATAAGTTCATACCAGGGCCTTCGGCAAAAGACCCCAAATTCTATGAAAAGATAACCTCTATCCTCGAGGAATCAAAACCAGATCTTTTAATACCCGTAGCGCCTCCAGAACTTCCAATACTGGCCCTCTACAAGAATGAGCTTGAAAAAAAAACTAAGGTACTGATCTCAGACTATGAGACCATAAACTTATTTTCCTCAAAAAAAAGAACCCTTGACTTCTTCATAAAAATAGGCGTCCCTAATGAAGGATACTATAGACGCTTGTCAGAGATAAAATTTCCCGCATTCGCAAAGCTTGACGGAAGCTCTGGCTCCTTCGATTCAATGAAAATTATGGATAAAGAGGATCTTGATTATTACCTTAAAAAATTTCCAGAATCAATAATAATGCCATTTATACGGGGGACTGAATATTCCGTTGATTGCTTCTGCGACAAAGACGGAGACCTTGTGGGTTTTGTCCCCCGAAGGAGAATTCAGGTGAAAGCGGGTGTCGCGACGAAAGGAATCACTGAAGAAATAAATAACCTTGAAAACCACTTGAAGAAAATCACGAAAAGCATAGAGCTGATAGGACCATTCAACTTGCAGTTATTCGTAAAAGAAGATGGTTCGTTATCCTTCTTTGAAATAAACCCGAGGATCGGTGGTTCTTTCATACACTCAATAGAAGCTGGGCTTGATATCGCACAGTACATCATTGATTTCATCAACGACAAGAAAAGCAAGCCACTTACCAGCTTTAAAAAGAGGCTCATAATGGTGCGTTCATGGCAAGAGCATTACGAAGAAGCATAATACTGGACTTTGATGGGACAATAGTAGATTATAGGGAGCGTTTTTACCAAGCATACTGCAACTTCGCAAAAAAACCCTTAGACTGCAAAACATTCTGGGGATTGAGAGCACAAAACAAGAAGATGGCTGAGCTATTGGACTCGCCCCATTTCCTAAAAGATTTTGATATGGCCTTGGAGTCGCCTGACTTGCTACAAGAAGACAAATTACTCTGCCCTCCCGAATTTTTGCACGCCCTCAAGAAAAAATATAATCTAGTCGTTATTACTAACCGAAAGAATGAAAAAGCATTGCTTTTGCAAATAAATACCTTGGGAATTCAAGATTGTTTTTCTGAGATAATGACAACAGCAGACCTTGATAAACAAGCAATTATCTCACAATATTCAAAAAAAGATGTCGTTGTCGGAGACTCTGAAGAAGAAATAATTGCAGGTAACAAATCAGGGTTGATTACTATAGGCGTTCTTTCAGGATTAAGAACTAGAGAACAACTGTTAAAGGCAAATCCGCGGGTTATAATAGAATCAATAATGGAATTGCCAAAAGTGCTTGAAGGCCTTGACTTCTTGGTGTGAAATCGCTGCCTTTTGAGCGCAGGTATTAGATCCTTCCCTATTTATGTACTTAGAAAAAAGGATGTAGTATCTTAAATTAAAATAAACTCCTCTCTCGGGAATGTTCAAAATACTACCGAACGCGTTTTCATTATTATTTTTTTTAAAATCAGTAGTCTTCTAGACAGTACCCCTCTCTCGTAGTTGGTAATTTCGCTATTTTTATTAGCGTACTAGCTAGAATCAAAAAAATAGCCACTTCAACGTAAAAATCTGAACTTCTCTTTTCATGTTGAATTAGAAAAAACGCACCCAAACCAAAAAGCAAAAGAGCGAGTATAACTAGCACATCCGCAATATTGGCGGCCAGCATTCTCCAAAGCTTTACTAATAGTTCACCCCCTTGGAGAAACCTATTAATTTTTTCCTCGTATAAAAAAACTGCTTCCCTGGTATTATTTCTTAGCGTTAGTCTTAACTCATCCAAAGTATCCCGGTAGGTATATTTGAGGTTATACGCCAGTCTTGGCGCATACGATGATGTTACAGCTTTTCTTAATACCCACAAGAATATACCAGCTAAAAAAACAATCACAAAAAGAAGAAAAAAAGTATTAGCAAGTCTTAATCGATGCGTGTCAATGGCTATGAGGTATGCAAAAAGGAAGATAATCGCATTTAGGAGAATTATACGGTGAGGCAAGAAATTCAATATTTTTAATAGTGTGGAAGCCATATCCATAATAAGGTCTTCTAGATATTTATTTGCTCTTCATGCCTCGAGGCGGTGGTGGATGAATTTAACCAAGGTATTAAACTCAAGGAATCTTTTTGCAATTATTGCTGAGAATTACCCCCTCTTGCTGTTTTTTATTCTTTCGTTGTTGATAATGGACGGTCTTCTCTTGCCAGGGAACGTTTTATCCTTGGACATGTCGGGCCTAGAGTCAACAAACACGAGGCTTCAAGACACTTTTTATGGGATTAACGAGCATTGGAATAATGGATTCACCGTCAGTGCAGTTTTTGAAGTTGCGAAGCTTCCACTGTACCTTGTTATCAGCTTTTTTTTGTTGATTCTTCCCGCTTGGGTCATCCAGAAGGCGATACTGATTGCTATCCTCTTCGGTTCCGCAGTTTCAGCTTACTTGGCATGCCCAGCGGATAAGCCAGGTAAGACGTTTGCAGGAGTTCTTTACATGATTAACCCCTTTTTGTACATCCGTTTCCTAGCCGGGCATTGGATGTTTCTTCTGGCCTATGCAATCGCTCCCCTTGCAGTGATGTCCTACTTTCGTTTCCTCGATAGTAAAAAAACTGTGCATGTGATTGAGTCTGCATTTTTAACGTTCTTAGTCGCGGTTTTTGAAATTCGTGTTTTCTTACTGTTGCTTTTTCTTTTTTTACTTTTCTTCTTTCTAAAAGTTTATGCCTCCAGAGACTGCAAAAAACTTCTGAGCGTATCTGCTGTTTTTACGCTGGTTTTCATGCTACTCAATCTATTCTGGCTCGTTCCCTTGGCCACCAGTAATTTCGTGCCAGAAGTAGTTTCTTTAGCTGACACAATGCTTTTTGCAACCAAGCACTCAACTTTCAATGTGCTTTTCAACGCTGCAGCCTTGCACGGCTTTTGGCGTGGTGGATACCTCCTACCATACAAGATGTTGCATACTTGGTTGTTCTTTGGTTTGTTTGCCGTCATACTCTATCTTGCAGTTAACGGTTTCGTCCACTATTACCGGAATGAAAAAATAGGAGTGCGGGTAAAGGCAGTTGCGATTGCTGGAATTGCGGCACTAGTTTTGGCAGTTGGAAGCACTGCCGAGCCATTCAAGTCCCTTTTCAGTTTTCTCTTTGAAAACATTTTTTTCTTCCGGGGTTTCCGAGAACCACACAAGTTTCTTGCACTCTTAGCATTTGCCTACTCTTTTCTCGGCGGACTGGGTTTAAACGCCTTGCAGCGACAACTGAGGGAAGTCCGGGCCTTTAGGTTCAAGGGCTTCAGTCTTTCCGGAAACAAGATTGCTTTAGTTTTGGGCATCTTTGCTTTGCTTGTGCCAATGGTTTATACTTTCACGATGTTCAACGGCTTCTGGGGTCAACTGGAAGGCGTCAATTATCCAAAAGATTATTACGCCCTTGAAAAATTCTTGAATGAAGACCCTAACGAGTTCAATACCCTCTTTTTCCCTTGGCACATGTATATGGACTTTAAATGGAACCCAAAGCAACGTATCGCAGCTCCCTTTGCTTCATTTTTCTCAAAGCCAGTTATTCAAGGAGACACGCTCGAAAGTGGCGGCATCTACTCCCAGTCAACCAATCCCACATCCAAATACATTGAATTCCTGTTGGCGAACAAGGGAAACAGAACGAACTTCGGCAACCTACTCTCCGTCATTAACGTAAAATACGTTGTTTTGGCAAAAGAAGCGGATTACCGGAGCTATTCTTTCTTGTACAACCAAACAGACCTCGAGCTTGTGAAAGAATCCTCGAATTTAATTGTGTTTAAGAATAAAGTGAAGACTGCAAAATTATATGCGTCAAACGAACTTCTGGAAATAAATGACTGGAAGGAACTGTTGGAATTAAGCAAGCAAACCCCGTTGAATACTCTAGCGTTTGAGCTAAACAAAACCAAAGCAGAAAAAAGCGCTTTAAACGCCACTTTTGTGACTGAAAACGCATTCAAATACCTTAAATACGTGAAAAAAAGCCCCACAGAACTTCAATTGAATGAAATTCCCACGAAGAAATACGTTGTTTTCACCAGCAACTACGCGGAAAACTGGCGTCTGGACGGAGAAAAACCATTCAAAAACGCTGGAGTAACAAACGCTTTTGAAGTAAAAAACAGCATCAACGGCCTCAAGATAACGAATGAAGGGTTCAACTACTACCTCATCGGCTATGGCATTTCGTTCATTACCTTAATAATCCTAGGAGTGTACTGGTGGAGGGAAAGAAAGAAATAACCTGCTTTGAGCGTTCAGAGAACGAGCTTGACAAGGAGCTTTGCGCATTTCAGTTTTTGGTGTTGGTTTTTCTTCAAGAGTTGGTCAGCCAGAGTCATAAGATGCTGGACAAAACCTGCAAGGCTGAGTAAAGGCAAAGGTTTAAAAACTCTTTTCTTATAATCTAAAAAGAGAAATAAAAACAGTGGGCAGAGTTGATTGTAGTTGACTGTTATTGGGTGGAGGAGTATCCATGATGTCTGTAAATGAATTTAAACAAAGGCTGGAGAAAAAGGGAAATCTGCTTTCTATATTTATTACGAGCCTAATAATTGCCATCCTGCTTTTTACTGTCCCAGCGCAAGCCTTCACCATGGGTACTCCAGTCGTCCAAGCTTCTGGCGTGAGCTTCGTCACCATCAGGATTCCGTTTACGAAAGTTACGGATGAAGTGATTGATTACAACAATGTGAGTGCGATCTTGTACGCAAGCGGTATTACCCCAGTCACTGGAACACTGCTTTCCTGTACTACTAACGGCACTTCTGACTATTCTTATGGATACGATGTTTTTGGATACGGATACGGTTATGACTACGGGACGTTGAGTTATGGATATAATGAAGAAGGGGGGTATGGGTACAGCTACGGCTATGGTTACCTACGTGATGTGTCTGGGACATTTGACTGCACCTTCAACTTCACTGGCCTGCCAGCCGGAACCTACTCCAACGCGCAAGTAGCTGGCTACATCAACGGCGTGTTGATTGACACGAAGACCGTTGATTCTGCATTCACTGTACTCCCAATCTCAGGCGACCCCACGATAAACTGGGTTTCTGTAGCGGAGCAGGATATCTTCTATTCGTTTGTGTCAGGCAACAACGTAATAAACCTGAGGGTTAACGCAACCAATGTAACTACAACTGACTGGGTTACCGCCAACTTCTCCGGCTTGAAAGCAGGATTGAGCTGTGACTCCAACCCCGCCAACGGGACGTTTAACCTCACTTACAACGTCTCCTTGAAACTGTATGTGGGTGCATGCGATGTCACTGCGGAAGCGGTCTCCAGCGACTTTGCAGGAGCACAGGTTCCAGTGACTATATACAAGTCCAGTGACCCAACCAAGACGGCAGTTGGTTCAAAGATACTCGTCCTCTACAACATGACCACGCCTCCGTCAGACCCGACGGGATGCCACGCCTTTGGAAGCGGAACCATCAACATGAGCACCGTCACGGACTTCGGCAGCGTGAACCTTGTTCTATACCATCAACTGAACGGAAACTCAACGTGTGACCCCAATAATGAACTTCCTGGGGATGGACTAAGGAATGTAATGATGTGGAACTTCACTTCCGTGAACATGAGCACTTATGAACAGGCACAGAGAATGAGTACGCTGAGGACAGCAATTCAAGTGAACATCACCGGACCCGGAAAATACGGCAATTCAAGAATATATGTTAACGTGAGTGCATTCACGGCATTGGGTACGGCAACGAAGATCGCGATGTATAACCTGCCGTTCCAAACTGCGCCAAACATCGTGGCAGACAACTCCTCAAACGCCGTAACCAGCATCGTTTGGGCAAGCAACGGCTACGACTCTACGTTCGGGATGTGGACAGGCAACCTCTCATTCACAGTCAGCAACTTCTCAGGCTATAATATCACGGACAACATGACGCCCCTGGTCACATTCGTTTCGCCGGTGCAAGGCGCAACAGTCAACGACACGACTCCCAACATCAACATCACAATCAATGGGACTGGAACAACCGTAAGCGCGGTCTACATGTTCATCAACAGCATGTTAAATGCGACCTATTACTCCAACGGCACTACTTCAAGTGGGTTCCAGTGCGCGAATGTTTCAACTGGCTCGGAAGCAATCTTCTGCAACTACACCGTCACTTCAGACTTGGGCAACAGCACCACTCCAAAGAACTTGTCAGTAATCGCATACGATTACGGAACAACCGCGCCTGGAAACAAACAAGTTTCCTGGATTAACTTCACGGTGTTGCCTCCAGGCTATATGCTGTTGAACACAACTACTACAGTGAATTCAGCTCAGACTGAAGTCGTGGTAACATCTGACAGCGGCGCTGCCAGCGTAACTGTTCCAAGCGGAATCAATGCCACCCTCAACCTGTCTGGCGTGCAAAACAACACGGCCTACGTGAACGCAACATTGACTAACGCACTCAATGTAAGCACTCAAGCAAGCGTAAACGTTTCAATCCAATTCCCAGCAGGCTTGGTAATAAATTCCTCTCCAAGCTGGACTGGTGACATCAACCTGCCGCAGGTAATGGGGTCTGCTGCAGTTACTCCGGCGACACCCTCTGGATATACCTTGTCTGGTGTTGAAGCAATCGAACTTGGCTTCGGCAATGTGACGCTGAACTTCAGCAAAGGAGTAAGGGTATTGTTTACAGGAAAAGCCGGAAAGAGCCTTGGGTACAGCAGGAACGGCGTATTTACCGCTGTTTCAACAACCTGTGCCAACGATTCGCAGGTAGCAGGAGATGCGCTTTCAGCAGGAGGAGACTGCAAGATAGACGTGGGAAGCGACTTGGTGATGTGGACGAAGCACTTCACTGAATTCGTTACCTATACGCTTACCGCTCCAATTACGGGCGGCACGCCATCAGTACCCACAGGCGGCGGCACGAACGCTACTACTACCACCATTCCTGTCACGAGCACGACTACTGGAAGGACAACCAGCACAACAATTCGGGGAACAACCACCACCGCTGAAGTGACGCTCGGTGAAGCAACCGCAAAGATCAAGGAAGCAGAGACTCTGTTGGCTGACGCAAAGGCAGCAAACTTGGACACGAGCACTGCAGAAGCACTGTTGGCAGAGGCAAAGAGCTTGGCCAACGCAGGCAAGTACCGGGAAGCACTGGCGAAAGCAATTGAAGCGATAAACAACTTGAAGAGCCTGATGGCTGGAGTGCCTTCGCCTTCACCAGAAGCAGGAGCAATCGCAGGCATGGATACAGTCATGTGGTTGATCGTAATCGTGGCAGTGCTGTTCATACTCGCAGGCTACTACCTCGTTTCCCAGAAAAAACCACGCCACAGGAGATAAAACTCCTTTCCCTTCTTTTTGTTTCTTTTTTATCAACTTTTTCCTTGACTTTCTATTGCTTGTTTTTTGTTTGAGATTTGTTGTCACCTGCCTTCGGGTTTTTTTCAACGAGGAGTATCCCTTTTCCATTGATTTTCCTGTATAACCTGCCCCTCACCTTAAAGCCGTATCTGGCGTACAAGCGCAATGCAGCCTGGTTGTCTACGGCGACCAGCATGCACGCGCTCTTTTTCTTCCTTAGTTTAATGCACGCAAGGGCTTTCTTCAACAGCTTGGAGCCTATTCCATTGCTCCTGAACTCCTCCAAAACAGCTAACCCGAGTATTTTGGCATAATCCTTTTTGAATTCAATGTCCACGAATCCAATCGTATGCCCTTTGTAGAGGGCGACGAAGTAAATAACGTTCTTTTTCTTAAGCCGCTTCAGGATGGCGTCCATGGAGAAATTTGTGTAAGGAAAATACCGGCGCGTCATGACTGTGATAGAGTAAAGCTGTTTCTGGGAAGCCCTGGTAATCCGCACGTCTTTGGCTGAAAACTCCTCCATTCTCTGAACACCTTTTGTTGCACAAGAAATTCAGTGCAGCCTGGTTTAAAGCTTTTTTTTATAGTCCCCCACATAAATAATGCGACTTTTTTGGGAATCATTTTTGCTTACTCACTTTATAGGGATTTTTGTTTTCCTCGGCAAAAAATCTTTCTGTTTAAACCAAGCCTAGCACAAAGTGGTTTTTTAGTTGCAAAACTTTCTTGGCTCCTCTAGTTACTTCCCAGTTCCTCAAACTTGTGAAAAGACTGCAAAAAGGCATTCAACCCCCGGGTCAGCCTGTTACTTCCGAGCCCTTCTTCCAATCGTCTTCAAATACTTGGAGAAAACGCTTTGCTAAGGAAATGCTTTCAACAAGCACCTCCGCTTCCCGGTTTTTCGTGAGAGCAGAGCGCGACCAGTTGATGCTGCCGACCAGAAGCTTCTTTCCGTCTAATACTGCGAACTTGGAGTGTGTGTAAGCGAATTCCCTTGAAGCCCACTTCACCGAAATCCCGTGGGCCTTGAGGTAAGAAGCAGTTTGAATGTTGTAGTCAACGCGCGGCTCAAGCAACACCCGCACCTTCACCCCCTTCCCAGCGGCTTTAACAAGCGCCTGCTTCAACGCAAGAGAAGAGAACTCAAACAATTCTGCGTCAATCGATTCCCTTGCCGAGCCAAGTGCTTCAACCAACTCACGTTCGGCAGGCGGCGAGAAAATAGCAATAGCATTTTCGATGCAGGCTTGCTGATGGACTGTGGGAGACAGGAGGAGCGAACTTGCCCAACCAAGTGAAAGAACTAACGCACCCATCAAAAAACCGGTTAAAAATTCCTTGAACCGCATTCTCCTCACTTCCAAAATCTTTTGAAATAATAATCTATTAAATCCTTTTCTCAACAAAAGCCCAAGAAATCAAAAGATTAATATAATGTTTTTCTTTAATGACTTCGTTGGGCGCAGAATTCGTTTGCTAGGCTGGGTAGCAATCAAGGTTTCATTCAATGCATTTGATGTGGTGAATAATGATTGAGGGCTTGATTACGCCGAAAAAAGCGAGGTCCGCTCCTTGGAGCGTGGCCCTGCTTTCATTCATTTTCGTGAGCTTCGGCATAGGCATGTTCATGCTCTACCAGGGAATAGAGGGCGGAGTCGTAGTGCTCGCCATGCTTCCAGCCATTCCCTTGATCTGGTATCTGGTAATGGGCGAAGAAAAAATCGAAGCAGACGAGCTTGAAAAATATTATGGAACTTACTATGCCATCTTTCCAGAGCAAAGGCCGACGAGAAAAAACTATGCGTTCTTCACTTACCACAAGACGCTGTTGATCGTATTCAGTTTCTTCTTTCTCGGTGCAGTGATCGCTTACGCAATCTGGTTTGCATACCTGCCGGAGGATGCTGCGAAAAACCATTTCGCGAGCCAAATCACTGAACTTTGTTCAATCCGCAAGTCGACCGGCATGCCTTGGATTGACTGCAAGAGCTGGATGAGCGCCCACAAGCAAAAGGAGTCTGCTTACGTTTCATTCAAGGAAAACGAGTTCACGGCCATTTTGAAGAACAACCTCGGCGTTTTGGGCGCGATGTTCCTCTTCTCTCTCCTCTATGGAGTTGGAGCTATCTACCTCCTGCTCTGGAACGCTTCAATCATAGGGGTGTTTATTGGCTCTGTCGCGAGAGTGCAAGGCCTTCAGGGCCTGTTCCTGGGGTTCTTCAGCCTACTTTTCCACGGCGTGTTCGAGCTCGGCGCCTACTTTATCGCCAGCATAGCTGGCGGAATCTTTTCAGTTGCATTGATGAGAAGGCACTTCCTCAAAAGGGGCTTTGAGTACCTGCTCCTGGACATTCTTATACTCACTCTCATCGCCGTCTTCATGCTCGTCATAGGTGCCTTGATAGAGAGCTCTTACTAACTTTTATTAAGTTCAGTGCCTTTCCCCGGCAATAGCTTTGCATATTTTTACAATATGTCTTTGGGTGCCAATTCAGCTCATTTAAATTAAATACTGGTTTTTTTGCTTCATTTTACGAAATTTGAACCAAAAAATTCAGAAAGAGTTTGAAACCAATTTTTGTGCAAAGCCCCCTGCAACGACGTTTTTAAATCCTTTTCTCCACTCATTCATTACATGAGGATTCACGAGCTCTCCCACAGGGTTTACGAGGGAACCCCCGTTTTTCCAGGCGATTCTCTCACGAGAATAGAGGGAGCTTGCTCAATTGGAAGAGAAGGATTTAGTACATCCAGGATAACCGTTTCAAGCCATGCTGGAACCCATGTGGAGACTCCCTTCCATTTCTTTCCAGAAGGCAAGAGGCTTGATGAACTCCCCGTAGATGCTTTTTTCGGCAACGCCTACGTATTCGACGTGCGCGGGGAAAACCAAGTCAAACTAAAGCACCTGGACTTCGCGTTGTTCAACAAGGCAGAGATCGCCTTGTTTTTCACTGGCCATTCAAGACTCTTCGGTGAAGCCGCTTACTTCGAGGACTGGCCTTTCCTCTCAGAAGAATTGGTTGAGCTCTTGCCACCCAAGCTCAAGATAGTGGGAACCGATGCGCCAAGCGTGGACAAAAAAAACTCCTGCGAAATCCACAAAAAGCTTTTGGAGAAAGGGATTCTTGTAGTAGAGAATCTCACTGGACTCGAGCGCATTGCGGAAAAAAACGTGAAATTCTATGCGATTCCGTTGAAGATTTCAGCGGAAGCGTTTTCAGTGCGTGCTTTTGCAATAGAGGAGTGACTGCAATTTTTATTTCTTCGTCCCGGGCGTCTGGCGTCGCTTCAAAATAAGGTAATCAATCCACTAGCTCGAACTGGATTTCTTCTCCTTTTTGGTTGAATGCCTTAACGTCCTCTATTCCATAGGGTGCGCCTGCAATAAAGTGGACTCTTCCCTTTCTCGAAAAAAACTCAAGGTCGCCTTTTGACGGGTGGTTGGAGGAAGAGGGATGAGAGTGAAATGTTCCAGTTATGGATGGGTCGAGCGGCAGGTGGAAGTCCGAGAAGGAGGAAAATCCGGCACCGTATTCGCTGAACGGCGCTATGATGAGCTCCCTGAGGATTCCGTCCTCTTCCCTGAACAAGCCAACAAATTCGTTTGGATACACGCTTTTCGCGCTTTCAAGCGCACTCAGCAAAGCCCTCTTCTTTATCCTCACGGTTTCACTTGCCAAAAACGACACCTGATAACGTTATGAAAAGCAGAAGAAAATTCTGTTGTTAAGCGGTTTTTTTGTCCAAACTCATGTTATCAATAGTCTAGCCGAACAGTATTCCATCAAAATTCTGAAAAACACGGGTTGTCAACCAGCACAACACAAGCTTATTTTTCTTCACCAGTTCTCTGCATGAGCTTGGCGAAGACCCAGAAGAAGGAGATTATCACAACCGCAACCGCGCAGATCACTAGAATCTCCTGGGAGGTTATGACCTGCTTTGAACCAGGCGAAGCAGTTGCATTCGCTTCAGCAACCGCTTGGAAAATGCATCTTCCAACCATGCTCTCACGTTCTTGAATCAGAACTCAAGTTTCAAGGCATTGCGCCTAAGGCGCTTCCTCACTCATATGGTTCATCACTTAATAAAATACGTTGACTGTGTTTAAATAGCGTTTCCTGGTTTTAGCCGAAGATGCTTCCAAAGCCTTGAGCCGCATTGACTTCGTCGCTCTTTATCCTTTCTATGATTTCCTCCTTTTCCTTTCCCTCAATCGCCTTAAGCGAGGAAAGCTCCCTGGCTTTTAGGCCATTCAATATCTGTGCCTTCTGCTCTTCGCTCAAGTTCTTTCCCTCGATTATCTTCTTGAGCCTTTCCTCGGCTTTTTCCGCAAGGCGGTTGGCCAACTTTTTTCCAACTTCTTCTTCGGCACTGAAGTAAAGAACATAGCTTCCTTCAGGCAGTCCAAGGCCTTGAGAATCCCTCAAAGTATAACCCGTTTTCGCGAAGGAAACGTTGTCATACGGATTTTCTTCAAGAATCTTTTTCAGCTTCTCGTACTCGCCTGAAGCAATTGAGAAAACGTATTCCATTTCAACTCACCCCTGAATTCAATATATATTGGAGATTGCAGTAAATAACCATTGAATATTGTTTGATGTTACTGTTCCTTTTGCCCGTAGTACGCGTTTTTCCCGTGCTTTCTGAAGAAGTGCTTGTCCAGCAGGAAGGAAGGGAGCTCTGCATTTGGATTCAATTCAAGTGTTTCAACCGCCATCCCAGCTATCTCCTCGAGCATTACCGCATTATAGACTGCTGAGTCAACTGTCCTACCCCAAGCAAAAGGACCGTGGCCCGCAACAAGGCACGCCGGCACCTGCAAAGGGTTGATTCCTTTTTCGTTGAAGAGCTCTACGATGACCCTGCCAGTATTTCTTTCATAATCCCGTTCCACTTCCTCTTTCGTCATCTCCCTCGTAACTGGGATCTCTCCATAGAAATAATCTGCATGCGTAGTCCCAAGGCAAGGAATTGGCTTTTTGGCTTGCGCGAATGCAGTCGCGTTTTTGGAATGAGTGTGCACAATCGCTCCGATTTCATTGAAGTTCTTATATAACTCAATATGCGTTGGAGCGTCTGAGCTCGGCTTCTTGCTTCCCTCTGCAATCCTTCCATCCAAATCCAATACGACGATATCCCCCGGACTCATTTCCTCATATCCGACTCCACTGGGCTTTATCGCAATCACGCCCTCTTTTCTATCAACCATACTGACGTTACCGAATGTGAAAACCACTAAACCATGTTCAACCAATGCCTTGTTGGCTGCCAGTGTCTTTATTCTAAGTTCCTCGAATTTCATGCTACCCCCACCTAGTTAAGTGCTTGCAACAGCCAGTTTCAGCTGCCTTAACTGCACTGGACTCGCGAGCCTGAGACCGTATTTCCTTTCAATATACTCTTCCAAACTCGGAGTTCTGAATCCGATGTCAGAGGGGTTGACGAAAGTTCTGTTTCCCAATAATTTCCTCAACTCCTGCCCCCTAGCGGTGTTTCCCGCATAGCTTTTTACCATCAGCCGACCGTCCTTTTCCCTGTATATTATTCTCGCTCCAGTTCCCTGTGCTTGAATCTGCTCCAGACTCCTTTCCCCAGAGTGAAGTTCAGCTAGTTCCTCAAGCATCTGCGGATGCACTCTCTTGGAAAAAAAGTAGTCCGACGCGGCGTTGATTAGATTGCGTTTGTTCATTTCAGGCGTTTTCATTAATTCATATCGCTGCAGCTTTAAATATTCCTCAAGCGCCTTCTGCTCCCGCGTTTTGAACAAAAATAGCTTCCTTCCAACTGCGCTCTTCAAGAACCTGTCGCTTTCTCGTTTCCACTCCGCTTCAGAATATTGGCGCCTTTTTCCAGCCATTTCAAGATATGCTGAGGCGGCTTCCTTCCTACGCTTGTTCTCCATCATTTTTTCGAAAAGCTTCATGAATACACTCAGGCAAACAACATTCATAAATTTATGCCTGTCAGAAAGGTCACATAATTCCTTTTTTATGCTGACTGGGATTCAAATTGAAGGACATTTTCCTCTAAAAATGCCTTAAAACATTTCATCTGAAGAACCAGAAGCACTTTCGTCAATCATACTCTTTTGGACAATCTCGCCTGTCAAAAAAAGTCCAGAACCAGAATGCGTGGCACAGAAAAAGAAAACCCGTCTCTAGACTATACTCTATCACGATAAGCCTCAGGGGCGAACCGCAGGCGAATCCGCTAATCCCCATCTACCAAGATGCAGTATACCTAAGATCAGAACTCTTTTATATGCAGTAACTTTACTTTATTAGGGGGGGCGGTTTGAATGGATTTGGAACTCGAGAAAAAAAGGCGCTCGCTTTACAAACAGATGGTAGCTATACGGCTCTGCGGAGGATTTCTATTCAGCTATGGACTCCTTGATGCGATGGCGAACATCAATACGCTAGAAAAACAATCCCAAATTATTTTCCTGATAGAATCGCTTGAATTTCTGCTTCCGATGGCAATTGGCCTGATGATGCTGACGATAAAACCCATTCAAGAGATACGAATTGAACCCATTCAAGAAACGCGGATTGACCTTTTCCCGCGCCGCGGCAAGTAGCAAATTAAAAAAATAAAACTAAAGCCTCAGGG
>JACRGE010000018.1 GCA_016212465.1 Microcaldota archaeon
AACAGGGTTCCTTCCTCGTCCAATTTAATCACGCCTACTCATAATAGGTCTCTTAAAATTTTAATCAACTCAAGGTTAATTCATTGGGTTTTTTATTGAATTTAAATTAGCTAGTTTTAATTAAAATAAAAAATTAATGAAGGTCTTCTTATCATCTGTATCTAACCATTCATCTCTCCGGGTATAAGACTGTGCCAAGGATCAAAAGGATTGCGCCCAGCCCGAAGTCAGTGAGCATAGAAAGCAGGATGGAATTCGGAGCCTCGCCCAACGTAGAGAGAAGCTGCTCTGCTTCTGGCGCGCTGGAAGCGATGTTCGAGAGGGTGCTCTTATAGTTTTGGACGATAGCGCTCGTGGTGATGTATTGGTTCAATTGAAACAAACCCAGTATGAGGAGGGATACCCCAATCACTATCGCACTAGTACACAATATTTTTTTCTTCATCATTTTAGACCACCTGCAAAACCTTCAGCATACAGTAGGAGGAAAGAAACTTATATAACTATGGATGTTCAGGTAAAAAAATAAATAGGAAAACCTGCAGGAAAAAGAATATGTTGTGGTGCGGAGCATTTGTTCAAATCTTTTCAAACAGATATTCTGCTTTGCCAAGAATTTTTTGAGCAAGGACGTGGGAAAAGAAAAGCATTAAAAAACAAGGGCGTTAATACTGTGTGGTGCTTGAATGCTTGGAATGAAGGAAGCAAGGATGAAAAGAATTTTTCCAGACAAGAAAACAGTTATTATTGCATTAGACCACGGCATAGAACATGGTCCGAGAGACTTTAATTCCTTCAACGCCAACCCCAAGAATATCATATCACTCCTAGCACCCTATGCAGACGGATTCATTTTGAACAAAGGCATTGCCCAGCTTGTGCGGCCTTACCTGAAGTGCCCACTCATCCTGAAACTAACTGGACACACGACCCTCTCACCAGAGGAGGTGCAGGCACCGATTGCTTCAGTCCGCGACGGGGTCCTCCTCAAGGCGGACGCGGTTGCTGCAACGGTTTACTTTGGCGTAAAGCGCGAGTCCGAAATGCTTTCGTTATTCGGGAGGCTTCAAACCGAGTGCACGGAAGCGAACATCCCGTTTTTAGGCATGATGTATCCGCGTGGAAAAAAAGAACCGTCAGCTGATGAAATTGCGTATGCGGCGCGCGTGGGTGCGGAGTTGGGCGCTGACGTGGTGAAAACATATTTTTTGAACGAGGTTTCTTTTGAGGAAATTGTTCGGGCTTCTCCTGTTCCGGTTGTCGCAAGAGGCGGTGCAAGGAAGGGAACTGAGGAAACACTGGAGATGATTGAATCCGTAATGAATGCGGGCGGGGCTGGAGTCGCAATCGGGAGAAGCGTCTGGCAGCACAAGGACCCCAAGGGCATGCTGCTCGCAATAAGAGCAGTAGTGCACAAGGGATTTTCTGCAGAAAAGGCGTTAAAGTTCGTGAAATCCGGGTGAAAGGAATAATACTGAAAGAACGACTTTTCAAAAGCATTAATTATATCCTTTCCTTGATTTTCTTCTCTTCAACTCATGTTCGAGCACTGCCTTAGGCAATTCGATGTTGTTCGTCCTCAGCAGGGAAACCATTCCCTCGTTACTCAAGACCATCTCCTCCTGCAGCGCACGTAGTTTTGAAATGAATGCAGCGAGTTCTTCAACTCTCCTATCTGCCCTATCCTTCATAGCCGCTTCCGCTTTTTCAATGAATTCGGCGTTAATTCCCTCAGGTTTTCTCGGGAGCTTCAACCCAAGCATGAGGGATTTGTTGATTTTCCTTGCTGTCCTGAGGCCCCTTTCACTTTTTTCGCCCAAGGCCTCTGCTAAAGCAGTTATTTTCGGAACGTCCTTCCACGGCACCTTGTATCCGTACACCATCATGAACGCAGTGTCCTTCGGCGACGAAAGCCCCCAATGAGCAGCCAATTCGCCCCAAGAATAGTGAATAGGCTTTCTCGCAGTTTGCTTTGCGATTGCTTCCAGCCCGTCTCCTGTCCAAAACGCCATTCTCCCGCCGTCCTCGGGCGCAAAAGCCTGCGGGTGAGTGCTTTCCATGGACTTAGAGCGGTCTAGGTAGCCCTTGAACCGCGGCACTTTGGAGCGCATGGCTCGCGCGTACAACTGGATAAAATCTTCTCCCGCTCTTCTTTCTTCAACAGCTGCCCGGTATGCTTTAATGATTTCTGCAGTTAAGGGGTCGGGCTGGGACTCCAAGTGTGCGTCGGTCAAGAACATTATGTGGTGCCTTTCCTCGTGCGAAAAAACCCCTTTAGGCGCTCCTTTCACAGAACTTGCGGTCAACAGCCCCCAGTAGTCAAGGCTCCTGCCCCGGTACTCGCCACCGTATGAGGCCTGCGAATAAACCCAAAACGAACCCAATTCCCTTCTTCTCGCCGCTAGACCAGCAAAACCCTTGTTCATAAACTGCAAGTGCCCTGGATCTGTAATAATATAATGCGCGTGGAACGGCGTTATTCTCAGCACGCTTTCAACTGGAAGCGGCTTTCGGTAAAGTTGGTAAAACAATTCGCGGGCCAGCGAGGGATTCTTTTTCAAGTCCATTTTCAGGGAATGAAGCGCCACGGCGGCGTGAATAATATTCAACCCCTCTTCATTAACTGCCTTCCTCTGGCGCGGAGTCAATTCGCTGCCGTGCCTTTCAAGCACTTCATTGAAAATTTTTGCAAAATTAGGTCTCGATCTCCTGAACTCTTTGCGGACGCTGGCGATAAACTCTTGATGTAACTCCGCTCGCTTCCAATGCGTCTCGAGCGCTTTGGTGGAAAATTTGGTTTTCAAGCAAATCACATTCTCTCGGGCGCTTCGATTCCCAAGAGTCTGAGGCCATTGCCCAAAACCGTTTTCGTCGCCTCGACGATGAGCAGCCTCTGGTTTCTCTCTTCCAGTGTTTCAGCCTTGAGCACGGGGCATGCGTCGTAAAATGCGCTAAATGAATTTGAGAGATCAAGCAAATAGTCGCACAGAATGTGGGGCCTGAACTGTTTTGCAGCTGATTCAACTGCAATCGGGAAATCCGCAAGCGCTCGAACCAAGTTTTTCTCTGCATCGTTAATAGCAAGAGCTTTCAATGGTCTTCTGCCTGGTGAAGTCCTTTGCTCTAATGCTTTCCTTAATATATTGGAGGCCCGGACGTAAGTGTATTGAACATACGCCCCGGTATCCCCTTGAAAACTCACAACCCTCTTCAGGTCAAACGAAATGTTTTTCTCGGGCGTGATGCGCAAAAGCGCGAACTTCACTGCACCAATGCCGACTTTGGTTGAAATTTCTTCTATCATCTGGGCATCGTATTCGCAGGTTCTCTTGATCTCTTCTTTAGCAAGTTCCCTCGCGTTGTTCAAAACATCTTCCAGAAACACCACCCGCCCTTCTCGGGAAGAAATTTTTCCTTCTTCGAGAAAAAGGAGGCCGAACCCTATGTGAACGCACTTTCTGCAGTATTCTCTCCCCAGTTTCTCAAGTGTCTTGAAAACCTGCTGGAAATGAAGGTTCTGCTCGGCAGCAGTAACGTAAAGGTTTAAAGCAAACTTGTAATTCTTCCACTTGTAATCTGCTAACGCAAGGTCCCTTGTTAAATAAAGGGTTGTTCCATTGCTTCGCATCAGAACCGTATTGGGGAGTTCCGGCTCCAGTTTCACGATGACTGTTCCATCCGCTTCTCTAATCGCAATCCCCTTTTTCACTGCTTCCACAACCCGTTTCTTGGCGTCGTTCACGAACGCGCTTTCGCCAGTCACTTCCTCGAAAACGATTCCCAACAGGCCGTAGTTCCTTTCAAACGCCTTCATGCTGACTTCCCTAATCCTTTCCACTTCCCTCAAAGTTTTTTCATCACCCGCCTCAATCCTTTCCAGTATTCCTCTGGCCTCTTCATTCAATGCTGCATCGGCTTCAATCTCTTGATTTATTTTAACGTAATAATCGAGCATGCTTTTTTCGTTTGTCATCTCCGGCAAGTCCTTGAATTTTTGCATGGCAAGAACCAGTTTTGCAACCTGCGAGCCACTGTCGCCCAAGTAATTGAATCCAACTGACTTATAACCTGAAAAGGAGAGCAATCGTTTTATGGAATCGCCCAATATCGTGGAGCGGATGTGGCCAACGTGCATGGGCTTTCCTACGTTGGGGTGGGAATAATCTACTAGTGCAACCCCTCTTCCGAGCTTGAGCCTCCCGAAATCGCCCTTTCCTTTCCTTATTTCCTTTAACGCAGCCTCAAAAAAAGCCGGTGAAAAAAAGAAATTTAAATGCCCGTTTACTGGCTCGCATTTTTCCACGAATATTTTCTTATGGTTTTCATTCACTTTCCTTGCTACTTCCTCAGCGATTTCCTTCGGGGATTTCTTCAGCGTCCTCGCAAGCTCGAAACACACTGAACAAGAGAGGTCTCCTTGCCAAGCCTCCTTTGGCCGCAATAACAAAATCTCTGCATCTGCTCTTGTGGCAACTGACTTCAATGCATTTTTCAATAATTTTCTTGCTTCCTTCTGTGCGGAAATGATTGCATACACGGGGTTCACCAAACACGAGTTGTCTAACAATTCTCCAAATTCCATGTTTTTCGTTGATTATCGGGTTTGCAGTGTTTTTTTAGAAGGGATTAAAGTAAAGTGTCACCCAAGATTTATAAAGCAAAACACTTTAATAAATGAAAGCGTGGGAAGTCAGTTTTCGGTGGTTTTCAGATGGGTTTGAAAGAGGCTTTGCTCAAGGGCTACTTTGCGATTGAAGACGGTTATTACAAGCTCATGGACGCCCTCCAGCGCATAGGCCTGCCCGTCTACAACTGGTTCGTGAACCCCATTGAATCACATGGCATTCCATCGTTTCCAGCAGCCCTCCTAATATTAATCTTTCTGTTTTTTGCAGCCTTTCTTCTGCTCAGCCAGCCACAGCCGATTGTGGAAATGAAGGTGATGGTCACCAGCGAAAGCAAACCACTTAGTGGCGTCAAGGTTGAAGTATTCGCTGGCGAAGAACTTGTTGCTTCCTTGTTCACTGACAAGAAAGGTCTTGCTTTATTCGAAAACCCGGAAATCCAGAAGTTCACCGTCAAAGCATCCAAGGAAGGGTATTTGCCTGCTGAAAAGAATGTGGACCTTCAAGTAAGCAAACTAGTTCGAATTGAGTTGGCATGCACTGGCGCAACGTGTTTCACGCCAACTCCCACTCCAACGCCAACCTGCGGCGATAGTGTATGCGACCCAGGAGAGAGCTGCAAAACATGCCCAAAGGACTGCGGTTCATGCGAAAAATGCAAGAAGCCTTATGTGTTGGAAAAGCGTTACAACAAGTGCATCAAAGACGGCAACTGCTCTATGGTGGGGAAGCCCAGTTATGTATACGATGTGAAAAAAGAGATATGCATTCCCCAGCCGTCCAAAACTGCTTATTTGGAAGTGGTCTTGAAGGACAAGAAGAGCGGCGAGCTAGTGAAAGCCAATGTAAGCATTTATAGGCGAGACAAGGCATCGGTTTTCTTGCAAAACAAGCTCATCAACGGCGACGGAATCTTTGATGGCCTGAGCCCGGATGTGGATGTGTACGCAACTGCAAACGCAGTCAATTACTCGCCTTACGATGGGCTGAAGGAAAAAAATGTGTTGCGGCTCAAGGGCGGAGCCAACCTCATGCAAATCAATTTAACCAAACTCGACCCAACCAACTCCCTTGTTACAACCATAAAGACCTTGGATGCTTCAACGAACACGACGGTTGCTGCACTCGTTAGGCTGTATGCCTTCCCACTGGATGCTTCCCCGCCCGTCATGGAAAGCCAGAGCAGCGGGGAACTCAAATTGACTCTTGAGAAAGGAAAGGCATATATGGCTGACGCCTACGCCTCCCAGTATCACGTAAGTCACTCAAAGGCTTTCATTGCAGGTGAGATAGTTATCATATACCTGAGGAAGGTTGTGGAGCCGCCTGTGGACTGCATCACTAACCCAAGTGACCCGCGTTGTCCAGACATCTGTGAAACAAACCCGCAAGACCCCAGCTGTAACCAGCCACCTAATTGCACCATAACTCCAACTGACCCGCGTTGCCCGCCTAACTGCCAAACAAACCCGCAAGACCCCAACTGTCCCATCAACTCAGCAGAGCTTTGGGTAACTGTATTGGATGAATTCAATGAAAAAATCTCCGGGACAACCAGCATCTCGCTCTATGCGAAGGAAGGGGACACCAGGTACTTCCTTTACAGCAAAGAAACTCACACTGGCGAAGCCAGGTTTGGGGCAGACTATGGCACGCCCCTTGAGCTCGGGAAGGAAGTAGTGGCAGTCGCTTCCTTTGAATCTAAGACAGGTGAAAACAGCATCGTGTTATCCAACTTGAGGAATGAACTCACCCTATCCTTGGAACTGTATTGGGCTGAAGCGCACGTGATTCCAAGGGACAGGGACACCAAGGCAGTTATTTCAAGCGCATCCTTTACTGCTTTGCAGGAAGGCTATTCCCCGGTTTCCTGCACTGGAGCAAACTGCACGCTGCGAGTGAAAGCAACCATTCCCTTGAAGATCAAGGCAAGTGCCGAAGGCTACTGGGATTACATGGTTATGCCGCCGGAGATTCCTTCGGCGTTGGCAAGGGATGAAGTGAACGTCACAGAAATTGAAATGCGCCATCCAGTCAACGGCGTAAGCGTTAGCTTCAAGGGAGTTTATGACTCAGACAACATTCCATTGGATGAATTCACTGAAGCGAGGACTGGAAGGGAGTATGCAGCGAAATTCGAGCTCTTCACCAAGCAAGAGGGCGAGGCACAGTACGAGCGCGGTCTTTTCGTGAGGGCGGTGAACGACAGCCAAAGCCATGACGCATCCATTTATGCATCCATTCCAGGGGTTGCAGAGGGCTGGAACTTGAATGGAAGGCAGGGTTACGCAAAAGGCGAGTGCACCACATACGGAACGCCTCCGTTCAGCTGGGCGGTTTTGTCTGCATCGAACACCTACGGAGAGCGCTCGGTGCTCCTTGAAATGAAGCTCCGCACGAGCACGAATCCCATTTACGACAAGTTATTCGTCTACTACGGAGGTTTCATGAGGAAGGGAGATGAATGGACGAGGGACCCGAACGACCTTGACCTCGGCCCTCACAAGGATACTGCAACAAAGAAGTGGTGTGACGCAGACTTGTACGAAAGAGTTTTTGCCTTGGGAAAACAAGGTCTTGAGTGTTCGCCTGGCAACACTTGCATGGAAATCTGGTTCCAACAGGGTTCGCGGACTGCAACGCAGTCAGATTCGTTTGAGGCAGTGAGTTACGACGACTGGGGCAACCCAAACCGCGGGCCTGTAAACATATATTTCAAGATTTTAAGAAACAATCCCAGACCCAATGTGCCGGTGACGCTCTCCTTTTCAGGGGACCCCAGCCACGTGATTGTTGAAAAAGTATTCTACCCGAGCGTGAGGCAGCAAGGCAGTGATTTGGTGAACGTGGACGCAGAGCTGCCCGTAAATGCTGGTGCATTCACACTTGATTTGAGGAACGCAACTCGGAGACTCAACTATAATGGAGTGATAGATGGAAGAATCCAGATTACTCCATTCGGTCCAGTGGAAAAAACTCTCATGAATTTAAGGGTTGAGTTTGAAGGCGAAGTCGTTGAGATGATACCTTGGCTGAAGATCACAAAAGAATTGGTTCCACAGAACTGCGAGCTCACGCTTGAAAAACCGAGGATAGAGAGTCCGAGTGAAACCAACAAAGTCACGGTCTATTACCATCTGCTTAACCCGCTTAGCCCAGAAAGGATTGAAATCAATTGCATGGATTCCAGGGCAGAAGCCTCCCCTTGCACGGGCTGGGAAGGAAGCTGCAGTGGAACCTGTGGTTTCACTTCAATCGGCTCCAAGACGATTTCAGCCAATCCTGGGGGAGAGGGAGCTTGTTCAGTTGACATGGAAGTGGATAATGGACCCACTTGCGACTTGGTTGCGCCGGTTGAGGTTCAATCGGGAACAGCAGCTCACATTCAAGTAAATTATGCAAGGTTTGCATCAAAACCAACTACTGCAAACGTATTGTGCGGGAGCACGCTTGTGGCTGCAAGCTGCACGGACACTGAAAGAGATGGAAAACACGAGGGAACCTGTGAAACAGACTGCACGCTGGAAAACACGGGGAATGACCCTACTCAGACAGTAGTCATTAGAACCAGGGAGGACTTTGGAGCAGGGTGCAGCAGCGAGGTAAGCGTCTACAAGTCTTCAAACGGCATCACCAAATACGCGAGATTCACTTCATATTCCTTTACCCAGACGCACTTCATTTCCTCAACAGAGCCGCCGAGTCCCCCGGATGAAACCAAGTCCTCGGGTGGCGACTGGAGTGTTCCATTCGATTCCATCAGCATGAACGACATGAGCGCAATAAACCCCGACAGGCCATGCACTTCAGACCCAATCTTCAGGGGAAACTGCGAGTACAGCTATCTGACAGTGCATTTCGGAATAACCTTGTTGGAACCACTTCAATCAATCGGATCCATCTCAGTCCGGCCGGATCCGGCCAATGGTGCGTATATTACATTCAAGAGCCTCAGCTTGAACGATGGAACAACAACCTACAGCATTCCAGTTACTCCAGGAAGCACTGCGATCACGGTAAGACCTGGCTTCAGCCTTGGAAGTGGGCAGTCGCTTTCAGGAACATTGGAGATGCGAACCAAGAATCTCGTTGGTAACCTGCCGATATATATAGTATTGGACAACGACGGAACCGGAAAGACAACTCAAGCCTGGCGTTCCATAGACATACGCAATAAACCGGCAATGCCGCCAGGTCCCACAAGGATTCCAGTTGGAGTCAGTTGCACGCTTGAGAAGGGAGTTCAAACAACGATTGAAAACATTAACCTCAAGGTGGACGCCGTGTTTCCAGCTGACGTGGTTCCGTTGGAGGTCTCAAGCGGACAAGGTTGTTCCTTCAGCTTCGGTGGATCCCATTTCACCAGCAGAGACGGTTCTGCTGCATGCTATAGTCTGGAGCAGGAGCAGTTGCCGGTCACTACAACCACAAGCGGTTTCACAACCATTAGAGCGGCAGTAAAATATGATGCAAGCTCTGGCTCTTGTCCTAGAAGGTTTAAGCCCATAGGCAACACAATTCCAGAATCGGATGCAAAACTAGTTCTCACCTGCACTTGCGGAATGGACAAGACCAAGGAGATCAGTCTTCATGTTGACAGCGAAGAAAGCACCAAATATGATAGCCTTTACGCAGGGCAACTGACGACAGGAGCCGAGCCAATCGTATTCTCTTTAGTGAACAACATGCAAATCCGCCAGAGGATGAGCGTGAGAGTTGACAAAGACAACTCTGCTCAAGGCCAAGGCAAGGTCTTTGATTTCACTACTGGCCCTGAAGCCCAAGGAATGGGTTTTACTGGCGAAGGACTGCCGCTGAACATCTCGGAGAGAATGCAGGAGGCAACAAGAATAAAGGACCTGACGCTGAAAACCTTTGATTTCGCGAGGTTCCTGCAGGAAGCGAAGGATGTTGCTCAAGCAACTGCTTTGCGGAGAACACTTAACCCATTAATGTACTGCGAGGACTGCGATGACCCGCAAGCACAGAGAACGGATTTCACGCCTTGCGCATTCCACCAATTTGGTGACGGCCACAGGTGGGAGTGCAGGGCTACTCTAAGAGAGTGGATTAGAGAGGAAACAGTTGCCACTCCAATTACAAAGGCTTGCACGGTCTGTGTGCACGCCGGCAAACCCACTCCAAGCCCTCTTCCGCCAGATTATTATGTTTGTGACGACAGGTGCCACAAGCTGACTGACACTCAAGGCAAAGCCACGCTGAGTTGCGGGCAGTCAATAACAAGCTTTCACTGCAAAGAAGACCCGAGTACGGGCGATTGCATGACGGACCCCGCCACAGGTGGATGGATTAAGGAGTATAACATCACGCAATGCATGGGAACAGCTGAAGACACTAACGGCAACCTTTATTGCTTCAAGGATTTAGACAGTGACAGCGAGCTTGACGAAAACGAGCAGTCAACTGTAAGCCTAGGCAGCTATTCGTGCGACACAGGCTACAGCTTGAGCAGTGAATTCGACCAGAACTGCAAGAGGCTTTGCGTCAAAGACGGGGAACCAAACGTAAAGACTCCTGCGACTGCAGTATGTCCCTGCGGTTCTTCCACGACTACAACTGACTCATCAAGCTCAAGCACTACAGACTCAACCAGTTCAACTACTTCAACCTCAACTGTCACTTCCACTACGCTACCCTCCTGCGATCCCACGCCACCAATCCCGTTCCCGCTAGTGCAGTCCATGGCATGCAATGACATAGACTGCGACATCTTCTGCGATTACCCCCACTGCGACAAAGACTGTTTTCTTTGCGATGCAGGATACGACTTGACGCAAGAAGTGGATGCAAGCGGCAACCGCCTTTGCGCAAAGCTCGGTGATCCAACTGACAAAAAACCTGCTAGAATAACTGGCGAGAAACTCGCTTACGTCAACCACATTGAAGAAATATGGATTAATGCCACAAAGCTAGCAGAGAAGAACGTACCCCAGAGCATCGGAAACATTGGCTATGACACGAAGAAAATGCCTTTCGAAGCATTCGCAACTGAATTCAAGTACGAGCTCACTGCGTATGCACAGAAAGCAGACTCTGCAAAGCCCGGTTACATCCCGCCAGAAGTAACGCTAGCCGACCAATGCAGTAGCAATTACGGTCAGGAAGGGGTTTACGAGTTCACTTACTCAACAAACAACTTCATTGACTGGAGGGCGAGTGCCAAACCACTTTCCATATACAGGGACAATATGGTTGGATTGGGATGCAACTTCGAGGGAATGAAGAACCCGACTGAATTATGTGGCTGGCTGTTCCCGTACAAGGACCCGGATACGAACAAGGGTTCTTGCGTGTTCTCGCTGCCTTCCGTATTAAAGCCCGGAGAGAACACCAGCTACGGGCTTTTGCCAAAAGGCCTCTGTGACCTGAGCAAAGGCTGCTCTTATCCGCCTCTGTGGGAAGGGTGCCTGGAATGGGTCAAAAACCCGCCGTTCTATTGCCGGGCCAAAATAACCTGTGAATACACTAGGACATACAGGCAGGGGGAACAGTACACGGAATATGATTACCAAGCTTCATGTGACTCCAACGACGGTGGGAGAACCTGCACGCCAACTGGCACTAGTCAGTGGAGTTGGGGTTATTCAACGTGTGGGTGGCAGGGAACCTTTGTAAGCGGCTCCTGCTTCCCCGGAACCATAGAAGGCACTCCAGCGTGCGTAAAATCTGGTGGCAAGTTCGCTATAACGAGCAACGGATTTGTGGTGGTTCCGGCATACTGCCACGAACGCCACAGTTGCCATAGTTGTTGGGTTTTTTTCAGATGCTGCCACGACGAGCCTGATTATTATTACTTCAAGGTTTGGGATGCTGACGGGAATTACAAGGGATTGGTGTGGGTTGAGCAAAACAATGGAAATACGGGCTTCATAAGCGGAGCTGGAGGCAGCATACGCATACACGCTTATCCAGGTTGTCCAGGAGACTGGTGGAATACGAACTTCTGGACCATCACAAGCCAGTGAAGAAAAGACAGGTGATACGCCGGCGTTGATGCGAGAAAAAAAATATGGAGGGAAGCAGAACAGGAGTTGGCTTTGAATTGATTATAAAAAAGGGTTGTGGTGAAAAGCATGGGAATTAGTCTAACGAAATCAGTGAAGAAGGCGTACTTCAAAGTGGAAGACGGTTATTACGCGTTGATGGATGGGATTGAAAAAAAGTTGAAAATACCCACCATCAAATACTTTGTCGCCCCAATTGAAGGCAAGGGAATCCCTTCCCTCCCGATTGCATGCATCCTAGTGCTAGTGCTTTTGGGTCTAGTGTACTATGCGTTTACCTTTGTTTCAAATCTTCCATTTGCTCTGACCACGGAGTTTACTGTCAAGGTCACCAGCGACAACAAGACCTTGGAGGGAGCAAGCATTGGCGTGTTTGATTCCGGGAAAAGGATTGCATTCCTTTCAACTGATGCCGAAGGAACAGCGAAAGCAGTGCTTCCGCTGAAACAACTTTCGTTTAAGGTCAGCAAAGAAGGGTTTGAGGATGCGACGAAGAAAGTGGACTTGAGTAAGGAAAAGGAATTAACAGTAAGCCTGTCAAAGAAAGGCCTTCCGCAGCTTATTACATTGAGTATCGTGGTTGTGGACGAGAAAGACAATTCCCCTATTGAAAACGCGTTAGTGGAGTATTTCATCGGCTCTTCAGCCAAGACCCAGAAGAAAACAAATGCACAAGGGACCGTCTCCCTTTCGGCCCAGCAACTTGCGAGAATCACAGTGAAGGCTTCTGCAGATGGCTATGAAACCAAGACCAACACCTTCCTGGCATTGCAGGATTCAACGAAGCAAGTCATCAAGCTGAAGCAGTCCATGCAATGGGATTTCTGTGACTTGAATCCAGAAGACAACAGGTGCCAGATAGACAAAAAAACCTACTGCGAACTGCATCCCAGTGAATGCAGGCCCTACTGCGAAAAGAACCCCGAGGAATGCAAGGAAACAAGCTATTGCGCACGCAATCCAGATGACTGCACTCCGCCACCAGGAGAAGACCCATCGTACTGCGTTGAGCACCCGGCTAACTGCACGCCCAAGCCTCATCCAAGTGGTAATGCACTTGTTTACGTAAACGATGAAGAAGGAAACCCGGTTCCAACTGGGACTGCAAGGGTTTACGACAACTCAACCAACCTCTTGCTTGGAGAAAGCCAACTCTCGGATGGCTTTGGGAACATAACGTCTTTGCCATTGGGTGCATTCGGTTATGCGTTAGTGGAATCAGAAGGCTTTTTGCAAGGGGTTTCTGAAGCAAAGTTGATTCAGGAAGCAACACGGTTTTTGGTTACGCTTGAGAAAAAAGCTCCAGGGAATTACCGCACTTCCAACATAACTACTTTGGATGAGCGGGAGCAGCCAATAGCTGCAACGATTTGGATTCTCAGGGAATCCAATTTAGATAGAATCATTTTTGCAAAGGAATCAACTGGAAGCATTGAAGTAGAGCTGGCTGTTGGAAGGTATGTTGCACTGGCTTTCGCTGAAGGACATGCTTCCGCAAAGCAATCGTTTGAAGCAGGCAATCCAGTGACCCTCGTGCTACCCGCTCTTACTCCAGAAAACTCTGCTTTCCTCAACGCAACGCTCAAGGACGAGGACGGCAACAAGCTCGTCGGGGCTTCAGTTGGAGTGTTCGTGGAAGGATTTCAGGTTGCATCGCCTCAGACAACTGATTACGATGGCAAAGCAGGATTCCGGTTGCAGACAGGCAAAACCTATTCAGTGAAAGCATCCTACCTCGGCAGCAAGGCTGAAAAACAGGTGGTCCTGTCTGCTGACTTTCAACTCGATATAGAGTTGGAGGTCAACTACGGCTTTCTCAACATCTCCGCATTCGATTATTCAACCAGGGAACCAATTTCAGCGGAATTCAAGGCCTTCAGGAAGAGAGAAACGTATGACGAAGAGTATTCAAGCTGCACTGGCACAAGCTGCTTGCTGAAGGCAAAGGCGTGGGAGGAGATGAAGATTACCGGAAAGGCAACCGGTCATTCAGACTACGCTTCAACTGCATACGTGATGCAAGGCGAAACCAAGAAAGTCAATGCATTCTTCGCACCCACTGGCTGGACTGAAGGCGTTTCAGTTGAATTAACTCAATTGACTGACGAGCAAGGGAATACGGTTCAGGAGCTCTCTGCTGGCGGGGTGTACAAAGCGTATTTCAACCTCATCGCACCAGCTGAAATGGAGAAAACAGGGGTTTACTTGAGAATAGGTTCTAAGCCAGATGTCCAGAACGAGCCTGCCGGAATAATAGACTACGCAAGCGAAGGAGTATTGGAAGCAAAGCTCTCCACCACCTACCAGCCTGGAAGCATATGCAGGGACGCAAACAACTACTATTCCCCTGACGGATTCTATAAATGGGTTGAACTAACTTTCTCAGGAGGCGTTTCAAAAGAAGTAATGTTCTTGATTAAAGTGAGGGAGACTGCAAGGGACGGAGAAAAGGTTTCATTGAACTACAGGGGCTTTGCAGTCAAAGGAAGCATGGTCTTCAGGGACCCACCCGACGAAGTCCTTGGAACAGCCGAGTCCAACGAAAACAAGGACGGCTGCTATGCCGAGACGATGAAATGGGAGTACACCGTAAAGGGCGGGGCTATTGGTCCAACTCCAACGCCTTCCCCAACTGGCTGCGGGAATGGAACCTGCGACCGATATGAGTCCTGCTCCTCTTGCCCAGAAGACTGCGGCGAGTGCCCACCCATTTCCAACGAGTTTACTCCGAATGCAACAGTCAGATTCAATCCCACTACGGGAGTGATTGAAGTACTTGACGCCAACGGAGTTTCCTTGGACAAGATCCTGCTCCAGATTGACCCAGTTCTTCCGGCTGACGCAATGCCGTTGAACGTGGATGAAAGCGCTTGCAAACTAGAGTACTCCTTCGAAGGCGAGGACACAAAAAGATTATGCTACGGCCTCGAAAACAACAGGATTGTTTTCAAGGCAAACGAGTTGAACACCCAATGTCCAATCAGGGTTGTTGGAAACACGCTGGAAGGAGATTCCTCTGTGAGAATTAAATTTGCAGCAGTATGCGCAGCCACTGCCGGCAAGCCAGTTAACAAAACAATTCCGATAATCGTCAATGCAAAGGACAAGAGCTTTGGCGTGGAATCACTTTTCGCAAGGCCTTCTGCGCTCAGCGAGGGCGACAAGACCGCAAAGCTCATCTTCGTGTTGGACGAGAAGCAGCTTGGAGGAAGGCAATTGAAGGCAATGGTTTCACCACCCAAAGACATTTCCTTAACAAAGCCAGGCGCTTACGCATACGCGTGGATTCCGAAGTCCAGCAATTACCTTGGAATCCAGGACGGCCAAGAGCTCTTGTACGGTTGGGATTACCTGTATGCAAAGTCATTCATTCAGCCTCCTAGATTTGGATTAGGCCACAGAGTGGAAAGCTGCTCTGATTTCCTGTGCTGTGGAGACGGCTTCTGCACAGGAAGCGCATTCCATGGCGCATTTGAGGCACTGAAGGCAAGGGCGTCAGAGGTTGCTTCCCAAACCGCATTTCGGCGAGGCAACGGCGAGCCCTTGAAATACCTTTCCAGCAACAGGCCCTTTGAGTTCTATACGATTGCTCAACTCGTTGAAGGCATAACGCCCCAGAACCTCGGCATAATCACGTCATTCGGCAGCGGCTGCAAGCAAGGAAATCCAGGCATTTACGTAGTGAAGGCATCTTCCTCTGATGGAGCGAGCTGGGATTATTCAGCTGAAACCGCTTCCCTTGAATCCTATTCCTACATAGACTGTTCCGGAGTAGGAATGCCGCTCTGTGACTTCCTTTCAGGAACAGCTGACCCAAACAACCCGATTCAAGACGAGGACGACGCGTCCTTGCCAGTCGTCGCAGACCAGGCGAGCGACGAACACGTTAAACCAAAGATCATCTGCAGCTACTTCTTTAACCCGCTTCCACCTCTATTCGCGTTGCCAGCAGGCGTGCCTGGAGACTGCTTGGCTCCACCGATTCCAGTAAAATGCCTTGGGTTTGGGATTGCATTCAAGGGAGCAATGGCAGCTACTAAAAGCTCGTTTGCTTCTCTTGAAACTGTTGCTGGCGGGGAATTGAGTACTTGCACCAGCTGTGCGATAGGTGCGTGCCCACCTTGTTGTGCTGGACCTACTGGTCAAATACCTTGTTCAGAACGTGGATTGGTGGAATTAAAAACCACTTACGCCACATACACTAGTTGCTTAGGACTTCCAGAGACACTTTCGTACGCCACATGCTCCAGTAAATTTCTGGCAGCAATAGCTGCTACTAAAACAAGTTGTTCAAGCGCATGCCCAGGTACGCAAACAGCATTAAATGCCTTCAGCAGCGCATTCGGTTTAGAGAAAGCTGCCGCGTTGAATTGCGAGAACACGAAAGGGCATTTGATGGACTTGCCGCTCATCATTCCAACGATGAGGAAGGCGTGGACCACTTGCTACCCCTGGCCTGATGGCTGCCACCTCAAGTGCGAGCCCAAAAAAGGATTTGTTCAAATATTTCCTTGGATGAACCAAATCTATATCGGCATTCACTGGGGCCTAGCCTGCAACTGCATCCCCAAGCCACCTTCCCTAGAGTCCATTGTGAAGGGCTGGGCGCTTTACGAAATGTATTCAAAGCTCGGAGAGCTCGGAAGCCAATCCATGCTTTTGGCAGGGGTAACTGGCTTGTTCAAGATAGACGAGAAACTCGATCCAGCAAGCGGCATTGCAACTGCGTTGACGTTGGCAGTGCCCACGAAGGCACAAGCGGATATTTGCCTCCCGCGTGCGGATGAAGACCACAACAAGAAGCCCGAACCAGTTACAGGCTCAACAACCACGACTACAACAAGGACATACAACCCGAATTCCGTTTGACCAAATTTTTTAAAGCAAAGAAAAAAGAAGAAAGGCCCGAAAAAACAAAGGGGCTCAACCCCAGGGAGGTACCGAAATTTAAAAGGAAATGGAGTCCAGGCCAGAGACGTGGGCGAGCCTGTGCTTCTCCTTTTCAGGAGTCTTGCCTATTACGTGCGGGGAGTTGACTCCAGTGATGATGGAGGTTACGACGACCTTGTCTCCCATGTCAGGGATCACTCTTGCCCCCCAGATCACGTTCGCCCTCGAATCAAATGCTTCAGTAATGCCTTCGCCGATTCTCGTGACTTCTCCAAGCGAAAGCTGGGCGCCGCCTGCCACGTGAATCAATGCGCCTCTTGCTCCAGCGTAGTCGATGTCAAGCAAAGGATGTTCCAAGGTATTCTTGACCGCGTCTTGAACTCGGTCGTTCCCGCTTCCTTCGCCTATGGAAATCATTGCCTGGCCAGCGTTGCCCATGATCGCCCTCACGTCGGCGAAATCAATGTTCACGAGCGAAGGCAACATGATCGTGTCCGAAATGCCTTTCACCGCTCTTGCAACGAGCGTGTCAGCGACTGCAAACGCCTGGTTCACTGGAAGGTTTGGCACAAAGGAAGCAAGCCTGTTGTTGTCGATGATTACTACGGTGTCACACACTTCCTTGAGCCTCTCAAGGCCCCAGTCTGCCTTGTCCAGCCTCGCCCTCTCAAGAGCGAACGGGAAGGTAACCATGGCTACCACAATGGCGCCTTGTTGCTTTGCGATTTCCGCTATAACAGGTGAAGCACCTGTTCCTGTTCCACCGCCCATGCCGGCTGTAAGAAAGATGAGTTCACTGCCTCCAACTAGCTCAGCCAGCTTGTCCCTAGCTTGTTCAGCTGCCTTCATCCCAACTTCAGGGAATCCTCCTGCGCCAAGGCCCTTCGTCATCGTCGCCCCAATCAAGACTTTCTTGTCTGCTTCAACGAGCTTCAAGTGGTTGGCGTCCGTATTGATTGCAATTGTTTTAGCGCTCTTTATGCCCATCCTGTACAAGCGCGAGACGGTGTTCGTTCCTGCTCCTCCCACCCCCACGACAGATATCCTTACCTGTGCGGGAGTAAATTCCTTTGTCGCCACTTCAGGCAACGGTTTTTGCGCCGAATACTTCAGCGCATCCGAGATTATGCTCTCCATTACATCAACTCCAGTGGGTTTTCCGACACGCGTCGGTTGCGGTTCATGAAGACAATATTCGGCCAAAACCGGCCATAAAAATAAAAAAGAGAAGTTCGGCCTGGTCGCATGCCTCCCTTCCCTCTCATCAAACCAAATTCAAAAAAATACAATCTAACCAAGGATTTCTATGTCGTAGCCTACTTCTCTCTGGGGCTTCTGCTCAATATACGGTCTACCAATAATGTGCGGACTTTTGACTCCGGTTATGATTGCGCAGACCTCCAGTCTGCCGTCGTAATTGGGTACGAGCCTTGCACCCCATTTCACGTTTGCCTGCGGGTCCATCTGCTCGGTAATCATCTCGCCTGCTCTAATGGCGTCTCCAAGCGTCAAGTCTGAACCGCCTGCGATGTGGATCAACGCACCTTTTGCTCCAGTGAAGTCAACGTCCAACAACCTGTTTTTCATGACTCCCTCAACTGCGTCATCCACTTTAGAGGCCCCCTTGCCTGTTCCGACTGCAATCATGCCCACGTCTCCGTGGCCCATGATGGACCTCACGTCAGCAAAGTCTATGTTGACTAAGGAAGGCTGGGTTATGGTGAACACGAGTCCACCGATTGCCTTTGCAAGAATTTCGTCTGCCACAAGGAAGGCTTGGTTCATTGGAAGATTGGGGACTATTTGGACCAAGCGATTGTTGTCCAATATGATCACTGAGTCAGCAACTTCCCTGAGTCGCTGGATTCCGTCGTCAGCCTTTTGAACTCGCGCCCTCTCCAAGGCAAAGGGATAAGTAACCATAGCTACAACGATTGCACCCTGTTCCTTTGCGATCTCCGCCACAATGGGTGAAGCACCTGTTCCTGTTCCACCGCCCATGCCAGAGCAAAGAAAGACGAGGTGAGCTCCATCAAGCTCTGCCTTCAAAGCATCCCTGTCTACTTCCGCACATTTTGCACCCACTTCAGGGAATCCCCCTGCGCCAAGGCCTTTGGTAACGCTTCTTCCGATAAGAAGTTTCCTTACTCCCTCATCCATCATGTTCAGGTGCTGCCTGTCTGCGTTCACCGCGATAAGTTCAGCTCCCTTTACATCCAGTTTCTTGAGCCTATTAACAGTATTGTTCCCTCCGCCGCCCACTCCTATAACCTTGATCTTAATTTCTTCAAAATCCGTTGGCTCTACATTACCCCTAGGCTGGGAAATTGCACTTCTAACAATATCCTCCATTTCAATCGCCTCACTATGAACACTTACAAGGGAGCTTTTGTTCCCCATTAACACAAATATATATTTATTTAAAAACCTTTCGTTTGAGTGATGGGTATATAAAAAGATATGCAAATAGCAATAGGGATATGTTTAAATATACCTTTAGAGTAGTCAATAACGACATTATCATGGTGGGACAAAGAAAGAGGCTTAAAAAATTTGGTGTGAGAGATGCCTGAATCCGAATCGTTTCTTGTGACTGTTCCGATTGATTGGAAATTAGAAAAGCATGCGACGGAAAAAAGAAAATTCTCTTCTGTTCAGGATTTCATTCGGGAACTGATTAGAAGGGACATTGAAGCGTTGGCGAAAGAGCAGCAGCAAATGGAAAACAACAAGAAATAATCTTTTCTCTTTTCATCGCGACCCCTGCTTAAAGCCAAGCTTGTTTTTTATCCTGCTTATTATCGAGTTTCTTGCAGCTGTAGTCAAACTGCGGTCGAAAACGTTCCCGAAATCAAAAAGCACCGCAATCGCTTTGCCGTCTTTTCCTATCTGGGGCATGAAACTGTCGAAGTCCGCTTTAAACCCCACTCTCTCGATCGTTTTCTGCTGCCTTCTCACGTCTTGCATGAATTGCCGCATTTGTTCTCGAGTCAAATCAGCCATTGTAACGCGCGGCAGCCTCGTCGTTAAAAGCGTGGGAGCCGCTCCTTCCCTCCTCCTCAACCTTATCGTGGGAACAATCCTCAACCCTAGCTTTTTTTCTCTGTTCAGCGCCTGCAATTTCCTCATTGCTTTGAATTGGTACTCGGGATTCCAAAAAGGGTACCCCTCGTGAACGTTGGCATTTGGATTAAATTCCTTTTCAGCAAGAGCCAATTCCCTCTGCTTCTCCCTTGCGGCAAGTTTGACTTTCACTTCCGAAACGTTCCCTTCCGCACCCCAGCCCAACAGCTGTCCTTGCATAATCCGCTTTACGCGAATCGGCTTCCTTCCGCCCTCAAGAACCGGCATTAAAAACACCGCCAAAGTTTAGTTCTGCCCCTGCAATTCAAACATCTCGAGAACTTCCCCAACATTACTTCTGCCTCTGTAATTCGAACATTTCAAGAACCTCTTCTTCCGTGGTTGCATCCTCCGGCGCCTTGTCCTTCCTCATATCAACCAGCCGCGGGAACCTGAGGGCAAGACCTTCCTCTCCTTCCTTCATCGCACAAGTGTGAATCGGAGAGCGGGTTATCTCGTCCGCTAGAACTGTAACCACAACCTTCGGCTGCACCCAAACATCAGGCTCGATTAAGGAAATCACATTCTTTGGTTTTTCTTGCACCTTTAGTTTACCCAGTTGCTCAGCAAACTGCTTCATCTGTTCTTCCGTAAAGCCTGTTCCGACTTTCGTAATGGTTTTGAAAATCCTTTGCTTCGGCTCCCATATCGCACCAAGTATTCCGCCAAAGCCAAACTCCGTCCGTTTTCCTTTTCCCACATAATAGCCTACGATAACAATATCCACCATATCTGCGAGTTCTCCAGAATATGATTTCTTTAGTTTAATCCACGCGAACTTCCTTGCACCTGCTACATAAGGCTGGTTCAAATCCTTTGCGATGATTCCCTCCAACCCGGCATCCACGCATTCATTGAAGTACTTCTCCATTTGCTTGGCGTTTTCTGCGATCATCATCTGCGCCAACTGAATCTTTTCATCCTTCTTAATAACCTTTTCAAGCGTCTCCCTTCGTTTAGTGTACGGTTCGTTCGTGAAGTCCCTCCCGTTGAGATAAAGCAATTCAAACGCAAACAACTTGAGTGGGATCTCTTTTATCTTTTCCGCTATCCCGTACTTTCTCTTTCTCTGAATAGTGGCTTGGAAGGGAAGGAACTTCTTTCTTTTCTCGTCATACGCAACCGCTTCACCCTCAAAGATGATTTCGTCAGCTGAAACCTGTTTCTTCACCGCCTCAACAAGGTCAGGAAACATGTGCGTTATCCTTTCTTCCCTTCGGGAATAGATTTCAACCCTGTTTCCTTTCTTATGCACCGCCAGGCGAAGGCCATCGTACTTTCCTTCAACAGCGCACTTCCCGAGTTTTTCTATGATCTGCTCCGCGCTCGTCAGCCGCTCGGCTAAAGCAGGACGGATCGGATAAAAGGGAGTTGGCTTGATTTTGCGAATCTCTTCAATTCCTTCCTTCATAAACAATTCAGCAACTAGCCCCAAGTCGCTTCGCATGTTGAACGCCCGCTCCAATTCAGCTCGCAGGCTCTTATCGCCTGCCTTCAACACAGAAAAGGCGTCTATGATAGTTGGCTCTCCAACGCCCATCCTCAGGTTTCCTGTAACCAATCGAATGATGGCCTTTGCTTCATCTGGCTCGGCGTTGCTCAGCATTTCAGCCAAGAGCTTGATCTTCAGCTCCTGGCTACCGCCTCCTGACGAAGTCGCGATCTTGTATAGCCTACCGTAAACCTTTCCTACTTCAAGTGGCTCATGATAAAGGGATTTCTGCAGTTTTTTCTGAAGAATCAATTGAGTTGCACTCCCCAGATCCCCCTCTTTTCTGTAAACCTTTTCAATCTCCTCAACTTTTTTTCCTGAAACAAGCGAAATGCTTCTCATCGCAAGCTTCTCGCCCATTCCCAGCTCGATTCCTTCGCATGCCGGCGCCACGATGCCCTGGCATAAATAAACGAGTTTTCTTACCTCAGAAGGCTTTGCTTCAGCAAACAGCTTTGCGAGGTCATCGGTGACTGCAAGCCTCGAGCTAGTCTTCTCCAGTTTAATAAACAACTCCGCAATCTTTGCGAACTCCATTTCCTCTCCCCACCATGCAATTAATACTCGCGGAGAATATAAAACTGTTTTAAATCAGCTCTGTAAAAATGGTTTTGCGGTTGCCTCCTAACTCATTATATTTAAGCCTCAGCTACCTGAACATTCTATAAGATTTCTTCGTAGACCCTGAGACGGTCAGAGTAAGGAAGCTAGGCTAATGAAATATCCTGCAATTCTCTGCGAGTATTACTAAATAGATTAAGAAAAAAGCGTGTGAGCAGACAAGAGATTATTTTAACAGTTCCTAGACCCTCGAGCAAAGAAACGGGGACTATTTATTGGAGTGAGGCATGTGAATCCAGAGAGAATCGTGAACCACTTTACGATAGACTTCGAGTTGCCTAACCTGCCGCAGGAAGCGCCCTTGGTGAAGCGCGAGAGGTTCGAGGAAAGACTGGAGTCACAGCTGGACGCGCTTTTGAAGGCGTTCGACAAACACAATGTAACCACCACTTTCTTCGTGGTTGGCGAGCTCGCCGCAAGGCATCCTGTCCTCTTTGAAAAAATCAAGGAAGAAAACCATGAGATCGCATCGCATGCGATTACACACAAGGAATTGAGTGAAGTAAAGGAGGAAGAATTCAGGAAGGAGGCTATGAAAATCAAGAAACTGCTGGGGAGAGTAAAGGGATTCCGGGCGCCCATCTTTTCGCTTTCTCAAAAGAACTCATTCATCATCGACGTCCTCAAGAAAAACCGCTTCCTCTACGATTCAAGTATCGTGCCGAGTGTCACGACAGAATACGGTGCCTTCGGTGCACCATTCAAGCCCTATAGGATTTCTTCAGCCAACATTTTCAAAGAACATGCGACCAGCAAATTCATTGAGTTTCCTATCCTCACCATCGGATTCGGGCCATTCAGAATTCCAGCAGGCGGCGGTTTCTTCCTGAGGTTGCTGCCGATTGAATTAACAGAATTGGCAATAAAGAAGATGAACCACGGCGGTGCGCCTGCAACGCTTTATGCACACAATTGGGAATTCGACTCCAAACTGCCTGGGGTGGAAATGAATTTCTACAGAAAAACCGTAGTATACTACGGAACCGGTGGACTGAACCTCAAGCGGCTCGAGCGCCTCTTAAAAGGATTCAAGTTCGGGAGGATGGACGAAAGCCCCTACCTGAAATAACGGTGACGCGGCACACGAGAATGCTGTAAAGACAGAGTAAGAAAAGCAATGAAAAAATAACCCGAGATAAAAAAGAAAATAATTAGTAAAACCCCGTAAAAGTTGATTAAATGAAGATGGATCTCCACATCCACTCAAAATATTCTTCTGACTCGCTCAGTGAACCAAAAAGCATACTTGAGTATGCGAAGCGAATAGAGTTTGGTGCAATCGCAATCACAGACCACAACTCCATCAAAGGAGGGATTGAGGGAAAAAAGTTTGGGAGACAAAACAATATTATTGTGGTGGTTGGCTCGGAGATTGATACTGATTTGGGGGAAGTGGTAGGGCTTTTCTTGAACGAGAAAATCGAGAACAAAGGAGAAATGGATTTTTTTGAAGCGTGTGACCAAATCAGAGAACAAAGCGGGCTGGTAGTGCTCCCTCATCCATTGAAAAATAGAATTACATCAGAAAAAATGAATGCCGTGGAGTTGATTGAAGTATTCAATGCAAGGAGAACTAGAAGAGAAAATGAAGGCGCAAGGAAGTTGGCGAAAGAGTATGGGAAAAAGGGAGTGGGATGCAGTGATGCGCATTTCGTGTTCGAGGTTGGAAAGGGATACACGGAAATGAAGAAGGAGTGCTGCGACGAAGAGGAATTAATGAAGGCGTTGAAGAAAGAAAGGCTCTATGCAGAAGGCAAGGGAACGCCCTTCATCTTTCATCTGCCTAGTGCGGCAATCGGGCTTTTGAAAAGCAAATGGTGATGTTTATCTCAAGAGTACTTGTTTGCGACGGTTCTGAGAGGGCAGCTCTTGCGGTAGTGCGCTCGCTTGGTATGAAGGGTATCGAGGTTGAAGCAAGCGACTCTTCCTCGTTCAACACATCTTCACTTTCAAGATATTGCTGTTCTTCCATGCGTTACCCCTCTCCCGAAAAAAACAGAAAAGCATTTGCGGACTGGTTTTATTCGCGCATCAAAACAAGAGGATACGAAGCAGTTTATCCAGTAACTGATTTCACCTCTTTTCCACTGAGTTTTTTCAAGAAAAAATTTTCCGCCTATACGAGGATCCCGTTGCCTGATTTTCATGTCTTCATGAAGGCGTACGACAAGAATAAAACGCTTGAGATTGCTTCAGAAAATGGGGTGCCAATTCCAAAAACTTATTTCGCAATAAGGGAAAGCGATCTGAAAAAAATACTTCGCAGCGTATCCTATCCGGCTGTTGTAAAGCCACGCAGCAAAATATTCTGGGTCGGGGAAAAGCCTGTAATGCTTAAGGTGAAAAAGAGCAATTACGTTAACTCCGCGGAAGAGCTCATTAAAAAATATTATGAAATTAGAAAAAAACTTCCTTGTCCCATAATCCAAGAATTCATTGAAGGCGAAGCGTATGGCGTGGAAGCACTTTTTAATCAAGGAGAACCCAGAGCAATTTTCGTCCACAAACGGCTAAGGGAATACCCGGTTACAGGCGGCGCCAGCACTCTTAGAATCGGCGTCAAACATCCGAAGCTTCAGAGCATTGCACTGAAACTCTTGAAGGCAATGGATTGGCATGGAGTCGCAATGGTTGAATTCAAGGTGGATTCAAAAGGCAATCCTTTTCTCATTGAAGTCAATGGAAGGTTCTGGGGTTCTTTGCCTCTTGCAATAGCGAGTGGAGTAGATTTTCCTTTTCTTCTTCATAAAATGGTCACTGAAGGGGACGTGGACAAAGTGTTTAATTACAGAACAGGCGTAAAGTGCAGGTGGCTTCTGCCTGGTGATTTGCTTCACTTCGGGCATTACTTCTTTAATGGGCCGGGAAGGACGCAGAAGATGAAGGAATTCTTTTCCGATTTGATGGTTCAGGACGACATAATCTCTTTAGATGACCCGATGCCAACGCTCGGAGCAATTGGCAGTATGCTTTGCCAAGCAAGTGATGTGCTGAAGGGCAGAAAAACTGTAACTGGAGAGATATTGAAGTAATCTAATGCTTTTATTTTTTTACGATATTAACTATTCATTGGATTATTTCTCGTGGGGGTATCCATGAAACTATTGATTACAGGTGGAGCCGGATTCATAGGCTCTCATCTCGCTGAAGCCCTTGTTGGAAAAGGAGCAGAAGTTACGGTGATAGACAATCTCTATACCGGAAGAGAAGAGAATCTTGCGAAAGTGATTAAAGAAATAGATTTCAAGAAAGGAGGCATTCAAGACTATGCGCTCATGCGCGAACTAGTCAAGGAATGCGATGCAGTGCTTCACTTGGCTGCGCTTGCAAGAGTAGTTCCCTGTTTAGAGAACCCTGATTTATGCTTTGATTACAACATCCTTGGCACGAAAGTCATTCTAAAGTATTGCGCGGAGTACAAAAGAAAACTTGTTTTCGCTTCCTCAAAGGAGGTTTATGGAGATTCTCCGCGAATTCCCGTAGAAGAGTCCCAGCCACCAAACCCCAAGAATCCTTATGCTGCATCAAAAACTGCTTGCGAAGCCTTAATCCGTTCTTACGCAAACAGTTATTCCTTTGATTACGTGATACTCCGCCTTGCAAACGTTTTCGGGAAACGAGACCATCGTCGGGTCATACCCCGTTTCATCGAGAATTCGAGAAGAGGACTGCCGCTCATCGTATTTGGTGAACGCCAAGTAATTGACTTCGTTTTCGTGGACGACACAGTTAATGCATTTATTAAGGCGTTGGACGCGCCTTCAGGAGAAACAATTAACATCGCATCAGGAAAAGGCACTACAGTACTTGAACTCGCAAAACTAATTAAACAACTCAACAACTCCCTTTCTGAAATAAAGGTTGAGCCTCCACGTAAATTCGAGGTGGATAAGTTTATTGCAGACGTAAGCAAGGCCAAGAAGGTGCTGGGCTGGACTCCAAATATGACGCTTGAGGAAGGTATTCGTAAGATGCTTGAATGAATTCTTAAGAGTTTGATGGATATGAAGAAAGTTCTAGTGACGGGCTCGGCTGGACTCATAGGCTCTGAGTCAGTGCGGTTCTTCTGCAAAAAAAGTTTTGAAGTAACGGGAATAGACAACGACATGCGCGCCAAATTCTTTGGTGCGGAAGCAAGCACGAAGTGGAACTCAGACCTCTTGAGCCGAACCTTTCCTAATTATACGCATCTTTCTCTGGACATTCGGGATGAAAGGGGAGTGAAAGAGCTTTTTGAAAAAGAACATTTTGACTTCATCATTCACTGCGCAGCACAGCCTTCTCATGACTGGGCTGCCAAAGACCCTTTCACGGATTTCACTGTGAACGCAAACGGCACCCTCGTTTTGCTTGAGAATTTCAGGCAATTCTGCCCGGAAGGGGTTTTCATATTCACTTCAACCAACAAAGTCTACGGAGACACGCCCAACAAACTGCCGTTGATTGAGCTGGAGAGGAGATATGAGTTGCCTGAAGACCATCCGTACTTTAATGGAATTGATGAAAGCATGAGCATAGATAATTCAACGCACAGCCTCTTTGGGGTGTCAAAGGCTGCTGCTGACTTGATGACACAGGAGTACGGCAAATACTTTGGTTTGAAAACCGCCATCTTTCGGGGCGGTTGCTTAACTGGACCTGCTCATTCCGGAACAGAGTTGCATGGCTTCCTCGCATATCTCGTGAAATGCATCAAGACTGGAAGAAAATACAAGGTTTTCGGTTACAAAGGAAAGCAGGTTCGGGACAACATTCATTCCTTTGATTTAGTGAACGCATTCTACCATGTTTTCCTTCATCCGAGAAAAGGAGAAGCGTACAACATCGGCGGCTCCCGTCACTCAAACATTTCAATTCTTGAAGCAATTGAGAAAATAGAGGAACTCACTGGCAACAAAGCAGAGATAGAATACGTTGAACAAAACAGGGTGGGCGACCACATTTGGTATATCTCAGACGTCTCGAAATTCAAGTCCCATTACCCCGACTGGGGCTTCAAATACGACATGGACATGCTTTTAGAAGAGTTGTGCGAGCAGATTCACATCTGATTTAACAAACTCTAGACTCCTATTAATTCTTGGACGAAAGGTGGGGGGGGTGATTAAAAGATAATTCTAGAATCTAAATAATAATTATCCGTGATGTTTTAGAAGTATGTCAACAAGCGAATATATTATCGGACTGTTGCTCAAGTAATAGACAATAATTGCTCCAACAATCCATTTTATTATCCTAACTGTTTTTTCATTCAGTTTATCTTCAATTATTTTTTCAACATCCGTTCTAGATGGATAATCTTTAAGTCTTGCAGTAATGCGATCATCTATGTGCACCATATCCTTACTGGAGATTGTCATCTACGATCACTCAATATTTTAGCAATAGCTGCAAATACAATAAGCCATAAAGTTAGACCTATAATTCCTGGATTTAAAGGAAAACCGGGTTGTAAATCTTTAAGGATAGCCGTAAGAACGTTTGAAAGGACACTCACAAATATTATCAAGACGAATAAACCAATTACAGATTCTATGATGGATTCTTTCATTCAATTCCACCTTCGGCTAATAGCGTAGTTCCCCGATAAAGGTCTTTGTTGCTCGCGTTGAATTCGTGTTTCACCTGAACCCGTAGATTGTCGAGGGTATAAAGCCTCCAGTGAATTGGGACGAACGCCCTTTTTCCATTCCGCCGTTCGACTTTTATTTCAAATCCAACAAGCAGATGCCTTGCATCAGCAGTAATTTTAAAATCTTCAGAAGGTTGTAGATTGAAGGCTCGAAAAGAAGAGTCTTCTCTATTCATGTTGTATGTTTTACATTCAAGTTACATCAAGCGGCCGTCAGGTTCCTTTATTTCAATGTCTGGGTAGCCTGCGGCCTTGTGTTTTCCACTGGTTGTAAACGGAGTTGACGCACTCAATCCAAGGTCGTTTAGTGCCTGGCGCACGAATGGTTCTATGTGATTTCCTACTTCATTGGGTCGGTTTGTGAAAATGCCGGTTTGGTTGGCTGTTTTTGTTGCGTTTTTCATTGCTTTGACTAGTTTTTCCAGCAATGCCTTGTCTGATTGGTCATTTTGATTAAACGGAATTACGGAAAAGCCAGAAATAGCTTTGATTACAATCGGAAAAGGAATGTTCTTTAAAGGCGCCATGAATCTTGAGATGGTTTCTTCCAGTTCTTTAACATATTTTTCATCCACCATAGGAATCACTCTTTCCTAAAGATTAGGATGTTTTCTTTCTGCATGACATTATACAAGCCAAAAATTATTTTTTCGACGTTCTTTTCCAATTGAAAGCCCAAGCTTTGGCAGTAGTCAACGGTGAGTTCGACGGTTTTTACTTCCTGGCCTTGGAAAGTAGCGTTTCCGATTACAATCGAACAGACCTTCTTTGGTTTTAGGACGCGATACATTTCATCATACGTTTTCTTCAAGTCCCCGTCGTATAGCTGTAATTTCGTGCCATTCGATCCACGGACTCCAATAAACCCATCCCGGATTTTAGTCACGTCCTCTCCGAGTGCTTTCAAGGCATGCGCATCGTTCTTAACGTAATCCAAAGCAATGGAATAAGGCGGAGAAGTCACTATAGCGTCGACACTTTTGCCATCAAGAGGCAATTCTCTAGCGTCCCCCTGTTTTATTGTCGTCTTGCCAATCTTTAAACCGTGTTTTTTTATTGCGCGTTGGTAGTCTTTTACGGAAACAAGCATTTTTTCAACGTTGTTTTTGAATTGAGTATTGAAATTACGTCCTCTTCTTGACTCGTCGCTGTGGGAGATTAGTTTCGCCACCTGGAAGAAATTCCGGACTTTCTCATTTTTTATTTTAGCTATAGCGTCGTCTAGTCTCTCGCCGTTTTTTTCTCCGAAATTCGCTATTGAATTGCCGTTGCTTTTATTAACTATCTCTGAGCTCTCATCCATTATTTCATCAAGAACTTCAACTGACTGGGTTTTTACTTTAGAGATTAGATTACAGACGGGAGAAATGTCTACGCCAATACTATCTATTCCAAGAACTTGAGCCTCAAGGCACGCGGTACCGCTCCCCATATAAGGATCAAGGACTAAATCGCCTGGTTTGACTTGCGAATAATTTAAGAGCGCTCTAATCATTTGGGGGTGGAATTTCCCTTTATATGGATAAAACCAGTGCGTTAAATATTGGTTTATTGAACGCGTTTGATTGTAGGTTATTAGTTTTGAATAAAGCGTTGATTCAGAACCAACTCGTTTGAAATAAGCCAGTCTATCAATTAGCGTTTTTATACTGTCGGGCTTTTTTATGTTGAATATTCGAAAACCATTGGTTATTTCAGCATCAGCTCCTAGTGCACCCAGCTCAAGACGTGCTAGCGCTACTTCGTAAATGAATTGAGTATTTTTTAGGACTTCAGCTTCCATGTCCCTGCCTCTCATCTATCCCACGAGCACGTTTATACAAAGTAGCTACGGAATTTATCATATTAAATATACGCCTGAACTGGTTTTCCACTGGCTACAAGATATAAGTAAAATCTTTTGCCGTTAATTTTAGGGGTCAGTGAAAACCACTCCAACTGTCCCTAAACTATCTCATTTCCAGTCGTTTCCTGAAAGCTATTCCTCTCTCTCAAGCTTGCTCAAGTAAAGAAACCTCGTCTTCTCCAACTGCCCGAGCCGCTTTACTTTCTCCGCCAACTGCTTGTCCCAAGCGCCCTTCTTCAGAATGCTGGCGAGAGAACGCGAATTCAGCTGGGAAACCTCGGGCCACTTGCCGGCTTCAAT
>JACRGE010000020.1 GCA_016212465.1 Microcaldota archaeon
TCACCCAATTCCTCGAATTCAATTATTCCTGCCTGTAGTTTGTCTTTCTTGAAGAGATAAACATAGAGAATGCCCACGAATGCACCGAAGACGTGTACGATGAAGCTGGTTGGAGTTGAAGATTCCCTTTGCTTGCCTTCAACAGAAATCGCTGCCTTCTTTTCAATTACTTGAAGCGTTTGATTCACTTGACTCGCTTCAATGGTTTTGTTTTCCTTTATGAGGTTGGTAATGTTTTGCTTCAATTCCTGGGTCTGGTGAACGAGTTGCTTGGTGTGGGCCTCAGAGAGATAAGAGAATAAGGGAAAAAACAGAAAGACTAGCAATAACGTGGAAGCTACTAGAAGCAAAAGAGATTTCTTCGGCTTTAAGGCGGTTGCTGCACTCATCAACCCAGAAATCGCTGCACTAGCGCCAACCAAGTAAGTGTTTGTGTTCAACAAAGAAAACAGAAGGCTTGCGACAACGCCTGAGGAAAAGAATATAAGCAAAACGTCAAAGGATGAAAGCACGGATTCCAGAAGTACAGCGAACAGTATCAGCGGCAAGAGATTGCCTATTAGGTGGAGGATTCCCACGTGAATAAACGTGTGGGAAAAAAAGCCAGCTGGTTTGTTATAAAGCTGAAACCCAAGCTGTTGCACCTCCGCGTTTGATATGTAAAACGTTCCATTCGAGAGAACGTAGTAGGTTCCCACTACAAGCAAAGACAAAAAAATGGTTGCAAATGGAAGCCGCATAAATGAGTAAAGAAAAATCAGTTTATATGAATTTTCCAAATGAAAAAAACCAATATTACTAAGCAATAGAAAAAACCCGGGCAGATAAGTGAGGGTGGTAGAGTGAAGTTTTAAAGAATTAGGCCAGCTCTATGACAGAGCTGGCAGGGCGACCAGTTCAACCCACCTTCATAGAATCCGCAAAAAGCCTAGGAAAAGCAAGAATAAATACCTTGCTTTTTACTACTCTGGACCAATTAATGCGGGCTCGGCGCGAGTGGCGGACACTTTTCAAAAATGACTGGAGAAAGCGTCTTTCGAATTCGCGATCCAGACGAACCTACGGTTCTTTCTATTCTCCCTTTCGAGCAAGAGTTCTTTTCTCTCCCTAGGGTCTCTTTTCTTACAAGAAAAGAGAGGCTACGCGCGACCGTCCGGTTAAGAGCCGGATGCTCTGCCAAGCTGAGCTACGAGCCCAAGCAACATAATGATTGAAAGAAACAGGTATAAAATATTTACCGCGGGGAAGGAATAGTAATAAAAAAGCGTTTTTGAAAATAGGCGCTAAAACGGCCTTTGTTGAGAAGCTCAGATTTTTTCTGGAGTTTGACTACGCGGCTTCAAAAAACGCACCTGACGCAGGACTCTGCTTTCGCAAAAACTATAAAGCTGTGGGGTTTTGTTGAAACTCTTAGTTTTTCTTGGAGGGGAAAATGCAGAAAGTTCAATTTTGGTACAACTAGCCAAAATTTGCGTCCAACGCAGAAATCAACGGTTACAAAAACTATAAAACCAGGAGGAAAACTTTTTCAACAGAACTCGCGAAAACTATAAATAAGTTCGTAATGTTATTAAGAGTATGACCCGGAAACGAGCGCCCCCCTTGATTTTTTTAGAATCATATATTGATGAAATAGCGGGCAAGCGCGGGGTAAAAATCGTTGAATGTATTGGTGATGGTGCAACAGACGAACGAATTGAACAAAAAACCAGCATAAAGATTGCTGAAATCCGGTCAATCCTCAACCACCTGCACAGTTATGGAATTGTTGATTATGTAAGGGAAAAAAACCTTTCTAGTGGATGGTTTACGTATACTTGGCGCCTTTGCCTTGATCGGGCTTTGCAAAACCTATTGCTTGTGAAAAAAAGGGAATACGAGCGATTAAAAAATAAATTGGATTTTGGGGTGGGTTACAATATATACTGCTGCAAAAAAGGCTGTATGGAAATTGAATTTGATGCGGCAATGGAGAATAGATTCCGTTGCATGAAGTGTGGCGGGGTTTTGACACAAATAGATCGACAAGTGGAAATGAAGGAGTTGGAAGAAAAGATAAACATCATCGAAAAGATAATTAACAACAAAACATACTAGTTATTGTTTAGCGGGGTAGGGTAGCTAGGAGTGCCCGCTGGGCTCATAACCCGGAGACCGGTGGTTCAAAGATTCGGCTTTTAATAAGCTCATTGTTGAGAGTCCACCCCCCGCTATCTGCTTATCATACAAGGTTTTTGGGTCTGCGGCCGGGTTTTATAAAAGGAGAGTGTAGAAGGAAAGCAAATTATGTTGTGGGTTTTCTGTACCTATATGAATATGGTAGGGGCTTTTCTGGCTCAGCTTCCACTTCCTCCGTTGGTTGACTCTGTACTGAAGGAGAGATTATCACAATTTTTTCAACTGCCTTTACACTTTTGTACATGATTGTTTTTTCCCTGAAAATCCTTTTCGCTTCATCCTTGCTTGCTACCTTGATTGGCTCTAGTGTAAGTCTAATGATTTCTCCCTTCTGCAGGTCCAGTATGACATCATAGATTTTTCCTATATACTGTGCGTTATCAGTATAAACATCCATTCCAAGCAATTGTGAGATTCTTGTAGCCATTTAAACAACCTCCTTCCAAAATTGATTGAATTAATTAAAGGTAATGTTTTTTAATTCTTTTCTTTCAAACCGCCCTGAGCGCTGTGGTTTTACTGACTTCATTCAATACATATCCATAGTCGCGGTAGTGGGATACTACTGAAATTCTTACTTTATAGGTTCCTGGTTCGGTTCTCTGCGTGCTGAAAACCGGGATTTTGAGGGTTTTAGACTCGTTGGGCGGCAATTCCCCCAAGCGTATTTCCTTGTGACTGGTTAAAGCTGTTTGGTCAAAACCAAGGGATTTTGGCACCCTAACCAACACAGATGTAAGCAAACTCCTGTCAAAAACATTTTTGACAGTAATCACTAAATCAACGCTGTCGTTCTTGTGTGAAAGCAGGCGAAGGGGAAATATTTTACTGTCAAGAGCGTAGAACGCTTCTGGTGAATCCCTTCGTTTGCTAAATAAATCAAAAAAGCCCACATTATCCCCACAGCAAACGGTAAGAGCACGCCTATGAAACCTAGTCCCTGAAACATATTCCATGCATTAAAAACTTAAATAATTATGTTTTAAGCCAAGTTTCCCACCAAGACCCGTATTTATTCAGTGTTTCTGTAAAGGCGGCATCAAGTTTATACTTTTTTGTTTGTTCGTCCTTGAAAATCATTCCCGCCCGTTCCAGCGCTAAACACAACAAATAGAGGGTGCTCTTGCTCGTGTTCAAATTCGTTAGCAGTTCTCCAAAGGTCTGTGGTTGTTGCTTCAAATTCTCCAAGAGGGAGATGGTAAGTTGTTTTTTAGGGTGTGAGAAGGTAAAACTGTTATTTATGAAATCAAAGATAGTGAACTGCGCGCTGGTTATTTTTGTAGCGTCCAATAGATCTACCTGAAAGCGTACGCGCGTGTGTTTCTTTTGCTTCAAATAGTGTCCTTCCAACCCCACACGCCCCCCACACTTCCACTATTATCCTTGTATTTTCTATTTCTTAAATTAAAGAGGATAAAATTAAATAAAAAGTAAACGGCTCACCCAAAAGACATAAATATAAAAATTAATCACTTTATTCTTACGAAATCTGGTTTTATTTAAACAAAAATTATTGGAAGTGTGGTGAGTATGGGCGTTATTTTGTCTATTAAAGCAAGGGAAGTCCTGGACTCGCGCGGGAACCCCACTATTGAGGCGGAAGTATGCACGAAGGAAGGACTTTTTCGTTCAATGGTGCCCTCGGGTGCAAGTACGGGAGAAAAGGAAGCACTTGAATTAAGGGACGGGGGTTCAAGATATGGCGGGAAGGGGGTTTTGAAGGCAGTTGAGAACGTTAACAAAACAATTGCTCCAAGACTAATTGGCTTAAACCCCGAAAACCAGGCCGATATAGACGCGTTCATGATTGAGTTGGATGGCACAGCCACAAAATCTCGGCTGGGTGCGAACGCCATCCTTTCCGTGAGCATGGCGGTTGCACAAGCAGGCGCTTGCTCCAAGGGCGTTCCATTATATCAACACCTAGCGGAATTGGCTGACAACAAAAACCGCATTCTACCAACACCCCAGCTAAATGTGATGAACGGGGGCAAACATGCAGGAAGAGAGGAAGACATTCAGGAACTAATGCTTGCACCACTTCATTTTACTTCCTATAAAGAGGCGCTGAGGGCCTCAGTTGAAGCGTATTATGTTTTGGGGGGTTTGCTTAAGAAAAAGTATGGGGCACAAGGAACCCTTCTCGGAGACGAGGGGGGGTTTGTTCCTCCTGTGAATTCAGCACAGGAGCGAATGGACCTAATGCTCAAAGCAATAGAAGAAGCCGGTTATGGAGGAAAGATTGAACTCGCAGTTGACTCTGCTTCAAGCGAGTTTTATGAAAACGGCGTTTACAAGTTGTATGGAAAAGCGTATTCAAGCGCAGAGTTAGTGGACTACTACACGGAATTGGTTGAAGTGTATCCCATCTATTCCTGGGAGGACGGAATGGCGGAAAACGATTGGGTGGGTTGGAAGGGACTGACTTCAAAACTGGGTTCCAAAATCCAAATCGTTGGAGACGACGTGTTAGTTACAAACACCCAATTCATCAAACAAGCCATTTCGGAAAAAGCGTGCAACGCGTTGTTGCTTAAATTCAACCAAATTGGTTCTGTTTCAGAAGGGATTGGCGCAGCCAACTTGTCGTTCAAGGCGGGTTGGGGGGTTGTAGAATCCCATCGCTCGGGCGAAACCGAGGACTCCTTCATCGCGGATGCAGTAGTCGGCCTTGGCGCAGGTCAGTCAAAGTTCGGTGGGCCCGCCAGAAGCTCTAGGAATGCAAAATACAATCAATTGCTTAGGATAGAAGAAGCTCTAGGAAGCAAGGCGAGGTATGCTGGAAAAAATTTTAGAAAAGGGGGGAACTGAGTGAAAACGCTTTTGATTATATTGGATGGGTTGGGGGACAGGCCAATAAAGGAACTGAACGGCAAAACCCCGTTGGAGGCAGCTGAGAAACCAAACCTGAATAAACTCGCTGAAAAAGGCATCTGTGGGATGATGAATTCAGTTGATTTCGGTGTGCGGCCAGGCAGCGATACCTCCCACCTCTCAATATTCGGCTACGACCCGGCCATTTATTATACTGGTAGGGGACCAATTGAAGCAGCTGGGGCGGGTATTGAATTAAAACCAGGAGACGTGGCGTTAAGGGCAAACCTCGGAACCGTTGACGAAAAACTCACCATACTTGACCGCAGAGCTGGAAGAATTGATTCAGTCAAACCATTTGAAGAGGACTTAAACAACATCAAACTAGCTGGAGTGCAAGTGATTTTTCGTGCAGGAGTAGAACACAGGGGGGCGGTAGTGCTTCGCGGAAGGAACCTAAGTTCAAGTGTCAGCGATCCCGACCCACACGAAGTCGGTTTGAAAGTAAAGAAAATTATTCCCTTGGAAAAAACCAAGGCAGCTGAGAACACAGCCAAACTCCTTGAAGAATACTGTTCAAAAGCACACCTCATGCTTAAAAACCACACCGTCAACAAGGAGCGTCAAAACAAGGGGCTTCTACCAGCCAACTACCTGCTTGTCAGGGGAGCGGGCATAGTTCCAAACATTCCTTCCTTCAAAGAAAGATATGGATTGAATGCCGCGTGCATCGCTGGCGGCGGGTTATATAAAGGAATTGGGAGACTACTCAGCATGAGCATCTTGACCGTTGAGGGAGCAACCGGGGGGGCGAACACCAACCTAACTGCAAAGTTTAACGCAGTAAAAAAAGCCCTTGAACAATGCGATTTTGTTTTCCTCCACATAAAAGGAACCGACTCCCTCTCTGAAGACGGTGACTTCATTGGAAAGAAGCATTTTATTGAGCGCGTTGATTCAGCAACCCCAATAATCTCTTCGCTCAATGATTTGCTTATCGTAGTCACCGGCGATCACTCTACTCCGAGTTATTTAAAACAACATTCTGCAGATCCCGTTCCAATACTATTCTGTGGAGGGGGCGTAAGAACAGACGACGTGCAGGAGTTTGGAGAACGGGCTTGTGCCAAAGGCGGACTAGGCAGAATCAAAGGCAGCCAACTCATGCCAGAGATAATAAACCTATTGGGCAAATCAAAGCTTTATGGGGCGTGATTTGATGAAACCGTTTTTGTTTTTTATACCCTTAGAAAATTTCCGTGACGAGGAATTGTTTGAGCCAAAAAAAGTTCTTGAAGGAAAAGGAACTGAAACAAAAACCGCTAGCACTCTGAAGAAAACCGCGAGTGGGAAACTGGGCGGAGCAGCTACTGTTGATTTTTCTCTCAACGAAATAAAAACCCAAGACTTTTCAGGAATCGCTTTTGTGGGTGGGCCGGGAGTCATTCAGTTCAAGCTCTACGAAAACAAGGAATTGCTTTCCCTTGCAACCAGTTTTTATGCTGAAAACAAGGTCGTAGCTGCCATCTGCGTTGCACCAAGGATACTAGCAGCGGCGGGTTTGTTGAAAGGAAGAAAAGCCACCGCTTTTCCAGACGATGAAACAATTTCCATACTCAAAGAGTGCGGCGCTGTTTTTACGGACAAGGCAGTTGAAGTTGATGGAAGAATTATTACTGCAAATGGCCCAGGAGCAGCAAAAAAATTTGGCGAAGCAATACTTTCAACTCTCTAGCCTTTTCATGCACTCTTTCTCCAAAGGACAGTTTATGCAAGCAGGTGCATTCTTCTTGCAATAGTTCTTACCCAATCCAACAAGCAACGCATGGAATTCGTTGTATATCTTTGTGTCTTTTGGCAGCCTTTCTTCAAACCATTCTTTAAGCGCATCATAGCCCCTTTTTTCTATGCCGAAAAACCTGCTGCAGAACCTGCGGGTATATGCGTCGATCACGAAAACGCGTTTACCCCCCGCATAAAGCAGGATTGAATCGGCTGTTTCCCTTCCAATTCCGTTCAACCCCAACAACTCAGAACGGATTTCCCAACAATCTCTTTTGAAGAAATCATCCAACGAGCCACCATACTTCTCATATAAATACTTAGCAACCCCCCTAATCCTTTTCGCCTTTTGCTTGTAATAACCAGCCGGTCGCACGCAACGCTCAACCTCTTCATATTTTGCTTCAGCCAAGCGTTTCATACTCAGCAAACCCCCTTCCTCCAAATTGCCGATTGCTTTCTCCACATTCCTCCAAGTGGTTTGTTGAGTCAAGATCGCCCCCACCACTACCTCGAATGGAGTCCGTGCCGGCCACCAATTTTGTCTGCCAGACTTTCTTAAAAGCGTTTCATAAACCCTAATTAATTCCATAAAACAATTCCAGCAAACAAAAATAAATTCCCTGCTGCTTAAACAAACCTTTATAATAAATTGTTTCCTCTTCTTGTCGTGGAACAATGAGATTCATTTATTTATGCAACAACTGCCGCCACCAATTCGAAGCAGAAACAGAGGCAGCTATATGCCCAAGGTGCAGCAGCAAACGCACCTCAAGACACGCGGTGATTCGCAGAGAGGAGAGTCCCCAACAGGCTTCCAACGTACGGGCACACACGCCCCTCATCTACCGCGAAGGAAAACCGGGCTGGAAGCAATTCCACTCCACTGAATTAAAAACCTGCTTGGAGTGTGGGGGCTCAGAGTTTGATTTCGACAGGAGAAAGAACGAGAAAACCTGCAGAAAGTGCGGAAACGTTGTGAGAGTTGCAAGACCTACGCAATAGTCTGTTCCAGTCCACCACTATTTATTTTTTAACCGTTTTATCTCTTCATGCCCGCGCCACTCCCCAAGCTCAAAACAACGGTTAAACACCCCACGCCCGGCGTCAGTGCGTTCTATTTCTATCCAGAAGTTTTTTCTGATTTTGTGGTGAGGCAGAGAAGCGAGTTGCACGTTCGCCTTCCCACGACCTTTCCCCTCTCTGGAAACATTCGCGTAAGGAGATGGAATTTCAGAAATGGGGAATTAGAAAAGAAGTGGACGCGAGTAAGGCACTTGGACGAAGCAGTTAGGCAAGCGATCCACGTTCACGGCTCAATCATGGAAGAGGTTGCTGAAAACCGAGGCATTCTTTTAGCTCTCTCAAAAACCCCGAGTGAGGGTGAGGTATTGCAGCTCGCAAAAAAGCTCGGGAGAGTGAGGCACCCGGACCGGATTTCAGCTAGAGACGCACTGCTAACAAAAGACTTTAATGGGGCAAGACAAGCCCTCAAAAAAAGAAACGAAGTCTTGTTGAAGATTGAGGCGCCTTTCTTTCTGGACAGGGAAAAGCTTTTGCGGGGCCTGTATTTCCGCGTACTGGAACAGAGAGAGAATAACCGAGCCATCCGCGAGATAAACACCAACGAGGTTCTTGCAACGGGCCTTGCACCAAACGCTTCTTTCAGAGAACGACGCCAGGCAGCAAATTTTCTTACAGGCATGTACAACAGACTACGCGACATTCCATTGACTTACATAGAAAGAGTCAAAACAGAGCTTGCTGCAGCGAAAGCCCGTGGCGAAGCCTATGTCCAAGGACGCGAAATTGACGAATCAACGCTGATCAAGCCCGCCCCCCACTCAGTCGCCCAGGCAATTGCCTGCGTCAGAACAGCATCCAAAGAATTCTTGGTTCATCCAGAGGCAGCTCACGCTAGTCTGCTTCTTGCCAGAGACCTACTCTTGGAGAGAAACAAACAAATTCGGAGGATTCTCTGGAGGCGGCCCCTAAAGAGCCCTGCTCGAATAGCGGACGCGGAATCTAGGCTCGAACGGGTTGAGAATGAGGGCATTGCACGCACAATAGAACTGAAGATGCTTCCACTTGTTTACAGCTATATCTTCACTCCCCCCAAGTACTTGAAGGAAAAAACCCTTGCCGAGCTTATGCGGGCTTGCGAAGAACTTTCAAACAAAATCGGTGGTGCAAGACAAATAGCTGCTACCAAAAACAACTTAGCTAACGCAAGGACCGCGCTTTCGCAGAATGACCGGGAAACCGCCGTCAGCTTCTTGATCGGCGCCTCAAACCAGTTGCAGCGGCACCTCGTCAATTACTGTGATATGTTGTCCAGCAAGCTGAGTGATGCGCGGGTGCGAGAACGCGTGGCCGCCAAGGCGTTGTTGAATGAAGCCAGGTCTGCATTTTCACGCAGAGACCAAATAACCGCGATTAACCGCTTGGATAAAGCAGTCCGGCTGCTCTCTGAACGAGCTTTGGATATAAGGCGCAGGCAAGCCTATCTAGCTGCTAAAAGAAGAAGCCCGTGACCATCACTTTCTTTTCTTGGGCATTGCTTTTCTGCTGCGGGTTGCTGGTTTGGTTTTTTTCGTTCCCTTTTGCTTCTTGCAAGGAAACTCAACTTCTTCTTCAAGGGACTCCATTTCCCGCATCACCATACCACAGTGAACTGGCGGACCCAAGGCGTCCTTCATTTCGTCTTCCTTCACAATCTTTTTCTTCCCGCATTTGACGCAAGCATAAACCCTTTCAGTCAAACCCGGAGTTTCCCCGGTTGAGCCAACGTTCTCTCCTGCCCGGTCCTCGTATTCGTCCGCGTACTTTTGCTCGTCCAAGTAATCCGCATCGTCTTTCTCGTATTCCTCCTCTTCCTTGATTTCTTCGTCCAGGTCTGGCATGGTCTTCCCCTAGGTTTAAATTATGCCCCTTGTTTTTTAAATCCTTTTCCCGCCCATCAAAGAACCGTCTTCACACTATAAAAACAAAAACTTTTTAATCCTTCCAAAGTAATGAACATATGGTCTTCAAACCAGTTTCCCGCGAAGAGTTGAGGAGCGAGCATGCCCAAGACATATTGGCGAACATGCACGCTCCGCACGAGCAACGGATTCCCTTGCTTGCGAGCGTCGTGCACCACTTGGAGGAAGAGCGGAGGCAGGAAGTAAGCAGGGACGCTCCCTATAGATTACGGGATTTGGGCGACGAAAGGCAGAAGACTTTTTTAAAGGCTCATTCCGCTTTAGAGGATTATATTCGAGACCCGCACAACGGGCAACCAAGCCACGACCCCCACGCGAGGGAAATGGCGTTCAACCACTTCGAGCAGTTGGGCTTGGCGCACTCCTTATGCAGTTTTACTTTCAGCCCACATCCGGAAATCCACGGCCGAGCTGAACAAAGCTTTATGAAGCTGGTGGAGAAAGCGTTTACTGCATCTGACTCGGAAATGCCTTACCGCCAAAAAGAGCAAGTGATAACCGCGACTGCAAACACAATCTCGCAACATGCCCGCCCCTCTACTGCAAGCTGGGTCAGGCACGATTTGAATTTCAGGGGACGGCTCTTGGACAAAATAATTGAATTCGCTTCAAGGCCCGCGCCGGCAACTTCAGAACATTCCAGGAACCTTGGAGATACTCTGAGGATAGTGGATGCCGTTCTCATGGACGGCGTTATTGGAGTAGGTGATCCCTATAAACGTGAAACCCAGGAATCCGTTGCCTATCGGCAAGCGTCCGAAGCACAGCTCAGGGAAAAATTGTTCAAGGGATTGGAGAACAGACCGTTTGCCGAGAGAGTGCTTGGGTTATGTGAGAAAAACCCTACTTTCCACGCGGGGAGGGGCGCAGATTTCTACTACAGTGAGTTGTTGCCCGAGTTGCTCAGGAAACACCCCGAATTCTCCGAGAGAGCGCGCAAGAAATATGAAGACCACCTAAGATATATCGGCGCTCCAGCAATGAAGGCAGAGGGCTTTGGGCGCATGGATTGGGAAGAATACAAGAGAAAGCACAACATCAGTCAGCCCATCAAACGCGCCTTTGAGCTTTGAATACTCCTTAACCTGCCTTCCTGCATTTAAATCAGCAAAACCATTAAATCCTTTTATTTCCCGCATTCATTTGAAGGTGGTTGTATGAGAATCGCTTTAGCACTGGGCGTGTTTTTGCTTGCAACGGGTTTGGTTCAAGCGGGTTACGTTTATTACTATCCTGCGTACTATTATTCCTCCTATTACCCTCCTTCATACACTTACACGTGCACTTACTGCTATTCCTATAGCACGCAGTATTACTATCCGACCTATTATTACCCCCAATACTATCCACCTACGTATTACTCTCGCTACTATGCTTACGACTATCCATATTATGCTCCGTACTACCACCGCTACTCCCCTTATTACACAACTTACCTAGATCCTTGAAGAAGAGCAGACTTACGCTTGAACGAAGTCTTTTTCATTTGCCTTGATAGCGGCAAAGGCGCCGATTGCCGTGAACGCGATTCCGATTATTTTTATGGGATGCGTGAGAAAAGAACGCAGGTAATTAATAATCTTTGAGGCCTCAGATTACGAAAAATAAACCGAGAAACCTAGCAGTAATACTGGGCTGGCAGAACGTCAGAAAAAACGGAGCAGGAAAACATAAAATAAAAGAAGGAAAAGAAAAAACAAAAAACAGTGTCGCCTTATTTCCTTGCAAGACCCTTTCTTTTAATGAACACCCACAGCTTCTTCGTCATTTCGCTCGGAGTCACTGCTCCTGTTCCAAACACTTCGCCCACAGTGGCGTCCTTGACGCTTGCGAAGCTTATGGTGTATCCACCAAATGCTTTCTTTGCCATAATTTTTCACCTCTAAAAACCGTCTAAAAACAGACGTTTTAATAAATGCACGAGCGTATTTAAACCTTCTCCACGAGGGAAAGTTTAATATTCCCCTTTGTTTCACCGCCCCCTTCCCGTTATTGCACCCAAAAGTGCCGCGTAATGGGCCTTTCTTTTTTCTTCAAGGAACTTGTTTATCTTTGCCTGCAAAACCGGAAGCGAGCCAGGCTTGTACTCGCGCGGAACAGAAACGCCCATTTCCTGCATATACACGAAAAGGGGTTCGCATTTTCTAATTATTTTTGGTTCAAGTCTATTCATTTCCGCTTGATTGTAGGCTATTGCTTCCCTGCCCCGCGGGGTGTCGGGGTTGGCGCCGTCCCTCAACTCCTTTCTTTGCCTGTAGTCTCTTTCATAAACTTCTACGTTAGAAAGTAATTCATTGAATCCTTTCTGGGTAGGTCCAACGAGCTTATCCACTGCGTCGTGAATCAACCGGTTGTCAACTTTAATCTCCTGTGCAATAGTGGTGGGGCCGGGTTTTCTCAACTGCCTTTTTACAGCCCCCAATTGACTAAGAAGTTTTTTTCCCAAACGCAGTTCTGGTTTTCCAACAACTCTTCTCATATTCCCCCCCCCATTTTTTACAGCGCACAAACCCCTTAGTCCTTAGCGCTTTTTCTCTTCACCCTCCAGGTTTCAACAATTGACGTCCATTCTTCTCCAATATGCTTTAATGCATCCCCGAATTTAGTGCTTAATTTCAATATCATGGGCCTCCTTTTATCTTTTTCAGTCAAACCCGTTGGCGCAACCCTTTCCCTTGCAAGGATTCCAACCCGAATCAGTTTTGGAATCACCAAATTCCTTAAGGTACTATTGGGTATTTGCTCTTCTTTAGCCCATTCCGCGATCACATTCCCATCCGCTTCTTCTCGCCTGCTAAGTAACAAAACCAGTTTCCCTGCAATCTCATACTGAGCTCTTTGTGCAACAGGCGGAAACACCAGCTTCAATATGTCTTGGTACTCCCAGCGTGCAGTAGTCGGCATTGGCAGCCTATCGTATTCAAACCAAATCGCCCGCTTGGCGGGAATGCCCTTCGCCTTCACCCTAGCTACCTTCTCTGCCTCAGCAGACGCCTCCTTTTCAACCACGTTTTCCTCCATTAAATCCCTTTGCTTATTTCTCCTGCGCCCTTCGTTTCTCTACTTCAGCAATGGCTTGATGGGCTGCAAGCAGCATTCGGTGGAGCCGGTCTCCTTCCTTTGGGCCAAGCAAGTCAGAAAGTCCTTCTCTCGTGGCTTCTGTATTGAGCTTTTTCACCTTGGTTAGAAAATCATTGACTCCCCGCCTTAGATCTGCGTCTTCAATGCCCATTGCGTCCAAAGCTCGTTGGCGCAGTTGAAATGCAATAACCTGGTTTCTTCTTGTGAGTATGTGGGGTTGAGCGCGCACGTCTTCAAGACGGCCTGCTTTTGCAACCGCTATCTTATGCGCTTCATCCAGTATTTTTTCCGCCTCGCCTTCTTTTAAAATTTGTTTAATCTTCGGCATTTTCTCACCTCTTCCTAATAGTTTCACCTATTTCATCAACGCAATCCTTCAATATTGGATGCAACTGCGCGTATGGAACCACGACGTGCTCGTACGGAACGCTTTTCCTGAACCATAATTGCGGTTTTGATTCGTTTCCACCTCTATTCAAAAAACCACCCACTAATTCAACTTGATTTTTGCTTGTGCTAAATACTTTTCTTTTTCAAGTGCATATACTTTCTTAGTGAACAAGCGAATTCTGTTGATGGCTTCTCTAATTTCTGATTCTGTTGCATTCAAGTGCGATAGCTTGCGCATAATGGTTTTAACTGCCGTTTGCCGGCTCACGACGCGTTCGTCGCGCTTTCTGGGTTGAAGCAATCCAATAACCTCTAAATCAATTTCCGCCTTCCTCCTCGCCTCGGGGTTCGTGTAAACGCTAAACACGATATGCCGTATTTCGCCAACAACCCCGTCACGGTCGCTTGAACGAATTTTGGGGGTCTTTTTCTCAACCCCCACGTCGTAAACGGCCTTTACTGTATTTAATAATCGCCTTAAGATTCTCCAGGGCTCTGGAAAAAAGTTTCTTCCACTAGGAGAATAAACAAGTTTCATTCCCTTGCTTTTTACCAACGCCCTCAGCATCGTTATCGGTAGCGCACGACCGGTTAATGGAACCGGTTCGAAGGAAACCACCCAGTCACATCGCTCCTCTGGCAGCCAAACTGCGTCTTTTGTCCTAACGCTTGCAACGCCTCCCTTCCGTTTTGAGCGTTTCATCCAGCCGACAACTTGCTTCAACACGTCTGTGTAGTGCACTTCTACTTTCTCATCCGCTATCGCCCGCGCCCAGTCTCCAAAGCCTCCTGCAAAAAACAAGACTTTTTCTCCAGATCTTATTCCAAGAACCGGACCAACTTTTTGGTGAGGAATCGTATCTTGGCGCTGAGAAGGATAACAAAAAGGACTCCGTCCAGAAAGTCCCTTTATGACTGAGTAGTTTGGTATCTTGATTATTCTAAATTTGTATGCCATCCCTACAACCTTAAAACACCATTTCAATGTAATTGCGTTATGCGCTCTAGATATAAAAACATTATTGTGGTGTAACGCTGGCGCGAAAATCGGGGAATTTGGTTCTTTTGGGCTAAAAAGCTCGCCATCCCATTCCACCGTCACCAAAAAAGCCTCTGTAATAATGAAATAATGTAACGAAGGGCGCCAGGCGGGGTTGTAAGGTATGCTGAATGTTTTATTGTTTTGGTGTATTTAGCTTTGTGTTCTCTTTTGTTATACTACAATGGTGTGTGGCGTTCTGATTATTTGGTGCCGGTTTTTTGTTCATAACTGCCCGAACTATTCGCTTTGGACCTTTATGCTCAATAGCCTTTTTTCAAGCGCCCGTAGAGTTTCTATTCTGTTTTCAAGGAAATTCAGGTGCCCTTTGAGCAGTCTTGTAGCAGCCGCCGCCTCTGCTTCGGAGAGAACGCGTCTCGTCCACTCGCCATGCTCGTCAGGCAACCTGGTCGCAATAGCATGTCCTTTCCGTTCAATAGCGCCGGTCAGCTTGAGCAAGTTGTCGTCCGCAGTCCTACGTCGGCTTTCCAAAAACTGGCGCAATTTCTTTGTCTCCAACATCCTGCGTTCTGTCAACTCCAATGCTGTTGCTTCAACAACATCCGTTTCTTCTCTTTCGAATTTTTTAACAATTAATGGCAAGCTGTTTGCTTCATGAAACAAGGCATCATGATCTATTCTATATCCGCTTTTCTGAAGCCGCGTGATTAACTGGTTCATCCTCGACTCATACTCCCTCTCCATCCGACTGAATCCCCTTTGCATGTGCTCACTAGTTTTCTTTGAACGTTCATATCCGTATGAACTTATTTATCAAATTTCTTTGCCTTTGGCTGCTTTAATGTTTTCCCAAGCCACTTTAAGAACCCCCGTTCCTTTCAACTGCTGGCCCAAAGATAATGCGCTTCCGACGCTTCCCGAAAGCCAGGATGCCTTTCTACCAACGCCCCTCGTCTGGCCTTCACTAAACGCCCTTAGTTTTTTCTGCATAGCCGCCCTCCCTTTTTTCTAGAATATTTCCCTTCTGATATGGGGTTGTTTTTGGGCAGATTTTCCTGCTTCGGCAGGCAATTCAGGCTGTTTTTGCTGGTTCATATGGGTACGAACTTTTTTAGTGTTTTTCAGCTGCTTGAACATCTCTGCTATCGCTTCGTTCAGGCTAATTGGCCTCTTTTCCCTCGCCTGCATCCTGCCTGCAAACGCGTGCAACTTTTCATATATTTTTTTTGTAACCCTTATCAATTTTGTCATGGCATTACCTGTTTTTTCAGAGGTAAATTTCAAGAAAATTTACTTAGTATATTATATAAACAAAATAAACAACATATACAAGAAATGCACCCTAATTTATAAGGTTTTCGGTATTCGCCAACAAAAAACGTTAGCCAACCAGTATTTTCTTCAGCTTTTTACTGGCCGTTCTATGAAACCTGCCTGTTCCTGTTCCGAACCGGTCTTCTTAGGCGCCTACGCAAAATAATGCTCGCTTTGCAATCTGCCCCGGGTTTTCATGATTTTTTGCAAGATTCTCCCATTTTCCTTGAAATCAGCCCATTGCAGGCGTTTCCCGCGTTTTTCATGATTTTTTTGAAAAAAAGACCTTCTTTTTTCTTTCCGGCCCAAATGCCACAAACCCCAGTATTTTAGTGGTTTTTTTCTTTCTCTTCACAAGATCTGCCCATATTAACTAAAAAACACCCAATATTCGTTTAACCGCAGACCTGGAAATCGTACATGCGACTCGTTACGGGCGGGTCTAACTGGCCATTGGCTTCCTTCGCACCAAATTAATCTTGGGTATAAACGATTATCCCACACCATGTAGCGTGAAAATGAAAGAATTCCCTGATTTTTTGTATTGTTTTTTGAAAAAATCCCCACACCACCCCCTACGTTTCCTTAAATTCATTTAAACGGGAACTTGGACCCCACTTTTCTTCCTGTGGAGCGCAGTTTACTTTTCGTTTTCTCTACGCTTTTCGTTATTTTCGTTCCCCCCCTCTGAAAAAACGCTATCTTTTTGCCTCTAATTTCAAATACATGCCCATGCCTCCACCCAGTACCTCTTAATCAGCGGTTTACCGAAAAACTCTGGAACCATTTTTAATCAACCCATCGTAATCATACTCGTGCCCCCTTCGATGTTATCCTAGTGATGTAAATGCTTAGACCAGAGGTTGTTAAGGCTGCGAAAATGAAGGGCTTCAAGGAATTTACTGAAATCCAACTCAAGGCGATTCCCGAGGTGTTGGCTGGGAAAAACACCTTGATCATCGCTCCAGTCGGGTATGGAAAAACCGAGGCAGCTGTCTTGCCTGTTTTTTCAAAGATGCTGGATCTGCGAGAAAAGGGAGAAACGGCGGGTATTCAAGCCATTTATATTACTCCCCTGCGGGCGCTCAATAGGGACATGCTCTCGCGTTTAGACTTCTGGTGCAGCGAACTTGGTATCTCACTGTCCGTCAGGCACGGTGATACCCCGCAGAGCCAAAGGCGCAAGCAGAGGGACCAGCCCATGCAGTTCCTTATTACAACCCCCGAAACCCTTTGCAGCGTGTTAGTAGCTCCTGTACTCAAAGACTCACTGAAAAACGTGAGGTTTGTCATGATCGATGAAGTGCACGAATTATTTGAGAGCAAGCGAGGAATCCAATTAAGCGTTGCACTCGAGCGTTTAAAAGAAAAAGCCATCCCCCAGATTCAAATAGTTGGTTTGAGCGCGACAGTCGGAAACGAGCGGGAAGTAGCTTCCTTTCTTTCGCGTGACGCCAACGTCGTGAAAATAGGGTTTCGCAGAGAGCTTCAGATTTCTGTGGAGTCGCCCCCCCTGGGCAAGGAGAGCATGCCGTTCAGCATTCTCCATTTTTCTCAAGAAACCGTTGGAAAACTCCAGAGGATAACCTCTGCAGTATTGGAACACAAGAGAACACTGATTTTCGTGAACACTAGAGCAACAGCAGAGTCCCTTGCTTCCCGCTTGTTCCAGGTTCCAGAGCTGAAGGAAAAGATTGCAGTCCACCACTCCTCGCTCTCGAAGGAAGTCCGCATTGAAACCGAGGAGAGATTCAAGGCAGGGGAGTTGAAGGCAATCATCTGCACGTCTTCCCTCGAGCTCGGCATAGATATTGGGGATATTGACTTGGTTATTCAATACATGTCGCCGAGGCAGGTGACTCGTTTGATTCAACGCGTTGGACGCAGCGGCCACAGAACCCACCTCATTCCAAAAGGGATAGTGCTCTCCTCTAATCCGATGGACTGCGTTGAATCCGTTGTAATCGCTGAAAAGGCGAAGAAACACGAGTTAGAGCCCCTTGAGATCCAGAAGAACGCGCTTGATGTCTTGGCTCACCAGCTGGCAGGCATGGCGCTTGATTATGGGATAATTGAATTGGAGAAAGCGTTTCAGATGGTGAGGCGCGCTTATCCTTACGCGAATCTGCAATTCGAGGCGTTCAAGGAGGTGGCGGAACAGCTTGCTGGCGAAGGCCTCGTCTTCGTGCGGGACAATCGGCTGACAAAAAACAGCCGCACCCTCCTCTATTATTACGAAAACATTTCCATGATTCCTGATGAAAAAAAGTTCTTCGTAAAGGATGCGGCAACAAGACGGAATGTTGGAATATTGCACGAAGGGTTTGTGAGCGAATACCTAGCTGAAGGCGTTTCATTCATAACCCGCGGGAAACCCTGGAAGGTGTTGTCCATAGAGGAAGATCAGATTCATGTTGAGCGAACAGAAGACCTTGGGGCCGCGATTCCAGACTGGGAAGGTGAACAAATTCCAGTTACTCACGAAGTAGCTCAAGAAGTTGCCGAACTGTTTAAAGAGTCGCTTGAACTGTCAGAACCAGATTTAAAGGAAAAATACAGTTGCAATTCCAGCGCAATAGAGCGAATCAAGGAATTTGCGCTGAAACAAACCGCTTTCTTTCTTCCTGCGCCTAAAAAAGTGTTTTTTGAGCGTCAAGGACGTTTCCTCCTCATTCACTCCTTTCTGGGAAGCAGAGAGAACGAGACGCTCTCCCGCATCCTCTCCCTCTTCCTCGCTTCAGAGCTTGGCTATCCGGTACGCAGCCGTTCTTCGACTTACTCAATCTTGTTTGAGCTTGATAAACCATTTTCTCCAGAGCATTTCTGTAAGCTGCTAAAGGAAATGCCACCCAATAAACTAAGGCAGATCTTAGAGCCAGTCCTTCATAACACCTCTTTGTTCAGGTATAAGTTCATAGCAGTAGGGCGGCGATTCGGTTTTCTTAGGCGAGACGTGGATTACAAGGAAGTGAGTCTAAAGAGAATCATTGAATCCCAGAAGCACCTGCCAGTCTTCAACGAGGCATTAAACGAACTGTATCATGAGAAATTGCGTTTAAACGAGGTAAGCGATTTCCTGGAAAGGCTTGGAATGGGTGAAATCGTTTTTGAAGTAGTCGATTCCTTAAAGGGCCTTTCGCCAATCAGCAAGGATTTTCTTGAGTTCGAGGGATACTCGGAATTGTTTGCGCCTATAGAGCCCACTTCAGAGCTCATTGAAACCTTCAGAGCCAATCTCTTGGAGCGACGCGTTGAGTTGTTGTGCACCTACTGCAAGAAAACATTTACCCGCCGTATAAATGACTTTAGCCCAAAGATCTTTTGCCCATATTGCTCTTCCAATCAACTGACGTTAGCCAAGTTTAAGGAAGTATTTGAAAAGGAGGAGCGCAGGAAAGTTAGTGGATTGACTGCTGAGGAAAGAAGAAAGTACCGTGAACTGCTGCGCATCACAGCCCTCATCTCCTCTTATGGAAAACGGGCGCTCCTTGCCCTGGAAACCTATGGCGTTGGACCAGACGTAGGTGCAAGGATTCTTGCAAGAATGCACAGAACCGACGAGGGGTTTTACAAGGATTTGCTGCAGGCGCAGAAGGATTTCATTCGTACGAGGAAATACTGGCGCGTTTAATCCGGTTCCTTCAACCCAAGGATTCTTTTAATTTTCTCCGTCAATCCTTTCTTTCTTTTTTTCTTTTCTGGCTCGAAGATTTCAATGAAATTGAATTCCGTTTCCGAAGGAGGCTTGCGCTCCTCGAACTGTTTCTCCTTCACTTCCAGCACGCGCGGTCTTTGATTCATTTTTTCTCTTCTCTTTCGTCCATCCATATCGGAAGGATTTGTTGAACAATGCACTCTGCTAGTGTTTTGAGCATGAGTTCACCCATCAAACCCGCTTGTTTTGAAGCCTTTAAGTCTGCAGGGCGCAAACGACCAAGAAGCTTCTGAGCGCGTTCATTCGAAATACCCCCAAAAGCTTCACGGATCTCTTGCTGTTTCCTTGCCAAAAGAGTCCCCCGCGAAGGGTCTTTGTAAATCACAGGTATTTCAATAGCATACTGGGGCCTGAAGGAAGGCGGGTATTTTATAGCATATGGGTCCGAAACGATATAATCATTGGGAAACTTAAGTTGATCGTGATCTTTTAGTGTAAAGGAAAATTTATTTGGTTTGCCCCCCTCTTTTGGTTTGAAACCGCAGTTGTGCAACGCAATAATTAACGCACCAGGATTTTCTTTGTGTAGCCTGCTAACCCATCCCTTTTCTTCCTCTGACTGCCCTTCCATCCTCAAGAGTTTTTCAGGGGGGGCGTTCAAGAGGCGATAAAATAGTCCATATTCCCTCGGCAATTGCCTTACTTGCACCTTATGGCCCCTTGACTGAAGTTCTCTGACCAAACGTCTGCCGAACAACGTTGCGCTCACTTCATTGGCGTGGGTTTTCGTAACCAAAATTATTTTTGACATTTCACACAATCCTAGGCTTTCTTTCAATTGATTTAGGCGTGCCTTTTTCCAGAGAAATGAAATATTCCGCCGCTTCCTTGTTTAAAGGATCCTTTGGGTTCGGGTTTTCGAGCAGCTGCTTCAAACCATCCGCAATGTTCTTGACGGAAACGGAAGGAGACCATAACTTAAGGAGTTGAATGCACACGAGCCCTTCCTTGGAAATGTTGGGATGAAAAATAGGGGTGGTCCAATAGACTTCAACGCCCCCAGCATAAGGAAATTCTCTCCTCAAGAGGATTCTTACCTCATGCGTAAATCTTTTTTTTATTTCGTTGCCAGAGTTTTCAACCCCTTCTCCAACAAACCTTAGCCTATAATCCGTTTTTTCCTCGTTTACATTAAATGCTACGCCGGATTTTTTCATTTCATCAAATTCGCTTTCCAATCTTCTCTTCCAAATCACCTCTGGGAGTTGGGGCATTTCATTCCCTCGCAATATTGGAAAAATTACCCCCCGTTGGGTCGGGCATAAGCAAAAGAGTGTCGCCTTCCTTTAGCCCCGCGTCGCCGACTGTGAGTTCCGGGTTTAGAATCTTCTTATCCTGGGTTGCAAGCACGTGGCGGTCTTTTAGTTGCAGGCTTTCAGCCACGACTTCCAAAACAGCGCTTATCGTAAACGCGTTTTCTACTGCCACCACGATTTCCTTTCCTGAAGTAGCGTGGGAAACTATGACCGTGAACTCTCCTTCCTCCATCGCATCACCCCACATAATACTCCTAAAAAATTATTATAACTGCTGTTGAGTATATCTATTGGCTGCAGTGGTGGTTCAGTGGGAGACAAGCCGAGGGTCGTAGAGTTGCGTGAAAAGAAGAAGGAAGAACCGCAGGAATCCCCTAGTGCACCAGTTGAAGAAAAACTAGAGGAAACACAAGCTCCAGAAGTCCCACCTCCGCCTCAAGAAAAACAAGAGCCACCCAAAAAACCAAAGGTACTCGAGGAACGGGAAGTTGTAGACTACTCTCTCTTGTTGCCAAAGGGGATTCATGAAGAGCCAGATATAGTTAGGAAGAAGAGGGAACAGGCATCGAAAGACGTTCTCCCCCTTCAAAGGAAGGAGTGGACTCCCAAAGAAATCGAGGATGCAAAAGAACTTGCTAAAAAGATTCATGCTGAAAAAGAAGAGAAAATGAATCCGCTGGAAAAAATTGGAAGAAGAATAAAAGCATTTTTCAAAAGTTGATTTTGTTTCTTGGGCGACTGCATGTACGACGTTTATTTGGCCAAGGCGGCTATTGAAAAAGCTGACGCGCATAGTTTGAGGATGGCGGAAAAAAATTTGGAGGCCCTGGGTTTGTTGGTTGGTGATGCATTCCACTTTGAGGACCGGCAATGGGTCTTGGTAGAGGATTACCTGACTGCCCCAAACATCTCTTCTCCCGTTTCAGTCAGGTTCACTGAAGAGGCGCTTGCCGAGATAGCTGCCGATATAAGCAATAGGAAAGCAGGTAAGTTGATTGTGGGATGGTGCCATTCTCATCCAGGATATGGTTGTTTTCTCTCGTTACAGGACCTAGAAACCCAGCAAAAGTATTTTCCAGAGGAATTCCACATTGCAATGGTCATTGATCCAACCGGATGCGCAGGCAATAAATCACTTAAAAGAATATTCCGTTTAAAGAACGGTGGTTGTCACGAGGTTTCGTTTGCTGTATTTACAGAGAAGTGATGGAAATGGAAGCTCCACAGCACAACGAGGTTAAACCCATTGGCGAAGCCATTTCAAAAAGTGAAGAAACAAGGTCGGAAAAAAAGAAGAAAACCAGAGTAGTTGCTCGGGCCAGGAAAAAAGGCGCGAGGATGCGCTTGGACCGCTTCGACAAAGACCTTCTTCACGCACTCTACACTGGAGAAAAGAATGCTCTGAAGATAGCTGAATGGATGAACGTTGATTTGGCGGAATTCAAGGAGAGGGTTAAAAAACTCATAAACAGAAAGCTCCTTGTTGAGGACGCCTCAGACTCAACTGTAATCCGGCTTGGGGTCAAGGGATACGATTTTTGTGTGTTAACGTTCAAGAAAAGAGATGAAAAAGCAGGTGCGAGGACAGAAGAGGGACGCCAGAAAACACTTGATGTAGTGGCGGAACTCAAAGAAGGAAAGCTAGTTGAAAAAGAACCGGGTCCTGCAGAAACAGGGGTTCAGGAGGCAGCAAAAGAAACTCGTGAGGTGGCACAGTCTCAAGAGACGAAGGACAGAATAGACGTATTTGAGGCGTTTGAGAAATACGGCCCAAAAGAAACGAAGGAAACGCCTAAGAAGCAAGAACAAAAACAACCAGAACCGCCCCCGAGTGTTGAGCTCATGAAACCGCTTGTGGTGGATGGAAAGGAAAAATGCGAGTTATGCAAGACGGAATTCAAGACAACAGTTGGACGGGCCAGTAACCCTAAATACGGCCATTGCTTTTGTGGAGCGGCTTATCACCGGGACTGCTATGAGGCATCGCTTGATAGTGGAGGTTATTGCGTGCGCTGCGGGAAGAAACTAAAACTGCTTTTAAACAAACAAAGCGAGGAAGCGGTGAAAGACATAAAGCCTCTCTTCGATTAAAGCCAGTACTGAATGAGAATTATGCGGGGCAGATTTCAGCAATCTTTTCAGCAAACGCCTTCAATTCGTTGTAAGATATTCGTTTGCTGTCTATCTCTGTTATGAGGAAGATCATTGCGCTGTCGCAAGGCACGTTCAGTTTCGTGGATTCTGCCGGCGTATCTTCCTCTTCTTTGGAGTAGAATGCTTGCCTTCCATCAATCTCCAACACGTAACTGCTTGGGAAAATGGCGCCCAAGGACTGTCCCTCGTCTTCTGTAGCTTTTCTTAACGTGAACTTGTAGCTTACGTGCGTAAGGTTTTCTACCGTGCTAGTCTCCCCCTCATAATACGTTACATATGACGGACTTGTGAATGAAACCTTTTGAAAGACTACTCTATTTTTAAAAACATTTGCAAAATATTCGTTTACTGTGCGTTCAAACCGTTCCTTGATACCCCCCAAGCCTGCTTCTGTAGTAGTGCTCGTAACAACTTCGGTGGTGGTCGTAGTCTGTTGGATTGTTGTTGTAGTCAGAATTTCAGTTGTAGTTGTAAATACGGTCGTGGACGTCTGCATCCTCTCGGGTTGTTTCAAGCAACCAAACAGCAACAAACTCAAAACCAGGATTCCAAGGAATACTCTCTTCATTTTCCCGCCCCATTCATCTTTACTTCTATCTTCTTAATAAATATTTTCTACTGGGCTAGGGCGTCTAATAATTCATCAGATCCCATACTGTTGATTTACGCGCACGTTGGAGATTTTTTGTTTAACTCGTAGGCTTACAACCTCAAACTAAAACAACAAAGCCAAAGGTGCAAGAAAAACCCATTTACTATACAACCCCCCAGGCTATAAATGGACTGGGCAGCCCCTTCTCTTGATCACCTCATAGACTCTAAACTCTTCAGTCGAGCCGTTGTAGAATAAGTATCGTCCTACCAGCGTGTTTTTTTCAGGCATTCCCAAAGCAAGCTTTACAAACTCGTTTGCTTGGACCCCTGCGATTACGTTGTTCGTGGTTGAAAGAGCGGGCGTCTTTGGGTCTAGGAAATCAAGGGGTTCACCTTTGCAGGAGTATTTCTTCCACATTCCCTTGTAGTCTTCTTCGCTTACAGAACATTCAATGCAAGAAGAAGGCGCTTTCGTCACCTGAACTTTTCCCATCAAGCCATTTATGCCTGCGTCGATGAGGGCGGCTTTGGCGTAGCAGTGTGCGTTCAAGTGAAGCCTAGCACCCAAGCTGTCAAGGCAACTGAATGCAAAGCCGAATCCTTCATAAAATTCTTCAGGTAGTTCCTCAATTTTTTTCAAGATTGGTGCAATTGTTGCTCGAGGGTTTATCAAGACTGCCTTTTCAGCGATCACTTCCGCCTTCGTTTTTCCTACGTCACTCGCCTCGAAGAAAATGCACCTGTTCAGGTTCGCCGCCTCAACTGAATCGAAGTCCACTAACGTGATGTTGTTGACGCCCGCCTGCAGCAACAGTTTTACTACTTCGTTCCCTAAGGCGCCTGCTCCGACTACTAGAACCCGTTGCTCACTGATTCTTTCTTGGTTCCAACCAGTAATTCTCTTCTGCCTATCGTAAACCTCTTCGTTCAACCTTGAAATCATTTTCTCCTCCCTTTCAAAAACTTTGGCAAAATATCTTCGTGAATGCCTTCTACAATCGCTTCCTCCATCTTCTCACCCATCAAACCTGCCTCCCGACTAGCTTTTATGTCAACCGTTTTCAAATATTCATCAAGTAACGCTTCGGTCTCAATTCTTTCAAAGGAACGAAACCTTGATTTCAATGCCTCAAACAATGTCCTTCTTTTCTCTTCAAGTCGTGTAGGAATCCTGTATACTGCAGGAATTTCTATATTTGCATGCACTTCGCCGCGTATTTCTGGTACTCCAAGAAGCCACGCGGGGTTTTTTCCAGCTATTGCAGCTATTGTATCGCCTTTCTGTAGTTTTATTTTTCCACCCAGTTTTTCACTTGGTTCAGGAACATAAACAAAATTGTGGATGCCAATAACAATTGCATCAGGATTATCTTTTTTGATTTTTTCAAACCAATTTCTTTCTCTTTGTGATATATACTTAACATAAGGCCGCCTTGGAGTTGCAGAAAGCAATCTCTTTAAAACGCTGTGTCTGTAAGGAAATGTTTTAAGTTCAACCTCGTGCCCCCGCTTCTCAAGTCCAGCCACAATCCCCTTGGAGGATATTGTTGCGCTGGCTTCATTCGGGTGGTTTTTTCGAACGAGGATTATCTTCGCCATTTCAGGAGCCCCCTTTCACGACTCACCAAGTTTCACTTTCAGCCATTTCTCAAACCATTTTATGATGCGAGACTGTCTTTCCTTCTCATGCATTTCATCGGAGAAATTGTGGTCCGCTCCCTTGATTTCAACGAGTTCCTTGGGTTCGTTGGCTACTTCAAACAATTTTCTAGCATGCTCAATTGGAATGAGCTCGTCGTTGGTTCCGTGGATTATGAGTAGGGGGCAATTTATTTTTTGATTGCATCCACTGTGCTGGTGTGCTTCGCGTCCTTCACCAAATAATGGAGTGCTCTGTCGGGATCAAAATAGACCACAGGACATACTGCTGCAAGTGCTTTAATCCTTTTGTCCTTGCTTGCCCCTATTATACAGGTTGCGCCTCCAAGACTGTTTCCTGAAGCTCCGATCCTCTCTCCATCCACCAACGCATCCGCTTGAATGAAATCAATGGCGTGTTTCAAGTCATCTATTTGTCCTTCAAGCTTTTTTTCCTCAAACCTGCCCTCGCTTTCGCCGCTTCCAGTGAAATCAAACCGCAGCACGACGAATCCCCTTTCCGCCAGTTTTTCAGCAAGCTTGATTCTTTCAGGCGAGTCTTTGCTGCTGCCGAAGCCATGGCAGAGCACTACAGTCGGGAACGGACCATTCCTCCTAGGAATATGCAGCACTCCCGCCAGCGTGAGCCCACGGCTGTTTTTAAAAAATACTTTTTTTATCATTTTACCAAATGTTTTACTTTGTGAAATTATTTTATTCCTTCGTTGCCTTTTATATTTGGTTCGCATGCCCATCATATTCTATTCTACTCAGGACGCCGCAGGCTCCAATATAGCTAAAGCACTGGTGGAAAACCACGGGTTTGAAGAAAGGGAGCTGGAAATGGGTTTTTTTGTTTGGGACGCGAAAGGAATCAAGCTCGTGCAGGTTGAAGATAAAACCGTTGATTCTGGAAACCTAAGCCATTTCTTTTCATCCGACTTGTTCGTGTTCGCCTCGAGGCACAGCTCGGAGAGCGGAAAACCGTGTCTTACAGTCCACGCGCCAGGAAACTGGAATGCTAACGCGGAAGTGGGAGGAAACCCCAAGGAACTCGCGTTGACGAGCGCGAAGGCAATCAAATGCGCTTTTGTATTCTTGAGTGAAAACAGGCTTGAGGGATTCGATCCCTTTCTGGAGTGCTCTCACCACGGTCCGACCGCGCTGAAGCATCCATGCATCTTCATCGAAGTGGGCAGTACTGAAAAGGAATGGAATAACGAGGCTGCAGTGGAATTGGTTTCGGAAGCAGTTCTTCACGTATGCAGGAATTACGAGCGGGAAGCAGGGAAAGTGTCCTTGGGATTTGGCGGGGGTCATTACTGTCCCTGCTTTGGAAAACTGGAGGGAGAGTACGCATTTTCGCACGTTGCGCCCAAATATGTTTTGGACGGAATTGAAAAGGAGCTGGTGGCTCAAGCAGTTGAAAAAACCGTTGAAGATGTGGAGTTGGCAGTGATAGATGGAAAAGGCACCACGAAGGAGCAGAGGAACAAGCTGGTGCAGGTGTTTGAAGAGCTTGGCTTAAAATGGGAAAAGAGGTGAGCTGCAAATGGCCGTTTGGCTCGCGTTGCTGGTCTTGAACTTGATCGTATTCCTATTGGAAATCATGTTCGGCGGTTCTTTTTTGGCGCTTTTCTCATTTACGCCTGCACACGCTCTTCTGATGCCCTGGACGTTCCTAACTTCGGCCTTCCTCCACTATGATTTCACGCACATTTTTTTTAACATGTTTGCTTTGTTCATGTTCGGTCCATTGCTTGAACATAAGCTAGGAAGCAAGAGGTTTCTTCTCCTCTATATTGCAGCAGGCATCGCTGGAAACCTCACGTTTTTTCTTACCGCCTACGATCCCTCTGTTGCAGGCTTAGGTGCAAGCGGTGCGATCTTCGGAATACTCGGTTGCCTTGCGGTTCTGGAGCCGAACCTCCTGGTGTTCTTCTTCGGTCTCATGCCGCTTCCATTGTGGACTGCCGCGTTATTTTGGATCTTCCTCGAGTATTCAGCTTCCTTCAACCCCACTTCACCAATAGGGCACTGGGCGCACCTCGGCGGGATTTTCTTCGGGCTCGCCTACGGGTTTTACCTGAAGGGAAGGGTGAAGGGCCTCATTGAGCAGTATGAAATCAAATACTGACCCCGCACTAATCACGCGTTGAATACGATTACTTCTATGTTCTATGATTACCTGTGCGTCTGAAATTTGAATGCAGGATTATTTTCACTTGCATAATATTTCTTAGTGCGTCCGCATTATATTTTTTTAAATTCCGAGCTTGCCCACATCAAAAACCCTTGGACCGTTTCGAATGCTCTTGAGAAGCCCTCAATTTCACCGCATAGCTTTTCCGCCCCAACATTCTTTCTGAACCTGCCCCCATCATTAATCACCGGCTGGTTTTGAGCTGTCCCTTCAAATGTTTGCGGTTTCCTTTCCTTCTTCAACATTTGAAAATCACCTGAAAACACCCCCTTTACATTGCTTTTACAATACTTTTACCTGTAAAAGACATTCGGCTTTTTAGCCGTTTATGAATTTCTTACGGAATTTTACGCGTCTTTTATATTAGTGGAAGAAAGCCGAAATCTTTTTATATGGCTTTCATGTAATGAAAGAGGTTTGTGAAGGCGGATTGAAATCGCCTAACCCGTTTGCCTTCGGGCAAAAGCGTTCAGGCTTTTCTTGCGAGAAAACCTGGGAAAAGAAGCTGACGTCCATCAGCAGTGGGCAAAGCGTTAAATGGAAAATGGTGGAAACATGCCTGAGGGAGCTGCGATCTTCGAAGCAAAGGAAAAGCTTCTCAGCCAACTGGGTTGGAGCGAAAACCCCTTTGTGAAGGACTTAAGGGTTTATGACAAAGAAAGCTTTATAAAGTACTACTGCCCATTCGAAGCAGCAACCATCCTCCAACGACTTGCTTTCGATACGAAGGCGTGCATGTTGCTTGGTCCAAAGGGCGTCGGAAAAACTTCTGCACTCTATTACATCTTGTTTTCTCTGCCTCCCCAAGAATTTTCTGTTGTATTCTTTAAAGAGGCGCCTCGCAATTTGTACGAATTGGCGAAAGAGGCAGGAGCGGTTAAGGAAAAAAGCTTTTTTTCCAAGTTGTTTGCGTTTAGGAAAAAGGAAGCGGATATTTCAAGAAAGGAATTGGCTGAAAGGATCAAGGCTTCAGGCAAAAAAACTGTTTTTTTCCTTGATGAAGCGCACTTAGCTGATTTGGATATGCACATGGAGTTCAAGTATTTGCTGGATGAGGTTCCCAACCTGCGGCTCGTAATATCTGCTCTAGGCAAGGAGAATTTCCCTGACTCTCTTCTACAGCTCGTAGGAGAGAACAACATCTTCCACAGAAGCAGTTTTTCAAAAGAAGAAATGACGCAAATCATCTCCCATAGGCTAAGTGCAGTTGGCGGAAGAGAGAGGCATCCATTTCCACCGGCTTTTCTTCAAAGCATCTACACCGAGCAAAACCTGCTGACTCCACGATATGTCTTCGATGAATTGAATAACTATCTCGCAAGCCTGGCACTAGGAAAAGCGAAACCAACTCTCGTAGAAGAGGACCTGATTGTGAAGTCAGCAATTGAATATTCGCAGGGTGGGAAGGGGGAGGAACAGGAGATGCTTACGAAGCTTCACGCGGACTGGTGGGTCCTGCTTTCTCCCTCGCAGCAAAGAATTATGAGTATTCTACTTGCAGGCGAAGGGCTTTCCTTGAGCGAGATACTGGAAAAAACCAGCTTTAAGCAAGACACTGCATTCAATGCCTTAAGGCAATTGGAGGGACGGGACAAGGCAGAGCAGGAGAGAAAGCCAACTGTTCCCTTTCCCCTCATCTCTGTCGAACGGATTCAGGTTGGAAAACGGCCGAAGAACATCTATTACATTAATCAGAAGATAAAAAACCTTTTCACGCTGCATTAAAGGAGGTGTTTTTCATGGAAGAAGCGGTTGACCGCGAATTTGCAAACAAGACGCTGTTGAAGGACTTGATTGAAGAATTGGGAAAAAGCACTTCAGCTTTCAAGATCTCTGTGTTGAACGACGAGGTTTTCATAAGCGTTGACAACTACATGTATTCCTTTATTAGGTAAAATATTCAGTAGGCGGCAAAAAAAGGTAATAATATGAAGGGCGTTTTTCCCTTGCTTGACATAGACAAAATCATCCGCGAGGCAGGGGCTGAGAGAGTGGACGAGAGGGCTAGCATGAAGCTGAGTGAAATCCTTGAAGACAATGCTAAAGAACTCATCCAGAAAGCTCGGTTGTTCGCCAAGCACGCTGGAAGAAAAAGCATCACAAAGAAAGACGTCCTACTTGCAGCCAGCCATATCCTGGAATCCAAATCTCCCTGAGATCACAGGGGTAGTCCCGTTCTCAAAAGGTTGATTTCCTCTTCTCACTCTTTCTTTATAAAAATAAGTATTTTATCGCACAAAAATTGAATAGACGCGTTAAGAGATAGTTTTTTAAATCTCTTTTTAATACCTTCTTTAAGGAATATCATTATATGCTTTTCACGGAGGGATCTTGATGAAATTGTTTGAAAAAAGTGGTCTGCTCTTTTTGCCCTTTCTTTCCGTCGCCGTTGTTCTATTAATCCTGAGCGGAAACGTATTTGGAGAAAACTATACAAACGCCACGACCACATCCACATGGAATTATACGCCGACTTCAACTTGGGTTCCCTCTCCCTCTCCGACTGCCTCTCCTTCCGTTTCGCCGACGCCCTCACCTATACCCTCAAACTGTTCTGATTCCGATGGAGGATACAATGTTTATACCAAAGGCACTTGCGCTCCTTGGGGCGGCACGGATTACTGCGCTTCCTCAACGGTTTTGCATGAATTTACTTGTGTTGCAGAACCCGGCTGTGTTTCTTATAACACGACCTGCCCCGTTGGATATAATTGTTTGAATGGCGCGTGCGTTCCTTCAACTAACGTGACGAACTGCACTGATTCAGATGGCGGATACAACATCTATACTCGAGGCTCCTGTTACTCTAGCGTTTACGGGTACTCTCTGTATGACTACTGCCTCAGCTCTTCTCAGCTCGTGGAGTTCTACTGCTCTGCTGGCGCGTGCAGGAATTCAACAGTCACTTGTCCATCTGGTTACACCTGCTCTGTCGGCGCGTGCGTCCGCTCTTCAGTTCAATGCAACAAAGCCCCCTCAGTTTCCATTACTCCTTCTCTTCAGTATGGTTTGCTTGGCCAGACCTTGAATTATACCGTGAATATCCAGAGCATGGACGACAAGGGGTGTAATGCAACGTATTTCAGTATCATGACCCAGAGCGTTCCCTTCGGTTGGAGGACGTGGCTTTCGACGTATTCAGTAAGGCTTTCTCCAGGCGAGTTGAAGAAGGTTATTGTTTATGTGACTTCGCCTGCCAACGTCAGGCCATGTGGCGACTACTATTTCGGGGTGAAGGCAACGGCTTCATACTCTGGTGCTTCAAGGAGCGCTTACGCGATGTATGGCTTGGCTGCAGGTGCAACCACGCCTACCGGGAGTGGTTCAGGCCAAGCAGGTCTTGCAGCCTCATCATCCTTGCCAGGGATGGACGTCATTACTATGCTATTGCAGCTGTTGATTCTGCTTGGTCTAGTGGTTTTCATATACGATCTCAGAACTAGGAAAGCTCCAGCTAAGGCAGAGTCAAAAGCCCCAGAAAAGAAGAAATAGTTCCTTTTTCACTTTTCAATTTTTTTGGAGAGCATCCGTAATTCAGGTTTTTTGCGAGCTTCATGCACGCTTTGAAATCACAATGCTTCTGGAGACGCATTAAAATTTTTCGTCGCAAGCAGAAAGCAATTTCATTAATCGCACTCTTTGAGGCAGTATCTCCCTTTTGAAAGATGCTCAGCCAATTACTCGAATTCAAAGTAGTCTTCTCTGTTGAACTCATACAAGCTTTTCACGAACTTTCTTCCTTCGTACGTGAACGTCAACAGGATCTCTTCAAGAGGCCCCTGGAAAGTAAATGCAGAGCATTCCTGCGAGGGATCGAAGAGATACTGTTTTTCAGCAAAAAAGAAGATCAGAACAGGGTGTTTGAAGCCGCCTTCCATCTCCAGCACCCTTATCTTTGCATTCTTGCAGCCGCCTGCCAAGAGCAGGGAGCATAGAAAGAGTACTTTGTCGAACGAGTCAGCAGCTTTCAGCTCAGCAGTATCCCGGTAACTGAGCCAAAACGAAACCGAGATGTCCGAGTGAACTGGATGGAATGATTGGACGAGCGAATAGGTCCGTTCGGCGTATTTGAGAAAATCTCTTTCATATGAATAAGATGCTTCTTGAACGCCTAGCTGGCCAAGTATCTCCTTCTTGAATTGCGCTATGGTTTCATCAGAGTCGCTTATCATCAGCTTGAGCTCGGGGATGGTTTTCTCTTCGCTTGAATTAATGAACTCCTCGTATTTTTCGATGATTTTTTTATAAAAAGCCAGTCTTGTCTTGCAAGTCTCCAATTCTCCCGTTTGTTCATTTTCCACTTCCCAAATCCCCCTTCCCCATTTTTTAGAATGCAGACGGCCCCCGGGTCTCAGAAAATTAGGGGAGGCAAGTAATAAAAGCGTTAAATTACGAGCTGAAATCAATTTGAACTGAGAAACGTGCTTTTTTTGAAAAATATGCCGGAGGAACCTCTACTTCATGTTAATTAAATAGAAAACCGATATATTTTAGGAAACGCCCTGTTTTTTTGAGTGGTGTAATGTATCTACATTTTCTAGGAGGAGCAAGAGAAGTCGGCAGGAGCGCGGTGCTTGTCGAGGGAAGCAAGAACCTCCTATTGGATTGCGGAGTCAAATTAGGCGAAAACGAGGAGTACCCTTTGCTGGACAGGAGCATTATCAAAAGAATTAACCGCGTAGTCGTCTCACACGCCCACCTGGATCACTCCGGCTACCTGCCTGCCTTGTACGCCTTCGGATACAATGGTAAAATAACCACCACAAAGCCAACTAGGGACCTCATTCAACTGTTGCTTGCCGACTACCTCAGGCTGAAACAGGATTTCTCGCCTTATTCCCAAGAGGACGTGATAAAGTGCCTTAAACACACTGACATCCTAGAATATGACCGGGGTACGGAAATTGTCTTGCGGGAAGCAGGCCACATATTAGGCAGTGCCCTTACCGAGGTAGAAATGGACGGAAAAAAAATTATTTACACCGGCGACATCAACACGAGGCCATCAAGGCTCATTGAAGCCGCTCGAACTGACTTGAGTGGAGACGTTCTGATAATGGAAAGCACCTATGGCGGCAAGAGCGACAAACATATCCCCGCCAAGGAAGCTGGAAGAATGTTGATTGACTCCATCACCCAAACGTTTAATGAGGGCGGCAAGGTGTTGATTCCCACCTTTGCGATAGGCCGAGGACAAGAAATATTGTTTACCCTTGAAAGCTACCTGCGCTCTGGTGGGCTCGAGAAGACGCCCATTTTTTTGGATGGGATGATAAACAAAGCGCTTAGGATATACAGGCATAACGCAATCTATTTAAAGGATGAGATAAAGAGAAGGATTCTGACGAGCGAGGACGATCCATTCAAGAGCAAGTATTACCTGGTTCCAAGAACGAAGAACAAGGAAGAAGTGTTCGAGACCGAGCGAGCGATAATCCTCACGACTTCAGGAATGCTCAACGGAGGACCGGTCCTCGGATACTTGGAAAAGATGGCTGGTGACCGCAAGAACAAGATTGTACTCGTCGGTTATCAAGTGGAGGGAACGAGGGGCAGGAAACTTCTTGAAGGAGAAAAAAGCGTTCAAATCGACGATCATGAAATTGAAGTGAAGATGAAAGTGGACCTAGCTCCTTTTACAGCTCACTCAGACCATTCGGAGCTGGTAAAGTTCGTGCGCTCGACCGATGGTTTGAAGAAAGTGATTCTCGTGCACGGCGAAGGAAGAAAGCCTTTTGAGTTGGCGGAAGAACTTGAGCTGGTTTCGGAAAAGAGGAGGCACCAGTTTGAGGTCATCGTGCCGGAGTTGGGTGAGGAAATACGCATATGATTAGGCTTCATCATATCTTGCCTTTATCTCTTTTCTTAGCTTCCATCGCATCCATTTCGTGTATGAGACACCGGAATTGGATTTCTCAAGTCGTTCCACGTACTTCTTTGACTCAAGGAACTTCAGCACCCTTGCAATAAATTCATTGTCCCTTGCCAGCTCGTCAGCTATCTCAACGGTGCTCATTGAAAGCGGGAATTTATCGTACAACAAGCCGAGTACGCTTTCAGCTATCTTATTGAAGGTCTTCTCGGAGATTTTCGACACCTGATCACTGAAGTATTAAATCTTTGGAATCTAATAATGTTTTTCCTCAAATTTACTGAATTACTTCTAGTTCCCTGGCAAGCGTGTTTTTTATGGATAGGCAAAAAGATTTAAATGGATTTTTGAAGCATGCCAGCGAAGTTGGAAAAGCAGTCCTTGAATTCAGAAACCCCCTCCTCGTTGGAGACTATGATGCCGACGGAATCTCCAGCACTTCAATAGGCGCACTTGCACTCAAAAGAAAGGGTATTCCCTTCGAGATCAATATCCTTAGAAAACGAGATGAGAAAACAATCAAGGAAATAGGAAAAAGCAACTGCGAGGAAATTGTTTTTTTTGACTTCGGTTCGGGTATGTTGAACATTATAGAGCAGGAGCTTGTGGGAAAAAAATTTGTAGTAATAGACCACCACCAGCCTGAAAAGGATTCCAAGAGTGAGTTCCACGCAAACCCCCATCAATTCGGATTCAGTGGTGTGAACGAAGCGTCCGCTTCCACTGTTTCCTATCTGTGCTTTCGCGAATGCGGTTTTGACCTGAGTGAATACGCAGTAGTTGGTGCAGTCGGTGATATGCAGGACAATTATGGCGGGGAACGCGGCTTTACGGGGCTGAACAAGTTTGTTTTAGACGAGGCACTTGAAAATGGGATTGTGTTTGTGACGAAAGACTTGAAGATCTTTGGCAGGGTTTCAAGGCCCCTCGTGTGGTTCCTCAACTACTCTGCTGAACCTTATCTACCTGGACTCACCAACGACGAGAAAGCTTGCGCGGCTTTCCTTGAGAAAAACGGCATTCCCTTGAGGGAAGAAACCGAAGTGAGTGGGAAAAAGGTTTTTCGTTGGCTGCACTACTATGATTTGAACGTATTCCAGAGAAGGAGGTTCGTAAGCGCGTTGGTTAACTACTGCTACGAGAAGGGGTTGAGTGAGGACGTGGTCAAGGAGCTCATTGGAAACGTTTATTGTTTTCTGAGGGAAAAGCAGAACACAGAACTCTATGATGCATATGAGTTTTCAACTCTCTTGAACGCCTGCGGGAGGCATGGCCAGCCGGAGGTAGGTATTGGAGTCTGCCTTCATGAAAACGGTGCTTTCGAGGAGGCCAAGAAAATACTCAACACCCATAGAGCATTCATCAGGAACGGCATTTCGCTTGCGAAAAGAAAAACCTCGGATTATGGGGCGTTCTATTTCCTTGACGGAAGAGGAAAAGTTCCGCCTACTGTGGTAGGAAGCATTGCAGGAACCTACTTCAACTCGGGGTTGGTGAAGCGCAACAAGCCAATCATCGCCTTCAGCTTAGACGAGGACAACAACATAAAGGTTTCTGCAAGAGGCAGTAGGGTGTTGGTGGAGCAAGGATTGGATCTGACCACTGCAATGAAGAAAGCAGCTTATGGAATCGGTTTCGGTGGCGGTCACACGATAGCAGCAGGAGCATCCATAAAAAAGGGGTCTGAAAAGGAATTTCTCCTGAGATGCAAGAACATAATCTCATCGCAGTTGCATCCAAAACAATAACGCCGTAGGTGATCTACTCTCCAACTCTACCTTCTTTTCACTTGTTTTTGAGCCTGTTTTTTGCGTTGTTTTCTTTTCTGCAGGAAGTAATAGATTATGAAGCAGGCTATGAGGACGATAACCATCACTAGTGCTGTCGTGAATGCGTCCAACTCGGGAAAGTAGATTACAAGACTTGCTTTTCCTGCGGCATAACCTGACGGAGCCTGGACTGAAGCATTTACTCCGCCGATCTCGTATATCGCATAAGCAGTTTTTGAAGCCCCCATTGAATTAACTGCAGTTGCCCCAAAATAGTAGCTGCCACAGGGTTTGATATTCGTTGGTGGGGTCATATACAAGAAAACCCTCCTGAGTTCCCCTGGTGCCATTTTTAGAGCATAAGCCGAGAGCACAGCTCGCCACCCATAAGGGATGCTTGCAGGCGTAAGGTTGAATACGCTAGGGCTACAGCTGCTGTTGTCCGTGCTTTGGACATTCACAATGTACGCGAGACTTCGGCCGAGCGTTCCATACTGAGTTCCAGGATTTATAGAAATAGCTGGAGAGCTATTGCACTGCATCCCCTTTGATGGGGTTGGTTCGACTGGCGGGTTTATACTGGCGTTCCTTCCCTCGCTTATTATATAATACCCTCTTCCATAGCCCAAAAGGTTGTTTGCAGTTGCGTAGATAATAAACAGATGATTCACGTGGGGGGTAGCGTTGGCTGAAGGTAGGACGCTGAAGTTGACTACAGTACTTTGATTCGGCGCGAGATAAACAGTCTTCTCCATTGAATAGTTTCCCGCATCACCCGCAAGGTGAAAGAGGTTTATCATGCTTGGTGTACAGTATTGCTTGTCATTGTTTTTTATTGCCACCGAATAACTGATGCCTTGGCGGAAATAACTGTATTGCCGGTAAGGGTATACTGCGACTGAGGGCGGCGCTCGCACGCAGCCCGTTGGATATGCACTCTTTGAGAGACTGCATGCTCCATTTAAACAGGCTTGCTCAGAAGGACAAGGCACCGTAAGGTAGCTGCAACCGCGCTCGGAGCAATATGCTTCGCGCACTGCACTGGAATTCACGCAGTAGTCTGTCAAGTAGGTTATAGCCGCGCCGTATGTCAAAGAGTCCGTGGACAAGCAGCTTCCGCGGATACTGGGGTTTTGCTCTCCATCGGAGTCAATGCAGTTGATTGCTCCGACAATTGCAGCAGTGAATAAAAACAGATAGATGGAAACGAGGACCAAGCGACGATGTAAACTCCTTGCAATCATCCCGGCACCCATTCAACAAAATCCATTACGGTGTTGCAGTTATTAATTATTTATTTGTTAAAAATATTGAAGTAATCCTTCCTGTTTTGTCTCTGTAAAACTTATTGTACTTGCTTTAAATAAACCCCTAGTATCCCGCTGTTCTGGTCTAAGTCTGTTGCAAAGTTTTTAGTGCCATGTCATTTTAAATTTTCTTGCATTATCATATTGCTTCTTTTGCTTGACAGTGGTTAAATGTCTGAGATTGAAAAGTTCAGGCTCGATGAGCGGAAGTGCATCTACTGCGGGGGCTGTGTTTCCGTTTGCCCAGTTTTGGCGATTACGCTGGAGGAAACCAGGATAATCTGCGACCAAAAGAAATGCACTCGTTGCAGAGCCTGCGAAAAGGTTTGTCCACTGAAGGCAATCACGATAATCTGATTGGTGAGTGAATGAGGCTGATGGAGAGATATGATGCAGTCGTGGTCGGTGCCGGGCCTGCTGGAAGTACCTTCGCCAAAATAGCTGCAGAGGGCGGCATGGAAGTGCTTCTTTTGGACAAGAAAAAAGAAATTGGCTCGCCGGTGCGCTGCGGCGAAGGCATTGGAGACGCATGGGTTTCAAGAGTCTGGCCTCAAGGAATTCCTTCAGCGTGCATTGGTGCAAGGATATCTGGAGCAATTGTATTCGCTCCAAATGGCAAGTCCCTCTGCATCCGGGCTTCCCATACAACGGGCTTTGTTTTGGAAAGAAAGATTTTCGACAAATACCTTGCAGTTGAAGCAGCTAAGGCAGGTGCGCACGTGCTCGCGCGAACCATGGCAACCTCTCTCATAAAGGAAGACGGCAGATTTACTGGAATGCGCTTGAAGCACATGGAAGAGGAATTTGAGGTGAAAACAGATTTGATTGTTTCAGCAGAGGGCATGGAAGCCAGGATAGCAAGGGAAGCTGGATTTCAGTCTCTTGCAACCCTCTATGATGTGGATACCTGCGTAGAATACGAGATGGCGGACTTGCCTTGTGAGGATTTGATTGAGCTTTACTTCGGTTCGATTGCACCGAGGGGGTATGCGTGGGTATTCCCTAAAGGAAACCAACTTGCAAACGTTGGAATCGGCGTCGGAGGTTTGACTGGAGCAAACCCTAAAAAGTTGTTGGATTCGTTTATTGAGAAAAACGAGCGCTTCAGGAAAGCAGAGGTCATTGAGGTGAAAGGAGGAGTGATAAGCGTCGGAGAGCCCGTGAAGGAAAAAGTGAAAGACAACCTCATGGTGATTGGGACAGCAGCTCATTTGGTTGACCCAACCCACGGAGGAGGCATTGGTTTGGCCATGGAGTCTGGTATTATAGCAGGGAGGGTAGCTGTCAAGGCCTTCCAGAAAAAAGATTTTTCCAAGAAGCACCTAATGCATTACGAGATGGCGTGGGATGCAAGGGAAGGAAACAAGCTTGAAAAACGCCTCCTGTTGCGAAAAGTGTTAGAGAAACTGAATGACGATGACTACAGCAACATCATTGGAGAAATCTCTGCAGACGATCTTCAAAAAGTTCTTGATGGAAACTACAAGTCCGTTGTAGCAAAGGTGTTGTTGAAGCACCCAAGCCTCCTTAAGGTACTGAGTGCCCTGTTGTGAGCCTGCTGGTGCCAGACGAGATTGCCCCAAAAAGTGCGGTTGACGACACACTCCCACACCAAAAAGGGAGGTGCAGGAAACTGTGAGAAGCCCCGTCAACGCTGTTTGGCTTCTCGCAGTTTGGAACCGCGAGGTTCTTCAGGGCGTGGAAGTGTGAAATTGCTTCAGAGGAAAGTTTTAGGGTGTTTTTTGGGGAAATGTTCTTCAATTTGAATCCCTGCCAGCACAAAAACCAGAATTATTGGACGCTCTCGATGCCAGATATATGCTTAAAAATCCCAACGACCATAGTATTGCTACGTTAAAACCCGCTGAATCCATTTGAGGATCTGATTCTATGAGAGTTAAGTTTGGTGATCTAACCAAATATGAGAAAGCACGCTTGATTGGAGCAAGAGCACTACAACTTTCGATGGGGGCGCCTCCGTTGATAAAGGTTCCAAAAGGCACGATCGGAGCAGTCTCATTAGCGAAAGCAGAGTTTGATCGCAAGGTCATCCCCCTACAGGTAATCCGGGCGTCTTGAGTCCTTCTTTTTAAGGTTTACCTCAGGTATGTTATTCCCGCTTTCTTTATTCCTTTGAATAAATATTTATTGCCTATCCATAATATGTTCCGGCGGTCAGCATGCAGACGATGAGCAACCTCGACTATTATCTCCTGGTAAGCGAACTCCAGCACTTGGTTGGAGCCAGGTTGAACAAGGTTTATGAACTCTCTACAGGACGCTTCCGACTCAAATTCCATAAAACAATTGAATTCAATCTAATCGTGGATTTAGGAAAGAGAATGCACTTAACAAAATTCATTGAAGAATCCCCCAAGCAGCCTCCGTCATTCGTCATGCTGTTGAGGAAATACCTTGAGAATGCCATTCTGAAAAGAGTGGAGCAACTGAATTTCGACAGGGTGGTGGTATTTTCTTTTGAAAAAAACGGAAATTACTCTCTTGTTTTTGAGATGCTTGAGGAAGGGAATGTAATTCTATGTGACTGCAGTTATTCAATCATTCAGCCATATAAGAAAGAGGATTTTTCGGCAAGAAGAATTCGGCCCAGGGAAAAGTACTTGCCTCCCCCTGTTTCCAAAAAAAAACCGTTCGAACTCCAAGAAAATGATTTGGTTGAATTGAAGGGAAAACTAGTTCCAGCGCTTTCAAAAACTGTTTCAATCTCCCCCTTTTATCTGGAAGAGGCTTGCGCCAGGGCCGGCCTGAAATTCGACGCGGATCCAACCAAGCTTGCTGAATCAGGCAAAGCAAACCTTGTTCAGCAAATAAGGGCACTCGTCAACCAAAAACCCGCCCCAACAGTTTATTACGAAGGCAGTATTCCAGTTGCATACTCCCCTTTCCCTCTCTCCAAACTCTCCCGGCTTTCTGCAAGAAAAGCTCTTTCTTTCTCTGAAGCATTAGATGAATATTATCGAGCAAAACCTTTGACTGCAGGGAAGCCGAAAGTGATGAATTACGAAGATAAGCTGAAAAAACTAGAATTTTCTTTGGCTGAGCAAAGCAATGCTCTCGCACTCTTTGAAAAACAAGCCATCGAATCCAGAAAGAAAGGCGATTTTATATATGGGCGTTACCAGTTAGTTGAAGAGCTTTTGGAGAAAGCAATGGATTTAAAGAAAAAGAAGGTATCTAAAGAAGTAATTGAACGGGAACTGAATGCAATTTCCTCAAGAGGAGGACTCAAGGTAGTAGTAAAAGAAAACGCATTTGTTCTAAAAACTCCTGAGAATAAAGAATGACTTGAGAATTGGAGCGCTGAAAAAACTAGAAGAATGTGTGAATTTATTGTGCAAGGTTTCTCCTGTCTACGACCATCACGTCCTTGACGTTGAGCACCGCAGTGTAGGGAACTGTGATGAGGCCGCCGCCTTCTTTTTTAGCCATTGCCGCAAGCGTGGAATCAGGATTAGGCTCAACCAATATGCCCTCTAGTTTTCCGGTTAACTCATTGAAGTATAGGTCAACTACTCTACCCAAGTCCTCCCCATCGGTCGTTATAATCCTTTTTCCAGACAATTGTTTAGCGATAACGTATTTTACCATGTTTTTCACCCGTATGAGGAACCAAGGTTCCTTCAATCCTCCTTTTTGCAAACGTGTGAGGAACCAAGGTTCCCTCAACCCTTCTTTTCGCAAGCGAGGCGCTTTTGATTCCTCTTTGTAAACGCGACTTACAATACGTTCACTTTATAAACGCTTAAATATCTTTTCATTGCATCGCTTTTTATACCTTTTCATTTTTTTTAATATCCTCTCCAGATGCTCGTGGCCGACTGCACTCTGACAAAATGTAAGCAATAAAATCGGTCTAAATGTTCTGCGCGCAGCCCACGCACCACGCAATATTTAAATACCCCCAACTTATTGATTTATTGCTGTTTGAGCAGTTGATGCTTCAAGAGAGGGGGAGGATTCAAATGAAGATAAAGGATGAAGTAATGAAGGTCATTGAAGGATTGAAGAAGCAGGGTTTCAACCCCGTTGATGCTGTTTTCGAAGGTGCATTAGGTGTAAAAGAGGATGCCACGCTGGCTTTCATGGACAAGCTCAACGACGCGCAGATGGTTTCTGGAGTCATAAGAATCATCTACACAACTGAAGGCGACAACGTGCGCTTCGTGGAGATTCCGATCGGCCAGATGCCTGGCGGAGAAGAAATGCCCGAGGCACCCAAGAAAAGGCGTTAACTTTTCTTATTTTTATTTTTTTTAAATTTTTTATAATTATATTCTTCTCCTTCTAAATTTTTTTAGCTGGTTTTCATGCACGCCCTGATCTCCCCAGAGGATGCTGTCAGACTCAAGAGAGCGGGTTATGTCATAGTTGGCGGGCACTCTGCAGTGAAAGTCTGCCACTGGACAAAGTTGAGTATCACAGGCAAGGGCTTTTGCTACAAGCAAAAGTTTTATGGAATACCCTCCCACAGGTGCCTCCAGTTCACTCCCGCGCTCCCCTTCTGCAACCACCGTTGTTTGTTCTGCTGGAGAAACACCGACATCACGATTCCACGATGGTCTGGGAACGTCGATGAGCCAAACGACCTTCTTGAGAAAGCTGTGCAAGCTCAAAGGAAATTGCTTAACGGCTTTCCAGGAAACCCCGAAACCGAGTTGAAGAAGTGGAGGGAAGCCCAAAACCCTTGCCAGGCTGCGGTTTCCCTTGCAGGCGAGCCAACCTTATATCCCCGTCTTCCTGACCTCCTGCGCGAACTGAACAAGAAGGGAATGACTTCTTTTTTAGTCTCTAATGGAATAAACCCCTCCATGCTGGAAAAGCTTGCGGATGAAAAAGCTCTCCCCACCCAACTTTACGTCTCCCTATGCTCTTACAACAAACGAATTTATTCAAGGGTTCACAGACCCTTGGTGAAGGGAGGCTGGGAGCGGTTGAGCGAGTCTCTGGAACTCTTGGATTCAATCAAAACCAGGAGAACCCTGCGCGTGACTCTCGTAAAGGGATTGAACTTCGAGCATCCTGAGGAGTATGCGGAGCTGATAGAAAGAAGTGGAGTGGATTACGTTGAGGTAAAAGCATACATGCACGTTGGCTCATCCATTCGCCGGCTTGCGGAAGAGGTCATGCCTTCGCACGAGGAAATAAATGCTTTTGCAACCGAGCTTGCAGGTGAATGCGGTTACTTGGTTTCCGACGACCATCCTGTTTCAAGGGTTGTTTTGCTGTCAAAGGATAAGCGTGCTGAAAAAAATAGGGGGATAAAAAGGTGAGAAAATGATTTCGAAAAGTGAGGGGCGGCGTATCATGATAAGGTTTGAGGACGGAGATGAGTTCTTCCAAAAACTGGGTGAAGCAGTCGCAGAGCACGAAATTTCATCTGGAATCATTCTGTGCTCTATTGGGATGATGCGTCAGGTTACCCTCGAATTCTATATGGGACGGGAAAAAGGCTATTTGAGGAATCAAATCGGCGGGCCTCTTGAAGTGGTTTCATTGCAAGGCAACATCGGACTAAAAGCTGGAAAGCCAATTTTTCACGTGCACGCCTGCTTAGCTGATTCTGCGGGAAAAGTAGTAGGAGGCCATTTGAAGCAAGCGACAGTTCACTTTACAAATGAAATGCTTGTTATGAGATTTGACGAGATTAAACTCTTGAGAAAATTTGAGGAATCAAGTGGTTTGAACGGGCTTTTCTTCAGCTAGTTCACTGAAACGAACTTCAACAGTATCCTTCTCCTCCTTGGTCCGTCAAGTTCCATCAAAATTATTCGCTGCCACGTCCCAAGGATGAGCTTCCCTCCTTGCACGAAAACGAATTTTTGTTCTCCCATGACTGCATTTCCGATATGTGCAGCTGCGTTGTCGTCAATCTCGTTGTGCTTCCAATCCGTTTTTTCTAATTCAGTGAAATACTTCTCGTAATCTTCCTTTATGTTCGGCTCGAACTCGTTGATGAAGAGGGCAGCGGTGCAGTGAGGTAAATAAATGAACAGGATTCCTTCTCTCCACTTGTTTTTTTCAACCACTTTTTCAATTTCCTCCGTTATGTCCACCGCTTCTGCCTTCTTTTTTGAGGTAACTGCGATTTCTTCCATTTAAACCCCTAAAACTATCCTAAGGAAATCCCTGAGGCCCGGTGCAAGCCCAAAAACAGTTATAATCAAGAGGATGTATCCCCGGGTTTCCCTTTCTCTGCTTTCCTTCAGCTCCCTTCCAACTATTTCAACAAGCAATATTGCAAAAGCTACCTTGATCAAGAAGAAGAAAACAGGACCGATTGAGCCAAAAATGAAATTCTCAACAACGTGTTGCCCTGCGTAACCACCGAACTGAACTCCAATAAAGCTGGCTGCTCCATCAAATCCTTGGGAAAGCACAGTCATTCTCTCCAGATTCCCGCTTGTTTTTTTCCTCACTCTGTTCAAGAGCTCAAGGGTCCCAACCCCAACAAGCGCCAGTGCAATAATCATGACACCATACCTAACGTTTGGTAAACTAAAGCCAGTCTTTATCAACAAGAAAAAAAGTGCAGTGAGCGCCAGCATCACTCCAATGGCCTTCACTGTTTTGGCCAAATGCACGCCCTTTTTTTTCTGGAGCGCCAGTGCAAACAGAATTGAGGAAATGGTTGCGATGAATACAGTAACATAAATCCCTGGCGTGATTAGATAAAGCTCGCGCGGAAGCACTTTCGCATCCACGCACACCCTGATCGTGCTGCCAAGAAAAACAAATGGGATTATGGAGTAGAAGAATTGTTCGTTTATTTCAATGCCCAGCTGCCTGATGAGCCTGTAGATAAGGTAGATCGCGGCGAGTGCGATCGCAGCATAAGCCAGGGTATTCACGGGGTTAAACGGCCCATACTTCTGAGGGTCCTCCAACGGATTGAGGAAGTAATTCCTGACGAACTCTGTGATTGCAGAAAACAAATCCACTCGCTCACCAGCATTTGAATAAAATTAATCATGCTTAGTCATTACTGCTTTTCCACATAAATTGTTTTCCAATGCTCCACTCAGTTGGAAACAAAGTGTTCGTAACCCTTTGCCGCCAGTTTCCTTTGTTTGTTGCCTCTCTCCAGGAAAATACCTTCGCCTTCCTCTACCCTACCTGCCACGATGCCTTCAGTGGGCTGTGGTGTCGTAAAAATTATCTGATAGTCTTCCCCGTAATGGAGCGCCAGCTCTTCAGGATCAAAGCCGTTTGCTTCACAAAAATGCAGGAACTCTTTGTCAATAGGGATTCTCTCCCACTCAATTGTTATCCTCTTTTTGCTCAACCGCGCGATTTCTCCAAGCTCGAATGCCAGCCCGTCCGAGACATCTATGCCGGCATTCGCATGCGGCCAAATTCTTTTGCACAACTCGAAATCGATTTGAGGGTTTTGTTGCGCTTCGATGAATTTTTGAGGACCGCTTAGTTTGTTTTTCAGCATCAGATAGCCGGCTGCTGCATTCCCAATAGGGCCAGTCAAAACAATACAATCGCCTTCCTGCGCGCCGTTGCGCAGAATGGGTCTTCCCTCAATTTCGCCGAGGAAAGCGGTTGAATAAAAAAACTCGGGGCTCTTGTTCGTGTCGCCCCCAATCAGATGTGCGGAATATTTTTGCAGTTCATTACTCATCGCGCCATACATTTTTTCCAAAATATCCATTTCAAGCTCTGCAGGAGCGCCGATATTCAACAGCAGGTACTTTGGGAGAGCGCCTTTCGCGAGCAAATCCGTTACTGAGGAAGTGACTATCTTTCGCCCAATGCTTTCTGCATCCTCTACGAGCAAATGGGTTTTGAAAAAGCCCATGTCTGTCGTTATGGCCATCTTTTTTCCACCGAATTCGAAAATGGCTGCGTCTTCGTCGAAGTCCGAGATAAAATTGTCTTTTCTGGTTGCCATAAGGTTTTTAACCGCTTCAATAACTTTTCTCTCACCCAGCTCTCTAAGTTGCATAAAGTAGTTTAAGAACCAAAACTAAATAATGATATTTGGTGGGGGGAGTGTTACGATGGAAGAACTGAAGACGCTGCACGTAATCACGGATTCATCGCGTGGTCATCGTGAAATGACCCGTGCTGCTTTGAGGGGAGGCGTGAAAGTAATTCAGTTCCGGGACAAGAATGCGAGCGACGAGGAAATGATTTTAATCGGGAGGAGGCTGCGCGAGATAACGAAAGGAAAA
>JACRGE010000015.1 GCA_016212465.1 Microcaldota archaeon
CACTAGGAGACGGGTTCTTTGGATCGTCTTGAGGAAGCTTCTTCCTCACAAGCATCACACGTAGGTTTCAAATTACTTTTATTATTTCTTCGGGATAGCCTATTTTCACGAGAAACTCTTTCGTTTTCGCGCGGTGGTCTCCTTGGAGAACTGTTTTTCCGTTCTTGCAGGTCCCGCCGCACGCGAGTTTCCTCTTCAAGTCTTTCGTTACCGCGACTAGCTCGTTTGGCTCAAGCCCTTCAACGATGGTAACGTATTTATTGAACCGTTCTTTCTGGCTGTATATCTTAATCTCTTGCGTGGTTTCCTTCTCAATGGTTTGACACGCACAGATGTCTTTCGGCAGTCCACAAACGGCGCAAACGTCAGTCATTTTTTAAGCCACACCTAATATTATTTAGTCTTCTTCCTTTTAAACTTTTTAATTCAAACCGATTTGCCCAATACTCACCAAATTTCTTGTTTTCTGTTGAGTCTCTGATGCTGCTTGCCTCGTGAGAGCAAAACTCTTGACGAACGAAACATTCTTCAAATATTAAACTCTTTGCCCGCGTTGTGCGAGAATTGTTTTAATCCTGGCAACGAGCTTCCTCATTTCTCTGAACTTGCCTGGATTTGCAGGCTTTCCAGTGCTTTCTGTTACTCCTCGCTCCCTGCTGAGCTCCAGCTCAAGTTCTTCAAGCTTCTCCAATAACGCGGAGGTGTTCATGCCAACCAATTCGCTTTTCTTTATGATCGCCATCTAAATCACTTCAATAATTATTTTCCCAAGGCTTTGCCGCAGCAAAAGGCTTTCGCCATTTAAACCACTCCTTCGCCTTCCTTCTTCTTTCCGGCTTCGCCTGATTCCTGCTTTCGTTTCCTCACTCGTTTTTTAGTCTCTTCCCTTACAGGCTTTGCTTCCAGTGGCGCTTCACGTTCTTCTGCGGGAGCCTGCTTTTCCGCTTCAACCAGTAGTGGCTTTTCTTCCTGCAGGCTTGGTTCTACGGGATTTAGGCCTTCAACAGGAACCGCTGCTTCGGCTGCGGCAGGGGGCTTGAGTAAACTGAGTTGCGCGTTTGCGCTGTCTGGGAAAACTACGCCAGGCGGAACTATTTTGACGGTAATGCCGATTGCGCCTGCCTTCGGGTAAGCTGTGTATCTTCCAACCCGGACTTGCTTCATCAAATCACCGGATTTCTTCAGGTACCCCTTGCGGATTTTCAACACTTTTGCCTTGCCTCCCTTTCCCACGATCTTTCCTGCGACCCTTATTTCAGCTCCAATTGCTCCCGCGTTCATGATGTCGTTTAGGCATACGCGGCTGAGCTGCTTTGCAAACCCCCTCATCTCAATCTGCCGGCCTATCTTTTCAGCCATGAGAAACGCGTCAAGATCTGGGTTTTCTACTTCAATCACGTCAAGCTGGGGATTCTCTACGTCGTACTTGTTCTGCAGGAGCTCGCACAGCTCTCTTATGGACTGACCTCCTTTTCCCACGACGATGCCAGGCCGCCTCACGTAGAGCGTGATTCTAGTCGCAAGAGGGGTCTTTTGAATGATGATGTTTGAAACACCTGCCTTCTTTAGTCTGCTCATCAAAACTTCTTTTACGACAAAGTCTTCCAGCGCTTTTTTGATGATCTTTCGTTCTGATCCCATTACCATCCCTCTTGAAACGCTTTATTCAGGGAGCATTTGCCGTAGGAGGAGTTGCTTGTTCACTCTGAACCTGCTTTTGCTCATCCCTTTCAATTTTGTTTTCTTTCCCCACGCCGTGTCTTGCTGCCCCTGCTTGTTTTCTTTCTTTCTTCTTCTCTTTTTTCATAACTACTTTATCTGACTCAACTAATGCGATTTCAACGCGTGCAGTCACGAAATCACTTCTGACCGCGCTCTTTCCATAGCCAAGGATGTTACCTCCTGCCCAAAACCTCCTGTATCTGGGGTAAACATTTTGCTTGAAGGCAGCCACGTGTTTCACTACAAGTTTTCCTTTATCAAGGCCCTTGTACTCCGCGTTGCTTTCCGCGCTCTTCAAGAGCTCCAGCATAAGCCTGCATTCTTTCTTTGGGTATCTTCCCTTCTTTCCACCCAGTTCCGACCTGTGGCCGACTCCTTTGGAGAACTTCTTGTATGGAATGGCTTTCTTGCCTTTAATCGCGTCTTCAAGAATCGCCCTCGCTTCACCAACGGCCTTGCCCTTGATTGCGGAGCACACGTTAGCCAAGTCCTTGTACGAAGCGTTGAGGTCAATGCATTGAGCCCGTGCACACTTTTCTTTAGGGAAATCCATTGAATATTTGTATAAACCCATTCCAGATACACCCGCTCAGACTCAACACTGGTTTACTTCAAGTCAACTGACTTGCTTCCCCTCGTTGCTCCAACTCCAGGACCAGAGTGCTTTACGAGCTTCGTGGTGAACGCAAACTCGCCGAGCCTTCTGCCCAGCATCTCCGACAGGATAGTGAGATCCACGAAGCCGTTTCCTTGATGTACCCTTATCCTCATCCCCAGCATTTCTGGGATAACAATCATCTCACGCTCGTGCGTTTTCAGCACCTTTCCCTTTGCAGCAGCATGCCGCAGTTTTTCCAGGAACTTCCTTATCCTGTAACTCATTCTCTTCAACGTCCTTCTCTCGTGAGAGGAGAGGAGCTTAGAGAACTCTTCCAAGCTCATTTTCTTTAGTTCTTCAATGTCTTTTCCGCGGAAATAGAATTTTCTTGCCATCAACACACCTTATCGCATTCGCTTACTTGGTGGTCCACCACCTTCAACCACTGCTTTTGCTTTTCCTTTCTTTCTTCCTGTGGAAGCTGCGGCAACGTGGCCTACCTTCCTGCCTGGTGGCGTATGCCTTGAGACCGTACTCGGCTTCCCGAGGCTCTTGCCACCATGCGGGTGGTCGTATGCCGACATGGCAGTCCCCCGTACGATAGGGTAGTACTTGTTTCGGGCGGCCATCGCGAGCATCTTTGCTCCAGCTTTCATGAAAGGCTTCTCGGTCCTGCCTCCGCCTGCTGCAACGCCAATGGTTGCTCTGCACTCTGGACTCAATGAAATCACTTCCTTTGAAGGAAGGCGAACTTTAACCAAACCAGTTTCTTCATCGTGCGCTACCACGTAGGCACAAGCGCCGGTTGTTCTAGCAGTCTTTCCGCCATCTCCAGGCAAGGACTCTATATTATATATTGGCAAGCCGTCTGGAATTGTTTTCAACGGCATGATGCAACCGACTTTCGGCGGAGAGTCTCGTCCTATCCAAATAAAGTCGCCTATCCCAATGCATTCTACCGCGAGATTGTAGACAGTCCTCCCGTCCTCCAACAGAATTTTTGCAATCAACACACTCCGAGCAGGGTCGTCAATAAACTCTACGACCTGTCCCCTGATCGCACCCTCTCTCTCCTCCTTTGAAGGGGGTTCATAGTTTATGTCACCGAAAAAGCGGTGGGATGGTGCACGATATGCAGGGGTTCCTTTTCCCCGGATTTGCTGCCTAAGAGGCTTTCCCATTTCTCACACAGTCACAATACCGTTATCAACAAAACAACTAAAGGATCAGCTGACTCATATCACCTTCAACTTGGCTGCTACGTCCGATGCAGCTCCCTTCCTCTCCAGTGAGATGACTGCCTTCTTCCTTCCATCTGGCGCCACCAGCATCGTGATCTTCTTTACCTTCTCTCCATAGAATTTCTCGAACTCTTCCTTGACCTGCTTTTTCGTTGCATTCGGGGTTACAACGAGCGTGATCTTGTTTTCTTTCTCTATTGCACCAACGCCTTTTTCCGTAGTCAGCGGATATAGTATCACAACCATCTCAATCACTTCGTTATTCAAACTTTCAAACTCACACAGTAACACTAATCCAGGTACAGTTTTTCATCCTCCATTTTTTTGAGTGCATCCTCAGTCCAAATGGTGAGCCTGGCAGCTTCGCCACCAGGTGCAAGCAATTCGGATGAAAGCTTGTCCACTCCTATTACGTCCACTCCAGGTAGATTCCTGGCGGCTTTCCAAATTCCCTTGTCCTCGCCAACTACGATCAAAATGCTCTTCGGAACCCTATAGCCTCCCTTCCTCAGCCCAGCTCTGCCGCTTCTCTTCTTTCTTCGCTCGTGCGTCCTCTCCAAATCCTTTTCCACTCCGAGCTTCTCCAAAGCTCCCTTCAGGTCTTTGACTCGCTTGATTTCCTCGAATGAAGCATCAACTATCAAAGGCAGGTTACCTTCATATACATGGCCCCTTCCTTTGACTAGGGAAATTTCTTTGGTTGCTGATATAGCGCTTCTAATGGCCGCGTTCCTTTCCTTGTGATTTATTTTCTCTACGATCTTCTTCCATGGTTTTGGTGGGTGGGCTCTCCTTCCCTTGACTGCTTGGGGGACCTGCAAGACCCTGCCGAGTCTTCCCTTAGGGATTTTTTCCCTCGGCAGCCTGCTCCTGCCCGTATTTATGGTCGTACGGTGCCCCCCGCGTCTCCTTCCGTAGTATTCCGCGCTATTCTGCATGCCCGCCAAAAGAAAACTTCCTTTAGGCTGAAGCGCCAAGCTCCGCTCCGCGTGGCATGCCCTCCTAATCAAGTCAGGCCTCAAAGGCTCGGAGAATTGGGGAGGCAAACTCATTTCACCTACAGCGTTGCCAGACAGATCAATGACAGATGCTTTATCACTCATGCAACCAACTTTCTTCACGCATGTTCAAATCACTGTTTAAAATACATGGCCTCACTTCTTGGAATCAAGCGAAATCCACCTCAATTCAATTGGCTTTAACTCCTTTTTTTCAAGGGACTTGCGGAGAATCATGAAACGCTTTGCCGGTCCAGGAATCGAACCGGTTAACAACAGGAAATCGCTTTTAGTCACCCCATAATCAATGAAACCTCCCCTAGGGGTTACTTCTTCTGCTTTGTTCCCCAGCTTGACGACCCTCTTGCCGACTTCCGTCCTCCTATGAAAACCAGTTTGACCTGCCCGAGGTACGGTATACATGACCTTCCCCTGCTTTTCTGGACCGAGCGCTCCACCGTGCCTCCTCGCCTTGGTTGCCTTGTGGATGTTCAACGCCACGCCGAATCTCTTTACAACCCCCTGCCATCCCTTTCCCTTCGTAACTGCGATGACGTCAACGAACTCCCCTTCGCTCAAAACATCGGATACAGAGACCTCTTTTCCCAACAGGCTCTTCGCAACCTCAAGTTGTTCTGCAGGGTTTCCACCCAACCCTATTTCAAAAAACTCGGGCGTCCTCTTGTTCAGTCCGCTTTTCTTGGGTTGGGAACATGCCTTCACCCTGCATTCAGCGATTCTGCTTAAGTTATTTTCTAAATCAGTCACCATCTTCCTTGGTTTTTTTGCAGCAGTAAAGACCTTCCTCAGTTCACGGGGAGCATTCGCGCAGGGGACTTCAGTGAAAACCTTGAGGCCGTAAGGCGTTTTCTCCAAGGCAACGATTGAATAAACGAAAACTGGCGGAACCTCGACCACTGTGACCGGCCTAACTATTTCATGGCCCTTTGTGGGAGATTCCCTGTCGTCGATTACCAAAACATGGGTCATTCCAACCTTGTATCCCGCGAAACCCATCAAACCTTTTCCCTCTTTTCTCCAAGCCCTTATTCTCGGCACTAACCGCTCGGCTCTCTTCCTTGGCCTGAATGCAATCGAACCCCTGCGGGGGGGATGCCTCTTCTTGCTCATTTGTATTACCGATGAAAGTCTACACCAGAAAAATGAAAACCAGTTTAGTCAGTTTTCACTTTCTTTGCCACCTGCGGGGTTTCCTTGAAGAAGACCTTGCCACCGCAGTAGGGGCAACGGATGAAATCCAGTTCTTCTTTCTTGAATCTCTTGCCGCAACTCAAACAAGCGTACACATTCAACCCCTCTCAACGACTAAAAACATGTTCTTCCATCTGCGGAGGAAACAGCGTTTTAAAATATGCTTATAATGAAACTGCCTATAACCCAGATTATCAAAAGCGCCGCAATTGTGTCCAAAATCCCTGTGCCAATCAAGTACTTGGCTGAAATGAATGCGAGGAAAGCGAAAGCGCCTATTATCATCAAGTCCCCGCCCTGGATTATTCCAACGGGAACGGAGAAAACAGTGACGTTCGGAACTACTATCGCCATCACGATTGCCAAAACGATTATGCTTCCGAAGTCCTCGAACCCCAGGAATGCCCGTTCAACGAACCATACGCCTACCGCGAATGCAACGAATAACAGTATGAATTCCTCGCCATAGACGTACATTCCAGGTCCCGCACCAGAGGTGCGAATGAGTATATAATGCAACGCATATAAATAACTTTTCGTTTTCAGCTGAAAAGGAAGGAAACCATGCACTTTCTTGAAAATAAAGCTTTGCAAGGGTTTTTTCAGCTTTTAGGGCGTTTTGGTGGTTTTATTCTTGCGATTGTTATCAAGTCCAACAACAATCTCTTCCTCTCGCTTGGAGAAAGGGTTCGGCCAAGCTCTACCCTTGAGGGAGTGAGCAGGCTCACAGGCCGATTGCCGTGGTTTATGCACAAAAGTTTTGATGCCTCGGCGTTCGGGGACCACGTAACCGAATAACCCGTCTCCCTTAGTTTTTTCACCAAGTTCTGAAAGTTGCTGAGATCAACGGTCTCCGTATTGAAATGCACTAGGGGATTCCTCATCGCTTTTTTTCCAACTCGTTCTACTCTGGAAATCATTTCAGGAAAATTTTTTCCACGCATTCCGTTCAGCACGAATTTTATAGCCGCCTCCTTTTTGGGATGAAGCTTTAAAACCATTTCCCTCGCCTCAAAGCTTCTGCTTGGACTCCGTCCGAATCTCTTCAGTCAACTGAAGCGCGCGAGAGTGGATCTCTGTAAGCTCTTTTTCCAACGTATTTATTGATGCATTCAAATCAGCAAACTGTTTTTTCTCGACATTCGCTTTCCCGCCGGCAACGAGGCTCTTCTCTACTTCAGCGCACAGGTTTTCAGAAACCAGTTTTAGTTTTTCCAGCTTCAGCAGGCACGTGTCCGTATCCAAGTCGAGGAGAAACACTTTCTTATTCAGGCCTTCTGAATAGTATTGGTTGTTCGCCAAGTATTGTGAGAACTCGTGCACCACCTTCAGGAAACCCAGTAAGTCCCTTATCCTAGCCGGCATATAATCGTATTTCCTCGCAAGCTCCTTCAGCAGCCTGTCGTCCACTTTCGCCATCTTCTCACCCAGCCATAAAACTCAAGCAAGAACTCCATCCACCCAAACAATAAAATAAGCTCGTCTATATTATAATAGTTTTAGTATGCCTCGGTAGCTCAGTTGGTAGAGCGCTTGCCTTGTACCTTAGCCTCTCTTTTCTCCCGAGAAAAGAGACCCTAGGGAGAGAAAAGAGGGAGTTTGAAAGCAAGAAGTCGGGGGTTCAAAACCCGTCTTTTCTTTTGTAAAAGAAAAGAACGGCTGAAAAGAAAACACCTGATGAAAATCCCCCTCGAGGCTTTTTATTTTGCTGATTGAATCAGAACGGAGGGAGTGCGCATGGAAGAAAAGAAAATCATGAACTTCATTTTTGAACTCGGGCAATTGAAGAGGATAAAGCACGAGGGATGGAGGATAATTGGGGTAGAAAACCCTGAAACAGTTGGAGAGCATGCCTTGAGAGCAGCTCAGATAGGATTCATTTTGGCAAAGCTGGAGAATTACGAGAATCCTTTTGAAGTTTGTTCCATTGTTGTGTTCCACGAGAATGAAGAGTGTAGGACGGGGGACATTCACAAGGTAGCCAATCGGTATGTTATCGCTGAAAAAGAAAAGGTGGTGAAGGAACAGGTAGAAAAGCTTGAGGGCATTGGCAAGGAGATATTCGAATTATGGAAGCAAGCTGAATACCAAAACACTAAAGCTGGCATTATAGCGAAGGATGCAGACTTGCTTGAAATGGCGGTTACCGCAAAGGAATATGTTGAAAGAGGTCTTCATTACGCGCAAGACTGGATAAATAACGTTTCAAAAACGCTTCAGACCGAATCTGCGAAAGCACTCCTTAATTCTCTTAAAGACACTGATTCAAATAGTTGGTGGCAGGGTTTGAAGAAGATTGACTGACTCTGAAAGGAGATGAAAACCTGGTGTTGCCGGCGAACTTGTTCAAAAAACTCAAACGAGGACCGCAAGTGATTACCTTAAAGGATGCGGCACTCATCTCTGGTTTTACTGGGCTCCAGAGCGGCGACCGCGTCGTGGACGCGGGGGCAGGCAGTGGGTTTCTCGCAATTTATTTAGGGAGCATGGTAGCCCCTTCTGGAAAAGTTTTTTCGTACGAATGGAGGGAAGAATTTGCAAAACTGGCTGAAAAAAACGTGGAGAAAACGGGGTTGAAGGAGGTTGTAGAGATAAAACGAAAAAACATTTTTGATGGAGTAGAGGAAAACGAAATTGATTTGATTACGCTTGATCTTGCAGATGCTGAGAAAGTGCTTGAGCACGCAGCAAAAGCGTTGAAGGAAGAAGGATGGATCGTCGGGTATTTTCCTAACGTTGAGCAGGCAAAAGATTTTGTGGAGGCAGCAGAGCGCATTGGGTTGAAGCACGTTAAAACAGTTGAATCTCTTTTGCGGGAGATGCTGATTCGCAGAGAAGGCTGCCGTCCGCAGACAAAGGGCTTGTTGCATACCGGCTACCTTTGCTTCTTGAGAAAGTGACGTTGTTTCAGGGCCAAAAAAATACATTAAAAAATTGCTTTCCCATTCTATTTTTATGAAAGCCCAATGGTTTTTGCTGTTGTTTTTCTCACTGTGCCTGCTTCTCTTTGCTTCAGCACTGGCTCCTGGAGGAGAATGCAAGATCAAGCCTGGAAACAGCTATCTCTGCGTCTCTCCTCCTTTCGTCCAAGGCAGCGCGTGCGAATGCATCTACGGAACTCCCAGTCCAACTCCTTCGCCTACCGTAAAGCCTTCCCCTGAATCATACTATTTCTCAAACGACCCGCTCATTAAACTGTGCAGGAACAGCTTGGGAAAGGATGTAGGCGGAACCCCGATTTTTAATTATGTTATTGAGGCCGCAAAGAGCTGGGACGTTGACGTTGAGTTGATTTGCAGGGTCATGAAACAGGAAAGCAGCTTCTATCCCAAAGCTGGGTCCCCTGCAGGTGCAAGGGGGTTGATGCAGTTAATGCCTGCAACTGCAAAAGGTTCCTGCGGCTTAAATGTTGATGAACTCTACGATCCTTACAAGAACATACAGTGTGGAACCAGGTACCTGTCCGCCAAGTTGAAGGAATTCCGTGGAAATGTAAAACTTGCGCTCGCCGCCTATAATGCAGGCTCAGGCAATGTAAAGAAATACAATGGCATCCCGCCCTTTAGAGAAACAACGAATTACGTTGCAAGAATAACGAACGGATATGAGGGAGACGGCCGCTTTGCCTAAAGCAAGATGATTTTCATGAAAAAAACTGCTGCAGTCATTCTGTTGTTTCTTTCATTCTTCATAAACGCAGACGTATGTGCTTTCGTTGGCGACATAAAGGAATCCTGCAAGAACAGGGATAGCTACTGCTGCAACCTTGCTTTGAAACTGGGTTTTTATCCGCAGGAACAACTCTTTCCAGCCCCAGAGCTTTCACTAGAATGGCCGGTTTATGCAACTAAGCTTAGCTCCTGCATCGGTCCCAGAAGACTCGGTTTTCACCAAGGGATTGATGTTCCGTTGAAGGAGGGCACAGAGGTAGCCGTTGTAGCAAAAGGCAGCATCAAAAGAATCATTCACGCTGAAAGCGACCCGATATGCGGAAACGGGATTGTGATTGATCACGGGAAGGGAATAGAAACTGTTTACTGCCATTTTGTAAAGCACAGGTTTGATTGGGGGAGTGAGGGAAGAGAGGTAAGAAAGGGTGAGACAATCGGTTACGTTGGAAGCACAGGGAGATCAACTGGTCCGCACCTGCATCTTGGAGTCAAGGTGAACGGAGTGTTCAAAAACCCGTTGTGCTGGTTGCCTAAAAGAAGTTTGGACACCAGCGACTGCAGGTACTGGGACCCGTACATTTATTGCTAAACGCGGTTTGTTTTTAAATTGATTGGTGACAGGACATGGCGAAAATAATTAATGCGAAGAGGTTCAAGATACCAGAAGCAGTTATCGCCAACCTTGAACAGGTCATCCCCTTAATTACAAGACTGGAAAAAAACCAGTATATTCGTGGGCATGTGAGTTGGCGGGTTGAAAAAGCTGAAACTGGCATAACAAGAAAAGGCATGAAAATAATGCTCATTCATTTGGCGCACAAATACCCAATTGACGGCGCCATGCACCAGCACAACTTGTTTGCTGCATTGGACCCAACTAACTTGAAGGTAATAGCGGTGCATGGTCTTGATGAAACCTCCCATCTTGGTTGCTTGCTGAGGGGAGGAGACATTGGCGTAAGCGGCGACTTCCAAGTCCGCGAGGAGTACCGCAGGGCAGGAGTAGGCAGTGCGCTTGTGGCCCATGCAATCGAACACGCGTTGAAAAAACGGAGGCGGCTTTTCACTCAAGAGTTCACTAATCCGGAGTGGCAGAATTTTTTTTCAAGAATTGGTTTCCGGTTACAGCCCACTGAAGGGGCTCCATATGCCGTAGTAGAAGAGAAAGAAATAGATGAATTCAGAAACCGTAAAAAAGAGTTTTCCTACCGCCACTACCTGCTGAGGCAAAGGAGCAGCCTATCTCCTTTTCGCTTAAGCTCAATAATCCAAGGATTCAAGCAAATCAGAAGGAGAGAGTGAAGGACGAACGAGCTTTAAGTTCATTCTCCACAATTCCATTCCTTGAAAAACTCTTCAAGAAATTCTTCCATGAACGCATGTCTTTTCTCCGCCATCTTTTTTCCTGTCTCTGTTTTCATCCTGTCCTTGAGCAAGAGAAGTTTTTCATAGAAATGGTTTATTGTTGAAGTATTTGCCTTGAAGTAATCCTCCTTGCTCTCATGTAAAATAGGTTTTATGGATGGGTCAAATAAAGGTTGTTTTACATGGCCACCGTAAGCAAACGCCCTCGCGATTCCGATTGCGCCAATCGCATCAAGCCTGTCCGCGTCCTGGACGCACTTTCCTTCGAGCGAAAGCTCTTCCTCTTTTACCCTAGCTCCTTTGAACGACGTTTTTTGAATAATACTGCAAACCTTGTCTCTGGTTATTCCATCAACTCCGATGCTCTCCATGAATTCCATCGCTTTTTTCGACCCAGCAGTTTCATCTCCTTGATGAAACTTCCAGTCCCAAATGTCGTGAAGCAACGCAGCAAGTTCAACCACGAACAAATCCGCTCCCTCTTTTTCACCTATTTTCTTCGCGAGCTTCCACACCCTTTTGGTGTGGAACCAGTCGTGCCCCGAGGCATCGGAGGAAAGAAGTTTTTCCGCAAAAGTAGCAGTTTCCTCTATCTTTTCTTTGTGATGCAAGAAATCACCACTCCACCGATTGGCTTCTTTCTTTTTCTTCTTCCAGCTGCAGCCTGCTCTGGAGCTCGTGTTCTTTCTCCTCCCGCTTGTTTTTCAGGTGCGCGTACGCCAGGAAAACGAATAAAAGACCGGTTCCGCAGATGCCAACCACCTGCAGTATACCCCCAACCAATTTCGCTTCCTGGATTTTTGAGTTCTTTTCCTGAAGCGAAGCCCGTGTTTTTGATAACAGGTCAATTGCTTGCCGATGGTCTTTAGACTCGGCGAGAAGAATGGCTTTCTTCACAATCTCTTCCTCTGCTGAAACGTTGAGGCCGGCGGCACTAGCGTTTGAAAGAAGTTCCCTCACTTGAAGAAGAGTTTTATTATATTCAAAGAGCAGCGTTTCGTTGGTTAACGGCTTGCATTCCCCTCCAACCCCGAGTTTCGTGCAACCGCGAATGCATTCGACTCCCTTCGTCCACGCGCCTGCCACGCAATTGAAAACAAAGTTTTCTACCTGCGATTCCACGCACTTGGTTTCGTTTCCGCTGCATTCTGTCGTGGTAACGGGGCTTGTGCTGGTTGAAGCCAGTGTTGTGGTTGTTGCAAGCGTTGTTGAAGTCGATGACGTCGGAGGCACAGTAGTCGAGGTGGAGCACATGCTTTCTTCTTCGGGTTTTTCTGAATCAGTTCCGCAGCTGTTCGAGTCAACGCAGCTTCTTCTCTGGACTCCGTTGACGCAGGCACCCCATTCCCCGCATTCCCAGTTCTCAACGCAAGCCGCCTCTTCGGCCCAGTAAGCGCTGAACCCGTTGACTCTGAAAGCCAGCGTGCCCCCCTCATAGCTGATTAACGCGCATTCTGTGGGGGGGCATTCCGCCCCATCCTTCATTATCCTTGGGTTTATGAACGCGAGATTGCAGAGATAAAGGGACGCGGGTTTGTTCAAGGCGGGGAGGGAGGCGACGACTTCAATCCTGTTCTGCGTGATTTTGACGCCCTCGCTCAGATTGGCTCCGCCGCATAAATTAACGCCTTCTGCGAAAACGATTTTTCCGAAAGCCGATTTCTCCAGAACGAGGGAAGTTATGTTGGATAGGTCTGCGCCTGCCAGGTCCGTGGTAGAGCCGTCGAAGCCTCCTGCGTCTATCAGGGCGGAGGTGACGAAAACCGGGCTAGCGAAAGCCCGCGGGTATTTTTTCGAGCTTTCGTTGTATGCTACTACCCAAGAGTATAGGTACGAACTTTCGTTTATTACCGTGTCAAGTGAATAAACGCAATTGGATGAAGAGCAATCGGTTTTCCTTCCTATCGTCACATTGTTTTTTACGAATTCTATGCTGAGGATTCTCGCGCTTACGTCCACTTCAGCCCTTGCGGTCGCAATAGCGTTTTTCTGCAGGCAGAATTCTGTGCCCATCCCGTGGCCGCCTACATCAAACGTCATCCCTATCCTGCCGGAGCTGTAACTGACGTAGCATCTCCTGTGCTTCAGTGCTTCAAGTATGCCTTCTCGCGTAAGCTCTGTCGCATAGCATGCAGTGAGCATTCCCGTGCCGGGCCGCATGTCATGGGTGTCTGAAACGCCGATGAAACCTACCTTGTAGCCAAGCAGTAAGGCATAGTTGACCGAATTGGCTCCGTACTCGTACCAGGGGGTGAACTCGACATTTGGCTGATATGACTCATTGAAATGGGTCCAGTCCGTCTCCATTCCAGCAAGCGTGGGGTGGGCGGCGTGGCACAACGCGTTTCCTTCCCCTTCGTTTGCAATGCTTTGGTAGAGCTCTTCTGGAGTGTCGCAGGAGGTGGAGCCGGAGTTGCACATGGTTCCGTTGTCGTACTTGAAATAAACCGGCTTGTGTCCGAACCTATTGCCCCACTCGAAGCCGCTGAATGCAACAAACCTACCGGGCTCGTTGAACAAGGAAGCGTTTCCTCTGACCGCGTTCCATTTCTCTTCAACTAAAAAGCCGTCGTGGTCAGTCAACGCGTAAAAATCCAGGCTCGCGTTGTCGCGGGCAAAGGCGAAGTTCTCGGCGGGGGTGCCTTGGCCGTCGCTGAAATTTGAATGCGCGTGCAAGTCGCCCCAATACAAGTTGTATTCCGCTGCTGCCTCAAAAGCGAGGGAGCATAAAAAAAACACGGCAAGAAAAGGGGTTATGAAAAGAAAGCGCTTCCAAGCACCCATAACAACCCCCTCAGAAAATTTTCTTTCAGCCAAAACATCGTATTTAAAATGCTTAGGAAAGCAGGGTTTTAAATCAAGCGGGCGCGGACAAGATGCAGGGAGGGCAAGCGGAGACCAGGACTCCGTGCACAACCCGCAAAATAATGCCCACTTTCGCAAGAAAATGAAGAATTCAGCAGTTATATGCTCTGCTCTATTTTGGGTGACAACGAGGTGAATCTCGTTGATTGACTGAGATTAAGAGAATATGCCGAACTAAGTTTTTCCAAAGAAATTCCAAAATCGTGAACCTATCTGATTAAAGAAATTCCAAAGCCAGACAAGAAAGGAATAACTACGCAGATTAAAATGGCTATAGTAGCCAATGAAAGGATAACCGTAATCGCCGCTTCCTTTTTACTTATTCCATAAACTTCTTTAACTCCTAGATAAATAAGATAGAACCATTCCAAAGTTACAATAAATGGAGCGAGAAACATCAAGAAAATAAATGATTTTGACTTCCAAGTTCCTTCAACCCCCCATCCTGGCCCTAAAATAAGAGACTCAGAAAACAGGATTGCAATCCAAACGAATATTAGAAGCAATACCAAGGGAGTCATGAACAACATATTAAGATAGAAAACATCCGTGACTTTTCCTTTACCTCCAAGTATTTCCGCGAAAGCTTGTAATAAAGCTGACCAGAGACCCACCATCAAGACTAACCCCACGAGACAAAGCAGTATTAGAGCCACATTGCCGGTAGACATAAGAAGAAGCAACACCCAAAGGAACCAATAAGATAGCGAAATAAACAAGCCCGCCCGCAATTGAAGCTTTTTTTCTTTCCCTTGCAATAGTTTCTTTAGGGGAAGTAATTAACTCAAACCACGTCTTGATAGGAAAAGGCATGATTATATACACTCAAGCCTATTTAAAAAAAATATCCGGCAACGCCTAGAGGCCAGGACTCAGTGCAGGGAGGGTAAACGAAGACCAGGTCTTAAAGCATCAACTTTAGATGTAAAACCGTGTCAAATATAGCACGAAGGTTAATATAGTTGAAAGAATGTTCGCTGGCTTATTTCTTCTTGTACCCAAAGAGCTTGTCATAGTCTTCGTGGCTGCTGATTTCAAGAATGAATGCAATTATCTCGATTTCAGACTCGCCATCAGTTAAAGTGTAAAGCATTCTCCAAAACTGCGGCAGCTCCACCCGAAACAAGTTCGTTACGCCGTACTTTTGCTTGAATTCAAGAGGAATCTTGTCTTTCGAAATTGGTTCGCCGTAGTGAATGTTGGCTTTAATGAGTTCGACTTTCTTGTTAACCGCATTGAGAATACTTCGCTCAAGCTTAGAGGAGGGAGCTTTCTCGTTGAGGTACTTGTAAACCTCTTCCGCATCGGGCGACAAAATCACTCGGACGGTCTTGTTCATAGTTCCAGGCCCTTTGAAATTGCTTTCCTCAAATTCGGGTTAGTGTTCTGAATCCAAGTGATACCCTTCAACGAAACAGCTATCTTGTTGCTGGCTTCCAGATACTCTAGAATAACCATCAGCGTATTGTGATTCACTTGCTTCGGAAGCATTCTCTTGAGCTCCGCTATTGAAATTACGCTCTGCTTCATGCCCGCCAACACCTTCTCGACCATTAACACGGTTTTCAAATTCGGTGCGTGCGCCAACTTCATTTCATACATTCAAATCACTTTAATTTATTAATTAATAATAATTGGTTACTATATTATAAATAGGTTTCGGTTGGGGTGAATGAGGACCGGGTCTTAAAGCATCAACTCAACCTGTAGAATTACGTCAAATATAGCACGAAGGTTAATATAGTCTCGTTGCCGGAGAGATTAGTTATTTTCTGAATAATTCAGAAAACTCTTCCGGCGTAAAGCCAGCTTGGCGGGCTATGGAACGGAATACAAAGGGATTCAGGTCCTTGTTTGAATGAACTGGAACCGTAACGTGAAAGCTTTGTTCGCCAACAGTATTGATCAAATGAACGTGGCTTCCTTTCTGGCGTTTTACTTCAAAACCGTTTTTCAACAAAACCGCCACTACTTCCTTTCCTGAAACAACAGGCAATTTCATTGAATCAAACCCGTCTAACAAGCTTAAAGAAACAGGAATATATATGATGAAAGCAATAATTATTATATGAAACTCTTGGGTTTTTCAGTAGTAGTGTTCAAGGAAGGCGAATCCTATTCCTCCTGGTGCCCTGACCTCGATGTGGCATCACAAGGAGACACGCTAGAGGATGCAATAACTAGCTTGAAAGAAGCAATCGAGTTGCATCTTGAATGCTTGTCCCCTGCCGAACTCGAGGAAATCAAGAAACGCCAAGGCACTAAACTTGTAACTATAATCGATGTCCCAGC
>JACRGE010000019.1 GCA_016212465.1 Microcaldota archaeon
CTGCTTCGCATTCTTCGACTATCAGAGTAATGAAAAAGCTTTTAAACGACCCTGACGAGAGTAACCGGTGGTTTGCGGTGAGAGTACTTTCTCAAGTGCACAGCGAGGAAGCGTGGTCTGCTTTAATTGATGCAGCCTTGAACAACCAGTTCTATGATGTTCGCTTTAGGGCTGTTGAGGGCTTGTTGCGCTGTGACTTGTTTGGGCGGGAAATCGACCACTTGGTTGACAAAAGCAAACTCCAGCCTCTGCGGAGATTGTTGTTCGAGGTCCGAGACAAAATTGCTGAGAGAAAACACCCGTTAAGCAGGAGTGAGTGGGTTTTGGAATGCATGAACCGAAAAAGAGGATTATTCTCGCGCAGGCGAGCCCATTAATATGTGGTTTGCATGAAGAAATTCAAGAAAAAGACTTTCAGAATTACTTCTGGATTTCTTGTGCTTAACGAAACAAAGGTTAGTGATTTGAAGCAGTTGTGGAGGATTCATAATCAGCCCTGCGTAAACAAATTTCTTCTTTTTCCGCTCACTTCCTTCAATCATTTCAAGAGACGCTTTCTATCACGTTCGAAATTCCGTGACGTCAAAAGAATTACTGCTTTTTTGGATGGTAAAGTAGTTGGTATAATTACTCTAAGGCCTTTTTTGGGCAGGGCTTCTCATGTGGCTAATTTTTCTATTTACCTCGACGAATGCTATTGGGGAATGGGTATTGGTAGGATTTTAATGCGCGAATTGTTTAAGTATGCTAAAGATAATGGCTTGAGAAAGATTGAGGATGAAGTATTTTCAGATAACGAGCGGGCTTTACGTTTTTACAAGAAATTAGGATTTTCTATAGAAGGTGTGCGCAGAAAACGGTTTTTCAGAAAGGGTAAGTACTATAACTCGATTCTGGTTGGAAAGTTGTTGACTTGACTGTGAGTAATTTATTCCTAATACTGTAATTGCCAATGAGTGTACAGTACTTTTTTTCCAAGCGCCCTTCTTGGGCTTCCCTAAGTGACCTGAGCCCCGAACTTGGGTTGCGGTCGGAGCATTGAGTCCCATACAGTTCCCTAAGCACGAAGGCAATCTCGTTCCTGAATACAGCAGTAAAATGCCAATATAAGCATTTGCGTGCCAAGGCAATCAACAAGGCGAAGTTAGGCAATAGCCTAAGCGAAAGCAAGGGCTTGCACATTCGACATTTATAGCGAATAACAAAAATATCTGTACTTCTTAACGCCCCCTTTACGAAGCAATCGAAGTATGATTATTTTTGCAATCAGCTATTAGACGCACAATACTGCATGAAGATGCGCAATACGATACCCCTGCACTTTCTCCGCGTCTCAGAGCACCAGCCAACAAGGAGTTAAAAAACAGAACTGGCGTAATAATTTTATGTTCATTAAAAAAAGCGCTTTGGCGGCTTTCGTCAACTCTGCTGCAAGGAAAATCGATTTCTACGCTCCGACCGGAAATGCGTTTGAGAAAGTCAAATTCTTTGATGAAATTAATTTAAGCGATAAAACGCTTTTTTCTGCAAAAAAGATTTTGTTCCCGCCGGAAGAAGAGCTTTTTTCTTTCAAAAACAACGAGACGAGAACGAAAACCGTTTCAAAGAATACGGTGATCTTCGGCCTGAGGCCTTGCGATTTGAGCGCTTTCGAGTACTTGGACGCTTTCTTCAAGGACGACCCATATTACACGAAGAGGAGGGAAAAAACAATCTTAGTTGGGCTGCAATGCGTGAGCCGCTTCAAGAACTGTTTCTGCCACCTTACAGACTCTTTTTACAGCGACTATTACGATGCGCTTTTAGTGGAGGAAGCAGGCGGTTTTTTCATAGACGTTAAAACAGACGCGGCAAGAAAACTGTTTAAACCAGCGAAGCGCTTGATGGAGCGGGGGGGAGGCAAGGAGTTGCTTTCCAGAATAAAAAACAAGCTTGCCGAAAAAGATTTGGAGATAAACGACGCGGTGATAGATAGCTTTGCAAAAGACTGCTTCAGCTGCTGCGCCTGCACATCTGTGTGTCCAACTTGCACTTGCTTCGACATTTTGGATAAACTGGATGAGTTGAACCGCGGCAAACGAGTCAGGGTGTGGGACTCGTGCCAGTTGCAGAATTTCACCCGAGTCGCCGGCGGGTTCATATTCAGGAAGGAAAGGCTTGATAGGATTAATCAAAGGATTTACTGCAAGTTCGATTATTCAAAGAAAAGATTCGGCCGCATGTCCTGCGTAGGCTGCGGGAGATGCATTGACGTGTGCAACAAAAGCATCAACATATTTGAGGTATTAGGAAATGAAAAACCCTTACGCTGTTGAAACAGTCAGGATAAAAAAGTGCGTGAACGAAGCTCCAGACGTCCGTACGCTATTGTTGGATAAGAAAATGGATTTCAATCCCGGCCAGTTCGTAATGGTTTCCTTGCTCGGCTTCGGAGAATCTGCTATTTCAATCAGTTCCTACCCTGACTTGCAGATCACGTTCAGGAGAGCAGGCAATGTCACCAACGCGCTTTTCGAAAAGTGCACAGGGGACGAAATCGGCTTAAGGGGTCCGTTTGGAAAGCCATATCCACTTAACGAAATTGCCGGAAAACACATTCTGTTGGCTTCAGGAGGCTGCGGCATCGCTCCCATTCGCTCGCTCCTGAAATACTATCTCTTGAACGAAAACAGCTTTTCCGGAGCCAGTTTGTTTTTTGGCGCCAGAAACCCGTCAATGATTTTATACAAAAATGAATTGAAGGAATGGAGAAAATCTTTCGAAGTGCATTTGACGGTCGACCAAGCGAACTCTGAATGGGAAGGAAATGTGGGGGTTGTTTCTTTGTTGCTTGAAGAATTTAAGCTTCCGGCCAATGCGGCTGCGGTGGTCTGCGGCCCGTCCATCATGATAAAATCTGTTGCCGAAACGCTTGGGAAAAAAGGCATGCCTGAAAGCGATATGATAGTGTCGCTTGAAAGGAACATGCGGTGCGGGCTGGGGAAGTGCGGGCGCTGCAACATTGCGGAGAAATTCGTTTGCTTGGACGGACCGAACTTCAGGTGGAGTGATATAAAATGGCGCGTTTGAAGAAAGTCGGAATTTTTTCGCTTACCTCGTGCGAAGGCTGCCAGCTGCAGATTCTTGACTTGGAAAAGCGGCTGCTGGACTTGCTGGATTTCATTGAAATAGATTACTTCAAGCTCGCCGAGGAAAGAAGCAGGATGGAGTATTTTGACATAGCGTTCGTTGAAGGCGCGGTGAGCACCATTCATGAAAGGGAAAAGCTGGAGACCGTGAGAAAAAACAGCAAATACTTGGTTGCAATCGGCGCTTGCGCCTGCCACGGCGGCATTCCTTCCCTCAGGAACCTCATTAAAACAACTGGGGGCAGGGGCTACCACCCAATTTCCTCCTCCAAGACTGTTGCTATCAACAAGTTCGTTAAAGTGGACTATTATCTCAGGGGGTGCCCAATTGAAAAGGAAGAGTTTGCGTCGTTTCTTTTGATGTTGCTGCGCGGCAAGGTTCCGCTGGAAGTAAATTCGCCAGTCTGCGGGGAGTGCAACAACCGCGAGATAGAGTGTCTTTTGAGAAAGGGAATCCCGTGCCTGGGACCCATTACGGCAAGCGGCTGCAACGCGGTGTGCCCAGAGCATTCTACTCCGTGCGAGGGCTGCCGTGGAACAATAGAGGACGCGAACATTTTTTCCTTGGTGGATTCGTTAAAGAGCCTAGGGCTGCCTGAAAGGGATATTGAAAACAAACTGCATAAATTCGCTTCGTCTTTACTGATTGGAAAAGGGAGGAGTAGCCGACCATTTCGGGGAAAAGGTAATTATAGTCCCGTTGACTGTAGAAAGAGAGGCGCTTCATTGGATTGGGGAAAAAAGAAATGTAATTTATTATAGCA
>JACRGE010000022.1 GCA_016212465.1 Microcaldota archaeon
GTGGGGGATGGAGCCTAAAAACCGGATCAATAAATTCAGAAACCTTCTTTCCTTCAAAAACGGCTTTTACTGCCGCCTTTATCTCAGCGTCTTTCATAAGTTCGCGGATGCACTTTCCACCCTTTTCCCCGCGCTTCAAAACAAGCGCAAGCAGGGCTTCTTCCTTTATCGGACCATAAGCAATATAATCCTTGGCAACATTCAGCATACCCATAAGCTGGGGGGTTGCGCGGCATACCACACAATGATTCGGCCGTAAAAGCATTAACAGCTCAAGCGTCTTTTTTGTGCGTGGTTTCATGCTCCTCACGCCCCTTATCCTGACAATCGCAAAAATATCCATAAACAATCCCCTTCTCCTTCATAAGCTAATGAACACGACTACGAAGCCGCCGGGGGCTTGGTAGTATTAAGGTTCTCAAGCGCCCTTATTGTTGCAACCGCAGTGTTGTAAAGATTGCCGCCATTCTGCACAGAACTCCATACGTCCTTTACACCCGCCATTGCAAGCACTTTTCGTACAGTGTGATTAGCTGCAAGACCAAGGCCGCGTGGTGCAGGTTTCAGGGTAACCACCGTGCTTCCTTCCTTACCATCTGTTTTCTGCGGAAGTGAATGCTTCACTGCACATTTGCATTCCCAACTGCCGCACCCGGTTTTTATCGATATTATATTCTTCTTGGCATTTCTGGTGGCATAGTCTATTGCAGGTGCGATCTCAACGCTCTTACCAACGCCAAGCCCTACATGGCCCTTGTGATCCCCGATAACAATAACAACCCTGAACTGGTTTCGTTTGCCTGAGTCCGTAACCCGCTGCGTACTGTTTACAGACAGGGTCTCGAACTCAAGATCAGGCAAAAGCACATTGACAATCTCGGGCTCGATGATAGGCTTACCAATCTCAAAAATCTGCTCAACGGCACTTATCTCCCCTGCCTTTACCTTCCTACCAATTTCGGTTTTTGGCGTCCACGCCTCCTTATCAAACGACTTTAGTTTTTCAGTCATAAAAATTTCACCTTGTCCATATAAATCAAGATGCAAGTATCCTGCTTCTTGCATTTTCGAACTGTGCCTTAAGGGCAACCGGAACATTTGCAAGCTTATCCGCAGGCAGCAATGTTTCATCCTTGAAAGTTGTCTTAAGCCCTGCATCAAGGGCGCCTTTTAGCGCTGCAAAAACTACACTGCCTTTTGTAGGAATATGCAAGCCAATATCTAAAACGAAGTCCAAAACCTTCTTTTTCCTTGCTAGGCTTGCGGCAAGCAGGCCGCATAAGTATGCTGTGTGCACATTACGTTTGGATGGCCAGCCGAAAGTCTTTTGAAGGCGCGTACCCGTAACAGTAGTAAGAACCTTGTCCCCTTTGGGGTCAAACTCAGCGAACTGGACAACAAAACCGCGATTGCTTTTTCTGACGACCATGCGTGGCAGACTGCTCTTTACCAGTGCAAGACGCTTACTAAAGTTAGTCCTGCCTTCCCTTCTCCTACGAAAATAAACGACATAAACCGGACTTGTTGCCTTAGACATAAAAACCACCATTAACATCAATATACGTGCATCAGCCTATTTCTTCTCCTTTAGCAATGCATTATCCTTGAGATAAGCATGCATAGTTTTCTTGCTTTTGAATATGCCGCTCTTTATCTTCATGTAAACCATGCGCTTGTGCTCCTTTGACAAAACGCCGTCTGAAACCAACTGAGCCAGGTAACTGCGCTGACTGCGTACCTGTGCCATCCACTTTTCCTTTGGAGGGGTACGTGCAGCGCGGGTCCCTTTTCTGCTGCCCTGCCCGCGTCCCCGGTGCGATTCCTTGTGACGCCTGCCGCCTTTCGGCAGCTTAAAGACAACGCCATCATTTATCAGGTCGCGGACGTCGTTCCTGGTAAGCGCCTCTTCAGCCCTATTGGTATTTCCAGGGTCTATCCTGACCTTATTGATGCCAACTTTCATAATGTCAGCAGCCAACCTCTTAACTGTAGAAAGCGCCATACTTTACACCTTGCCCTCCTTCTTACCCACCGTTTTAGTTTGGATCAAATTGATAATGTCCAAACCAAGTTCCTTTGCCTTTTTCTCAATCTCGGCACGCTTCTTTCCGCCTACGCTGCCGGCAACCCTGACCAAAGCAGATTTAACAGCCAGCAACTCGGAAATGTTATGAACAAGAACCTCCTTCATGCCACTAGGGTGCAAAAAGCGCAAGGCAACCGGATTTTTGTAACCTATACGCGGCGACGGGCCGGCAAAACGCTTTCTTATGCGCTTTTTGTTATCAATTCCACGCGGACGCCTCCACCTGTCCTTAACGCTCTTCATAAACCCGAAGTTGAGTACATTGAATTTTTTCGGTTTATATTTCTTTTTTAACACCATAATCACACACCTAATATTCAAACAATCTGCATAATCGCCAGA
>JACRGE010000021.1 GCA_016212465.1 Microcaldota archaeon
ATGCTCGCAAGAAAGGCAAGCAATCAAAATGATAGGTAAGAGCCGTTCAGCTTCAGCCACTGCTCGCATTCGCGGTAATGCGGTGCCATTTCTTCCACAAGCGCCCAGAATTTCTTAGAGTGGTTGAGCTCCGAGAGGTGGGCGACCTCGTGTGCAATGATGTAATCCAGCACTATTTCAGGAGCAAGTGTGAGTCGCCAGTTAAAGTTCAGGTTCCCTCTAGAAGAGCAGCTGCCCCACAGGCTCTTGTGGTTTTTTATGCTCATTCTCCTGGAAGAGTCCAGCTGATTCTTTTGCAGCAGTTTCGCCACTTTTTCTCCAATCAGCTTCTTGGCCTGCCTGCGGTACCACTTCACAAGCAGGCGCCGCTTCGCATCAATTGAGTCTTCGCACAAGTACAGTATCGCATTATCATCGCCAAGCACTACCCGCTCAGTGCTGCTAGTGCAAACTATTGACAGGGGATAATCCTTTCCAAGAAACCGAAGCTTGTTTTCGCTTAATATTACCTCAAAGCCACCTTTTGGAGCGTTCTTGTAGAATGCGAGCTTTTCAATTATCCAAGTTCTTTTGGAGAGAAGAAAATCTTCGACGAGTGAATCGCTTGCCCCAAATGGTACAGTAACTTCTATTGTGCCGCCCCATCGCACGGATACCCGCATGCTCTTTGCAGAATGGCTTTTGCGCAGCTTATAAGAAAGGGGCATTCCGCCTAAAGAAAGCTCTCGATGAAATTCAACTATGTTGCCTTGCCTAAAGAACTTGTTGAACATGATTTATTCATCTCCGTTGCCATTTCCGTTGCCGTCTCCATCGCCATCCTCTCCTTCATCTCCTTCTCCTCCTTCGGTTACTTCTCCTTCCGCTTCATATCCTTCCTCTTCGTCAGCTTCCTCGTCCCCCGTATACTTCCCGGTAGGTTTTTCAACTGGGGGCACTTCTTCCCTTCCACTGCCTTTCCCGAACGAGAGCTCTCCTTTGATATACATGAGAGCCAAGCCTGCAAGAACCATTATTATTCCAACCAGGAACTGGCCCAAAAGAATCAGGGGGATTCCTATGAATATCATGAGGTCGTCAAGGATGCCGGCGATGTCTTCAATATCAAAGTCCATGGCTCTCACTAATAATATTACTCAATTAAGTAAAAAAAGCAGAACGGGCAAGCCTAGTAACAAAAGTGCAAACTTAGATACGAAACAAGTGCTGCAAATTCAACGAGGTTTTTTCAGGCATTCTAGAGAGAATGGCTTCAAGCTCATTCGCCCTTCTTTCAACAGCAGGACCTTCAACCTGGAATCTTTCCCTCAAATGAGCTGCGATTGCTGGCGCGTTTCTGTTTTTAATAATTCTCTCAAGCGTGGGAAGATGCTCGCCTTGCTCGTGCAAGAAATAGTCCTGAACCAAAAATTCTCTTTTCGCCGTGAAACTACCCCATCGCTCCCTCAGGTTAATGTAGTGCTTGTCCGTTATCTCGCCATTCATGAAAAGCACCAGGTTCTTGAACTCGTCAATGAACCGCTCCATTTTTCTTGCTCTCTCAAGCGTTTCATACAAGCGGGCATTGATGGGAACCGCTGCAACTTTCTCACCGTGCTTTCCAACTCCCTCTTTAACACTCCAGTGCTCAACTGCGGTTTTTGGAATCAGGAGAATGCGGCTTGTACCCCCGCCGCCTGACTGAAATGTTCTCTGCAAAATTCCCAAGGACCTCGCAGCAATTCCCCAAGTTTTCTTTGGGAGAGAAAAGCCCATGCCCCCGAAAATAGCTGCGCATGGCGATGTGCCCTGCATGCGTCTAATTGTCTCATCATCGTACATGTTTCTCTGCAGTCTGAAGTGGCACTCATTCTTTGGGTTTGATTCATTGACAAAAACAATGCGAGCGTATTCACCTTTTTCCCTCTTTTTATAGTAGGGAGGCACTTGTTTTTTAGGGACCTCTATTTTGGGGGGAATATAACCAAGCGCGGGAATCAAGTAATCCTTAACAAACGCGTTTACGTTTCCGCACCGCCTCATTGCACGGATGATGGGAGGTTCCATAGATTAAAAAATTAGAGAAGACTTTTATTGGTTTCTGAAAACGTACAAAGTTCCAAAAAGTTCGCTTGATGTGCTTCTAACAGCAGAAAGACTTTTTTAACCAAGCGCACGTAAGTATAGTGCTAGTTTTTAGTTTATGACTTCTGAAAAGTGTCTTGAAATGATTTGGAGAACGATGGAATGGCCTTGTACATAACAACTTCACGAAAACCATCTCAGTTGACTAGGCGCTTTGTCAAATGGCTGGAGTTTCTCCTTGAAGGCGAGGCCGAGAATAGAGGAAAGCGGAACATAGAAGAAATAGCTGAACGGGCGAGGGGAAAGGGCTTTGCGAGAATCTTGTTCGTATACGAAAAAAAGGGAAACCCCGAGAGACTTTGTTTTTATGAAAATGGTTGGTTGGAACCCGAGGTTTTGATTAAGGGAGTAATCCTTCCCAAAGGAAAGCCTGACAGGCGAAAGTTGAAGCTTCAGAGGGGGATTTCTGTGACTGCCGAAGACGAGGTTGGCAGGGAAATAAAGGGATTGCTTGGATTTGAGGGGGAGGGAGGAAAAGAGGTAAGAATAAACAGGGAAAGAATATCGTTTTTGTCTTCTGGAAAGGAAATTGGACTGGTGATTAGAATCAGTGGATTGAGAACTGGCAAACTCGCATAGATTCCGAGGTTAATTGCATGAATTCTTCGGTTTTCATACAGGTCGTGCTTGTGATTCTAGCAGGTATCTTGGCTGCAAGAATAGGAAGGCGGCTTGGGATGCCTGAAGTAATACCGCTGATGCTGGCCGGCTACCTCCTGGGATCTGACATGTTCAACCTGCTCAGGCCAGCTGAGCTGGGGATTGGTCTTGACGCTCTTGCGCTTATCGTTGTTCCCGTCGTTCTTTTCTATGACGGCATAAAAACGGACCCGAAAACGCTCGTAGGCAATTGGAAAACCATTCTTTCAATCAACACGGTCGCGGTTTTGATCACCGTAACCGGCATAGCCCTGTTCTGCTTTTTTTTCCTTAAGCTCTCGCTTGTGAGCAGCTTCTTGCTCGGAGCCATTCTTTCCTCAACAGACCCTGCAGCGATTATTCCAATGCTCAGGAAATTGAACATACGCAAAAAAACATCCAGCATACTTGAAGCCGAAACTGCTTTCAATGACGCAACTGCAATCGCTCTGTTCATAATAGCATTGGACGTTGCGACAGGCGGGCAGTTTTCCATTCAATTTCTCACAAAGGAATTCATTTTCCTCATCGTTGTCAGTGTATTGGTGGGAGTAATAATCGGTCTGCTGGCGAATGGCGTTATGGAAAGATTCAAGGTTGAACACGAGTTGGTTCTTGCATCCATAGTCGTTTTGATATGCGCTTTCTTAGTCTCGGAATACCTTCAAGCAAGCGGTATTATAGCAAGCGTCGTCGCAGCGCTTTTCTTCGGCAGTTACCTGCGCTCCAAGAAAGTTGATTCAATGCAGAGAACATATACGCTGGATGCATGGGAGGATTTGAACTTTGTTGCGACTGCACTCGTCTTTCTAGTCCTAGGTGCGAAGATGCAGGCACAGACGCTCCTTCCCTATCTGTGGGTTGGCACGGTCATTGCCTTGGCATTCCTGCTGCTCATCAGGCCGGTAACAATTCTGCTCAGCATGTTCTTTGACAAGAGCTTCAGAATGAAGGAAAAGCTGTTTATCTCATGGGTTGGTTCGCCGAGGGGGACCATGAGTGCAGCTCTTTCAACCATACTGCTCGGCAAGGCAGCCCAAGGCATTTTCAACAGCGCCGAAGCCGACGCTATATTCAGCATTACCATGATTGTAATCGCGATAACAGTAGTAATTACGGGCTTGACTGCACGCAGGGCCGCAAAAAAACTTTTAGGGGCCGTGGAAGACAGCGAGGAAGACAAGTATAGGGCGCTGAAAACAGAACTCAAAGCGATGTACATCGCGAACATAAAGTTGCATGAAGACAAGAAAATGGGTCTCATCAGCAATAGTTTGTTCGAAGAAATAGAGCTAAAGCACCATGAGATAATGACGAAGATAGAAAAAGAGATAGTGAAGATCGTGAAAAAACACCCTGAATTCGAGGACAGGGAGAGGGCGCAGAAGGCGAAGGAGTTGCTTGCAATCCAGGCCGACGCAGTGGAGGAAGCTTATGACCGGAGGGAGATATCCGAGAAGAGCTATCTGGAACTCCTCGATAAATATAATCAGCTACTCAGCAGGATAAGCGAACTGGAGGGAGAGACTCCATGAAACCTGATAACGGTGAGTGCTTTGAGGCAGAGTTCGAGATTCCATTTGAGGAAGAAAAGGATGCGGTTAAAGTAATTCAGGTAATTGGAAAAAAAGACGAGAGCAAAAAAACAATGATGAGCGTAAAGAGAGAAGGGAAAAAAGTTGAGATTGAAATAAAGGCAGTGGATTTTTCTTCCTTGAGAGCAAAGTCAACTACTTTACTGAGAGACTTGAAGGCGGTGCTGGACACGCTTTCGTTGATTAGAAAGGAAGCAACCGAATCACTAAAAAAGAAAGCCGATTCAATTTAAATGAAGGGTCAAGGTGGTTTGAATGACGGAACTGAACGAGGAGATGAAAAAGGAATTGGTGGAGTACCAGAACATGCAGCAGCAACTGCAGTTGATTCTGCTTCAAAAACAGCAGATTCAGATTCAACTAAATGAAACAGAGCGAGCGGAGGAAGAACTCAAAAAGAGCGAAGGAAAGTTCTACAGGTTCGCAGGCTCAGTGCTGATTCCTAAGGAAAAGGAAGTGTTGAAAAAAGAGTTGAAGGAGGAAAAAGAGAGTCTTGAACTCAGGAAGAGCGTTATACAGAAGCAGGAGGAAAAAATCACTGAAAGAATGAACTCCGTAAGAAAGAAGTTCGAGGAATATGGGAGAGGGCCGGGTGGAAACAAAAGCGTGGGTGACGAGGCAAGTGCCGCATGAACTCGTTTGAAAAGCTCTGCAAAGAAATTGTTGGACTGAAGGGAAGAACGCTCATCACCTTTCACTCGCTTGGGGATCTAGAGGCAGTTGCCAGCGCACTTGTTTTAGAGAAGGCAGTCCAAAACTCTGACGCGAGGATGCTTGACTCTTTAAATGCTCAGGCAAAAAAAGTGCTGCGCGAGCTCGGGCTCGAAGTGAAGCCA
>JACRGE010000023.1 GCA_016212465.1 Microcaldota archaeon
AAATGGAGAAACTGTGCGTGAAAAAGGCGGTTGCGATAGTTGAGCTGAAGACCAAGGATATTAGGAAAGGAAGCTTTTCAAGCAAAGTGAAAGAATTCGCCAAGAAAATAAGAGAAAAATGAAAAAAACTCACTCTCTTAATGCTTCTTGAATCTGCTTGTTTTTCAAAAGCATTTCAGCCCAGTCCACCTTATCGCTCTTGATTCTATTTATTCGTCCGAGGATTTTTTTGGGAGAAAGATTCTTTGATGCATTAATCTGAATTATTTTTTCAGGCGGGTAGTTTAACTCTGTTTTTAGTAGGCAATAGTCCAGAATCTCGCATAATAGGTTGTCTCTGATTTTTTCCGGTGAGTAACCCCGTTTTTTCATCCTTTTTAGGAGAAGCAAAGGGTTCGCCCTCAGCACCAGCACTGCATCGCAGGGAATGTGGAATTCGCAGGCAAGATGCCCCTCTGCAACAAATGATTCAACGTCCTGCGTTTTCTTCAGCACCTCTTTCTCTAACGCAGCAAGTTTCACTACCTTTGAACCTCTTTCCGTTTCTCCAGTAAAAAGATTTTTTTCTTCAGCAATCTGGTTGAGTTCAAACAGATAACAACCTAATTTGTGCGAGAGCTCTCTAGCAATAGAGGTTTTGCCTGTTCCAGGAGTCCCCGTTATCACGAGTTTCATGAAAAACACTTGATATTAAATATGATAAAACTTCAATAAAAACCAAAGGAAAGGGGTGGAAAGTAAACGGATTATAAACCTCGAGAGCTAAGTATCGTTTATGTCAAGCGCACAGCCCGAATTGCCAAAAGTGCTTTCAATAGGAGTACCGGCCCACAACGAGGAAGAGTCCATTGAGCGCATGCTCAAGAGCGTATTGAACCAAACTGCTTGGAAGGCGCTGCCAAGAGAAAGAAAAGAGATTATCGTTTGCGCGAACGCCTGCACCGATCATACTGTAGATATAGTAAAGAGAATGCAATCGGCGCATCCTGAAATAAAGCTCATTGAGACTCCACAAAAGGGTAAAACGGTTGCCTGGAACATTTTAAAAGAGAACGCAAATACAATGGCAGAAGCTGTTTTTTTCTTCGATGCAGACGTTATCGTGCAAAGGAGAACAGTTCAACGACTTTGGAGTGACTTGACTCAAAACCCTGAAATTTACGTTGTTGCAGCGAACGTTGTCCCAACAGCTGCGTTGTTAAGTCCAGGTAAAATCCAAAATCCGATCAGCAGGTTTTATTCAAGAACTAGAAGAGCCCAAAAAGCAGCCGGCAAGCTTGAGAGCAAGATTTACGGAGCGGGATATGCAATAAGAAGAAAAGCACTCGAGCGAATTAGCATGCCTGAAGAAGGCAATCTTCCAGAGGATATTTTCCTCACAGGAGCTATTGGAAGAAATAAAATAATGAGAAGCCAATACGCGAGCGTTTACTACCGCGCTCCACGAGTTATTATGGATGTTTACCGCGAAAGGCTGAGACAAAAACTGGGCATAGCTGCGCTTAAAAATAAGTATCCTGAAATCGAGTTTCCAAAGTTAATGAACCTCAGGGAACAGTGGGCTGTATTCAAATCGCTTCCCTTAAGGGAGAAAGCATACTACGCCTTGTTAAAAGCAGTCGACGTAGCTGCGTCAGCGAGAGCAAGACAATTGATGGGGAAAGGAAAAAAAGACGTCTGGAAGAAAACCAAATCAACCAAACTAAAGTAAAAAAGAAACAAAAGAATCGAGCGGATTAGGCTTGATGGAACAAAAAATATCGGCACCAAGAAAATAATTCCGTGCGCCGATTGCCAAAAATCGCTTTTGTATTCGCCGGTTTTACTTCTACAGTTTTAATGAGTTTTGGGAAACAAAAAGAAAAGCGGAAAAACTTATTTGGTCAGGCATAAATTGAAGACGATTAGAGAAGTGGGGAGTAGATAACGAAGAGAAAACGCAGAAGGGTTAACGCGTTTTACTTCAGCCTGATTGAATCCAAATTCAGCGGAGCGCGGGTTTCAACATGCAACATCTTGTTGATGGTTTTGGCGAGTTCGTCGCACTTCTGCTCATCTCCGTGCATCGTGAAGACCTTGCCTGGTTTTGGCCTGAGGTTCTTCACGAAGGCGAGCAACTGGGAGCGGTCTGAATGTCCGGAAAAGCCATCCACTGTGTCAACCTCCATGTTTATCTTGAGCGCCTCAAGCTTGTTTTTTGCTGTAACAAGGGGAACTTCCTTCTCGCCGCCCTGAATCTTCCTTCCCAGAGAGAGGGCACTCTGGTATCCAACGAATATCAACGAATTCTTGGAATCGTCTGCGAGGAGTTTCAGGAACTCAAGGGAAGGCCCTCCGCTGAGCATGCCGGATGGAGCAATGATGACACAGGGGGATTCACTTTCCGCAACTTCTCTGCGGTCCTTTCCAGCCATGCTAATGAAGATCTTCTTGTCAAAAGGAGAATCATTCTGCAGAATCCTTCTCTGCACGTTTCTCCTAAGGTATTCTGGGTAAACTGTGTGAATAGCTGATGCTTCAAGGCTCATGCCATCCAAGTAGATTGGAACATTACCATCACGCATGTACTCTTCAAGCACGAGCATAATTTCCTGTGCTCTTCCCACAGCAAAGACCGGAATCAACACCTTTCCCTTTCTCTCAACAGTTTTTTTAATTATTTCAATGAGCTTTTGCTCGCACTCCTCAAGCCTGGGTTTAATGTCATCCTTTCCTCCGTAAGTGCTTTCCAAGAGAAGGGTTTCAATCCTAGGGAAGTATGTGTCGGCTGGATCAAACAGTTTGGTGCGTCCAAACTTTATGTCACTCGAGTAGACGAGGTTATGCATTCCCTCGCCGATGTGCAAATGTACCATCGCAGAGCCAAGGATATGGCCGGCATTGTGGAAAGTAAAACGAATCTCTGGAGTGATGTCAGTCACTTCACCGTACTCCCTTGTAATGATGTGGCCCAGCTGTTTCTTTATGTCTCTTTCTCCGTATGGAGCGCCGTTCCCTTCGGAATTCAGTACGTTGATGCAATCTTGTTGAAGCAATACCATCAAATCCCTTGTCGGTGGAGTGCAGAAAACAGGCCCGTCATAGCCGTACTCGAACAAATAGGGAAGAAAACCAGAATGGTCCAAATGCGCGTGAGAGACTATGACTGCGTCAAGTTGCTCCAGAGCCAGATTCATCGCATTCAGGTAGGGATACGCCCGAGTTGAGTCAGAGGTGTCTGTGTTGAGGCCGCAGTCCAAGAGAATGTTGCTCTTCGGTGTTTGAAGAAGGAGGCAAGAGCGGCCGACTTCCTTGAATCCCCCGAGGGCGGTTATCTTGACCCAATCGCAGGTTTCTGAAGGCGTAAACATCTTTTTTCCAAGGGAATTTAGGAACTTCTTTCGCTCCTCGGAGTTGTTGAGCAGTGAACTCCTGATGGCCTTCTCAATCTCGCTCGGCGACGTCGGAGCCCTCAACACCTTGGGCGCCCATCCTGTTTGGAGAATGATGGTCTTTAATACGACTCCCTCCTTCCCAATCACGAGGCCGGGTTTCATGGCTTCAATGAGTACTTCGTTGAACACTGGATCGAACTTGATGTCTACGACGCCGGCTCCTTCGGGAATAAAGGATTTGATAAGAGTTAGCGCCTTTTCTGGTGGAAGCAAAACCGAAGAATCGCATCTCAATAAAATCTTTTTTCTTATCTTTGACGCTATCTTGGTGATGAGGTTTTCGTCGTTATAGAATGCCCTGATGTTCTTCAAGTAAAGAACTACCTGCGGCCCCTCGAGTTCTATCTTTGCAAGCTCGCAATCCTTTGGAAGCACTTCATCAATCGCTTCCTGCAGTTCCTTGACGTTCATCCGTTACTCACCTGTATTCAAAAAAACTCTTCGGGTAGCCGATAAAAAAAGCCGGCGAATTCGTTTTCTGGGTAAACCAGTGTTTCAAAATAGCCCCTCGAAAAAAAGTTTAAAGTAATGAAACAATTATCCTCCTTGAGAAAAATGAAAGCAATTAATGAAAATGGTTTAGGGAAGCAGGCTGGAAACCTCGCTCTCGGAATAACGCTTTACGCCTTCTGAAGTGATGCAAACGAGGTCTATTCCCTCGCCGGTTGCATTATCTCGCTTCATTGCGGCGTCAACCGCCTTCGCCGCCAGCTTCAAAGCCTCTTCCTTGCTTATTCCTTCCTTGTAGTGCTCGTCAAGAATGCCGTAAGCGACTATGCTACCTGAACCAGTTGAAAGATATTTATCTGACAAGAGGCCGCCGAATATATCCAAGTCAAAGAGCCGCGGCTTCGAGTCAAAGCCCGCAATAATCAATTGAACGAAGTAAGGAAAGTACTTGTTTCCCTGGAGGATGTTCGCCAACAGGGTTGCCGCTCCCTGCACTGGAATGGGCTCTCCCTTTGAATATTTGTAGAGCTCAAGTTCGGCTTTCATGAGCCTCGCAAGGCTTTGGGCGTCTCCTACGCCGCCAGCAAGAGTCATCGCAATCCGATCATCCAACATATATATTTTTTGAACGCTCTTGCTCGCGATAAACGAATCCAATACGGCCCGCTTGTCTGCTGCAAGCGCAACTCCCTTGTCAAAAACAACGCCTACAGTAGTAGTTCCCTTCAGCATTTTTTTGTCTGCATCGCCCATAAAACCACGTAAAAAGAGTTGAATCAGAATAGCCTACAGATTGAACAGTAAAAGGATTGCAATATAATTTGGTGGGAAGGTATTTAAAGGTTTCGCGCGTTGCGGCTTTGCACATAACTATTTTCGGAGATTTCTTTGTTGTTTCGTTGAAAAGCGTCACAAAATGCTTGAGGGAATTATCATATTTTCATGCGGCAGCAGCAATTTAGCCCCCAAGACACTCAAGAGACCTATGGAATCCAAGGGCGACCGCTTTTCAAATCAAGCTTTATTTAAAAGCCTGCAATACTCACGGGCTACTAGGCTTAATGGCCTCCTCCTTTTTCTGCACTGCGTACGCTTCTTCTATAACAACGTTCTTTACCTCGGGAATATATTTTTGCGTCCACTCGATGAATCTCAGTTTCCCGAGGATGTATTCCTGGGATTCTTTTTGAACAGCCTCGCCTACGGCAACTCTTGCAGTCTCTTCCTGGAGGGTTGCGCTTACGCCGAGGTTTTCTTCAGCAAGCGCGTTTACTTTTTCCTCTGGTGAGACAAATTTCCGCAAAACCTTGAACCAGTAGGTGAGGTCTTGACCAGCCAGTTCGTGGTTGAAGTCCACTCTCACCCGTCCACCGGAAACGCTTTGAACCCTTGCTCGCATCCCATCCAAGTCAAGCACCATTCCAGGATATGGGTCAATGTCCTGTTTTCTGAACTGAGACAGGGGAACAAGCTTCACCAGCTCTTCCCTCCGGTCTCCAAACGCTTTTTCTTTTGGAATGATTACGGTCTTTTCCTCGCCTTCCTCCGCTTCCATTAGAGCTTCATCCAATCCTTTTAGCAACTGGCCTTTGCCAACGACTGCGAGAAAAGGCTTGTAGCTGGCTTTTTCGTTGAAAATGCCTTCCTTTTTGGCTTCGTCTGCATTCGTGGTGTCGATGAGCTTGCCAGCAGGGCTTCTTCCAGAATACTCTATCTTAACAAAATCCCCTTCCTTCATGGATCACACCTTCAACAACTGGATTTCATGCATAAACGCCCAAAACAAGTTCAACCAATGTCTTCAAAAAACAAAAAGATATAAAACAAAGAACGCGGATAGTATAAGCGTCTAACAATAGCCAACCGCTTGTTTTTATAATATGGGCATTCGGATTAAAAAGCGTTATCTGAACGGCATCGTTTAGAAGGTGTCTAGGTTGGACAAAAAAAGCGTTGTAAAATGGTTCACCATAGGAATCATCCTGTTGTTCGTCATTGAAGCATTCGCGGTCTTGATGTGGACGCCTAAAGGAGAGAATCCAGGCAATACGAACGCCACTGACGAAAAACCGAGTTTGTTTGAGGGACAGGGTATTGGGAAAGCCAGGATAGTCTCGTTCTCAAACAACTCGCTGGTAAGCTGCAACGCTGCGAACACGTCGGACGTGCTGAAGGGAATCCGGGGCGTAATTCCAGGAAGCGTTGTAAGCTTCTCCAGTGGACTATATGGGTTTAAGATAAACGAAACAGCTGCTTTGGAAAGGATCAAAAACGAACTGGGCGGAGCATGCGAGTTGAAGGTGTTTAGGGAAGCGCAGCTGGAATTCGAGGATGATTTGGTCTTGATAAACGACGCGGGCCAAAACACGACTGTTTACCAGCGCGACATGGAGATGTATGCGTTGAACAGCGGCGGCTCGCTGAGTGGATTCGTTTTCGCAGAAGAAAGCCTGAACAAAACGGTTTCAGTCGGCGTTTCGGCCAAGGTTTACGGAAGAACTGTTTTGGAGATATATGCAGAAGAACAGGAGCGGAAAACCATCTTCCCCTTCACTCCAATCCCAAGCCCGGAAATCCAGTCAACCACCACTACTTCCGAAACCCAGCCTACAACTACTACTCAAACAGTGGGGAATGCCACAACTACTACAGCCACGCCATCATCTACTACGACAACAAACCCGCCAACAACTACAACGAATCCATTTACAACAACCACTACCGGCCAAATAATGAATCAGACGACTACAACCCTTGCTCCAAGCACGACTACTACTAGTTAAGCCTTCTTTTAGATGATCGCAAACACTAGGTCTATGGTGTGCAAGCAGATGGCGGAAGATATACCGCACCAAGAAAATAATTCTGCACGCCGATTGCCGAAAAGTGCTTTTATTTTTGCCGAATTTGCCCCTATAGTTTAAACGAACTTTTGGAAGCAATGAACAAATGAAACGCGGAAAAACACAGTTGGGGGGGATAAGTAGACGCTAAAACTATTGAGTCAAGAACTAGTTTTTTAAAAATGAAGAAAAAGAGGGGCTTTCGCCCCCCCAACAAAGGAATTTATCTCTGTAGGGCATCCCTGTTCTGGTTCAACCAGTCAATGAGTGCCTCTGCTGCCGCGGTGGTGTCTGCTGCAGTATAACCTGCAACAACTACCTTGTCTCCAACGACTTTCACCATTGACTGACCGGCAGCAATCTTGTCCTTGCCACCAAGCACAGTGTCCGCCACAGTGTTGACAACAGGCCCACCAACAACGATGAGTTTGCTGGATGTCGCCGCGTCGTCAGTCACTACCAACGGGCTTGCCTTGGTGTTGAGCTTTGCAGTTGCCACGACGTTCGCCGGGTTTGCTGCAAGGTTGTCCAAGCCAGTTACGGTGCATGCGCCACCTGCGCCTGTTGCCGAGACCGACTTCAGGGCTACCTTGTAGCCGCCTCCGATGTCCTTCGAGTCACCTGGTGCCATTGTATATGATGCAACGTTGGCTGCAGCTGCTGCTGCGCCTCCAGTCATGGTGTACAACGCGTGCGCTACCTTGGTCGCATATTTGATCTGGGCTGATGTACTAGTGTACCCATTCAATATGCTTCCCCTAGGCGTTACTGTCTTGTCTTCTACGTTCGCAGGTGTATCATAGCCCCACGGCGCTGTTGTGGAAATGGTCGCAGAGCCTGTTGTTGAAACTAACTTTCTGATACTCTGGTCATATAGCAACCAAGTCTCGTTTACGTTGGCGTCGTTCACGCTTGCGCTGTATCCTGCGTTGTCAACTGTATACTCAGGTACTCTGATTGTAATGTTTTGAGCTGTTTGGTTACATTGTATGTTTGCCGCCTCCGATGAGGAGTAGTAGTACGGCATGTCTGCTGTCGTGTTGCCATAGGTCAGTGAGCTGCTTGACGGCTTTGTGAAGAACTTGCATGTTGACCAGTTGCTGGTTGAGTTTCCGAGACCGATGTAGAATATGTTGTTTCCTGATATCGCAGAGCCGTTTATGGTTGGCCTGAACGCTGTTGCCTTTCCGGATGTGACTTTCAAAACATCAACGGCAATATCGCCGAACAAGTCTGTCTTGAGTGTCTGATCCTCCACAAGCGAGAAGGTCAGTGGATCGTAGTCTGAGTCAGTCAGGTCCGTATTCGTGAAGGTTATCTTGTATCCCGGCATGCCGCTAATCAGTGCAACTGACTCGCCGGTCTTTAGGTTGTAGTCTGTCGTAGTGTCGTACAGGAAGATCTTCGTGATTGCCTGTCCTCCTCCAGTGGTCGTGGTGTTGTAGATGTTTGGCGTCCAATAGCCGTAGGTCGTCGGGAGCATGGTGTCACTCGTCAGCTCCAGCCTGCTTGAATACACTGCTACTCGCGCGTAGTTGGTTTGTGTAATTCCTCCGAAGACGTATTCAACGGAAATAACTACTCCAAACTTCTCAGTTGACGAGCCTTGCTGGATGGTCAAGGTATCCTCGCTTCCTGCCGCGTCCACTATCTTGAATGAGGCGTATGGAAGGTATGAGGTACCAGTTGGTGTGCTGATGTCTGTCAGTGTCACCTTGACACCATTCTCTGCGGTCAAAGTGTCCTGTAGTTTCATGATTGGAGAGTATGCCGTTTCCTTGCCCAGGGTTATAGTTGATTTGGCGGTTGAAGCACTGTAGGACATATCCATGACTGTCCAAGTGCCACCGAGGAACTTTATCTGGACATGATTTTTTGTCGTCTTGTCGGATTCTGCGCATAGTGCATCTGTCTTCGTGGTTTCTAGACAGTAAGGCAAGGGATCAGTGAATGTGACTTCGTATCCCACTTTTACTGTCTTTGCCTCGACTACATCGTCGGTTGCGTAGTAATAGGTTTTTCCGAACAAGAAGATCTTCTGCTCTTCCTTGATGTTCAGGCTCTTGGGGGTTACTACCTTATAGTATGTTTGTCCGTTGTACTGCAACAACGCGGTCTTGTCCCCAGTTATTTTCAGGGGTACTGTTGGCTCTACTCCGGTAGTGCCCAAGGCAGACGCTGAAAGGTCTCCGTTCCAGCTTGAAGACGCGTTTCTAACAGTTTCTCCATAGGAGTCCACGCTGTCTCTGTTGCTTGAATCGAGTCCTATATAGGACTTCACCTGGTATGCTGATGTCGGGCTTACTCCAGGAACTGTTACGTCGATTACTGCTGTTCCGCCGGTGACTGTTTCGTTTCCGCTTGTTGCCTTTACTAGGTCTGTGCCGGTAATGGCTACCTTCGTGGATGTGTATGCGAGGTTTCCGATCATGGCCGCGATGTTTGCTGCTGCAATTCCGTCCGATGCCGCTGCGATCTTGCCGACGACTATCTGGACGTCAGGTTGCGCGTTACTGAAGAACTTGTAGTTCGCTAGGTTTGTCGTGTCTGTGTCTACTGCTGCCGCAAATGCACTCCCAACTAGGGCCGCACCTGCTGCGATGGCAGCTATTCTTTTTATGCTCAAACTTTTCATGTTTTCACCTCACGACTTTCGTCGTTTGTCCAAAAAAGACATACTCCTTTATCACTCCCAGCGCATTTTTAAAGGTTTCTTTTTTTCGTCAAAAGACAAAATCAGTTCCGTCAATTAAACAAACCCAATATGTGTGGAAGCGATTAAGTTAATTTGTTTTACACCTTTTTAAACCCTTTCTTTTGGTCAAGCACTTGTTTAGGCGCCATTTTCTTGGACCTGAAGCAAACCCTCGCTTCCTTTGCAAGCTCAATAAGTTGTGCCATTTCATTCCAGGGGTTGTGTTGGGCCTGTCCCCCCAACTCATTCAGTATCAAAAGCTCAATCAAGTGCGCCGTTTCCCCCAAGAGGTTGTTGGAGACCGGCCTACTGCCCAGAAACGTAGTTACTGGCGCTGCTTTAAATTAAATATATTAAAGCACACTTCATCGTGCTATCCCCCCCGCACGTTTATTTAAGCTTGGCTTCCTGAGTGTTCTCATGGACGCCCTCAACACCACCATTAATTTAACTGGGTTTGGAAAGGAGATCGGTGCAAGCGGGGTACTCGTTCTCGGAATCGTGCTGGTGGTGCTTGCG
>JACRGE010000024.1 GCA_016212465.1 Microcaldota archaeon
CGGAAAACATGAAAAAAACCAGTTCGGAAAAAAAGCTAGTAGTAAAAGCCCTTTCGCCTCTTGGTGCGAGCGACTATGCCAAAGCCACGTTCGGCCTTTTTCTTGCGCCTTAGCTTAGTCAAGTAAAATACCTTGCGTGTATGTTAAAGGAGAGTGAATTAATTAACCGGCGGTTGACGGTGGCCAGATCGCAGAATGAAAACGGCGAGTTGACCACTATCTCAACAAAGCCTCCTAGTTTTTACAGTCGTTTTTTTAACAAGGGGTGCTTCGACTCGACCAAGGCGCTAGTCTTTTTTTCATAGTCCTTACAAGACGTAAGAGTGCGGGAATTACGGCTATTTTCAGACACCCTGACTGACAGGACATCGCCAGCGCATAGAATATCGGATTGGAATAAATTTAATCTATCCGATACAAGCAATAAAATACGGGGTAAAGCTAATAAATATCGGATGCGCCAATATTTTGTTTATCCGATATTAGCTTGCTGTTTCAGGTGGTCTTGTGGTTGACGAAGGGCTTCTTGAAAGAATCAAATTGAAGAAGAAAAGACTGGACGGCCTGAGGCCGTTCCCGAAAGAGGCGTTAGAGCGGCTGCGGGAGAACATGCTCGTAAGCCTGACTTACAACAGCAATTCCATTGAAGGAAACTCACTGACGCTTAGCGAAACAAGGCTGGTTATAGAAGAAGGCTTGACAATAGGGGGTAAAACGCTCAGGGAGCACTTGGAGGCAAGGAACCACGTTCCGGCCCTTGACGCTATTGAACTGGAAGTTAAGAAAAGGAAACCATTCACCGAGGCGTTTATACTTTATCTCCATTCACTGGTTTTGAAGGGAATAAGCGAACGCTACGCAGGCAAATACCGGGACCAGAACACTAGGATAAGCGGTTCAACCTACGTTTCGCCGTCATTCCATGAAGTTCCTGCGTTAATGAGTAATTTCGTGACTGAACTCAACGAGAAAGCCGAGAAAACCAATCCAATAAGCTTAGCTGCTACTGCTCACTTTGAGCTCGTTCACGTCCACCCGTTCATCGACGGCAACGGCCGCACGGCAAGGTTGTTTATGAACCTGGTTTTGTTGAAAACCGGTTATCCAATCACGATAATCCAAAGGGCAGACCGAAAGCAGTACTACCGCGTGCTCGAACAAGCGCACTCTGGAAAAACAGGACCGTTCGAAAACTTCGTCGCAAGGGCAGTCGAACGCTCCCTCAATCTCTACTTGGAGGCGCTGGAATCTGGTAGAAAGAAGGACGAAGAACTTATTTCCCTTGCCAAAGCAGCGGAAGGAACACCTTACTCGCAAGAATACTTGAGCCTCTTGGCCAGAAAAGGGAAGCTGGACGCGGTCAAGATAGGAAGGAACTGGAAAACAAGCAAGAAAGCAGTCCGAGAATACTGCAGCCTCAAGCGCATTGGGGGAAGGGAATGACTACATTCAATCCGCTCGTAGTCACATAATGCATCTGTCTAATCAGTCATTCTCCTGCCCTCAGTGAGTCTTTAGAGAAACATTATTTAAAAGAGGAGGCATACTGGTTTACTGAATTCAGGTGGGGAATTGAGGATTTCTGCAAAAATACTATTAACCTTTGTCGCCATATTTGCAACGCTTGTGCTATTTGGATGCATTCAAACAGGAAACGAGGGTAGCACGACAGCATCCACAACCACTACAACTTCACAAACTCCCACTACAACCACCACGTCAACCACTTCCCTTTCTGAGAAGACAACTACAACGTTGTTATCTACTTCCACAACTGAAACAACAAAATCAACTGAAGACCAAAAAAACACTTTAGAGTCGCGTTATCCAGATATCTTGGCGACTGTAAACCAAACTGAGTCAGAAATTAAACAAGCAACAGAAACAATGTCAAATAGAAGAAATACAGTAACCCTAACTGGTTGCAGCAATAATGTTTGTCTCTTAAACAATCTGGAAATCCCAGACGAGGACGCCCACTTGGATTGTGGCGGAAAAACTTTAACACCCACAGACAATACTGCCCCTGGCCTGGTGATAACGGCAGATGGAGTGTCAGTGGTTAACTGTCACTTTGAATCATTTGCCAACGCCATCATAGTCAAAGGATCAAACACTATTTTGTTTAACAACACGATTGTTGGAAGCTCCAACGCAGGCATTGTTCTGGAAGGCAATTCGAATAAAGTATTCAACAATAACATCAAGAACAACAAATGGGCAGGGGTGGATATAAAAACAAAAAGCCGGCGGAACATAATTTACAACAACTCCATGATCAGCGAAGAAGGTCTTTATCAACCGTATGCAAACTCTTTTGCTGCAATCGGTATATCCGGTTCCGATAACAGAATGATAAATAATGTCATTAAAAACAACCACGAGATAGGAATCAAAATTGCAGTGCTTTCCACCTCGGACCTGCCACCACAAAGAAACTTAATTGCATACAACACAATAGACAATAACGCAGTTCTAGGCATAGAGATTGTTGGAGCAGTGGAAGAAGACAAACTAGACATTCCCGCAACCACGGTTAACCAAGATCACAACATAATCTTTGGCAATACAATCTCCAGAAGCAAGCTTGAATTCGGCTTAAGAATACGATGGTCAGACAGCAATAAAGTTATTGGGAACAAGATATACGACAACAATTGGCAAGGCATGCATATTCAATTATCCAATGGAAATCTAATAGAAAAAAACTCAATATATGCAAATGGCAAAGAAGGCATCTGGGTAGGAAACGCCCGCAATAATGAGATATCGTTCAATACAATCTCTAATAACACGGAACACTGTGGACTAGTGTTTACAAAGTGGAACGACGCCGTCTCAACTAATAATTCAGTCAAAGATAATTTGTTCGCTGGAAACGGGGGCGTGCATGATAGTAAACAAATTTGTGACGAAGACAAAAACCTGATTTATGAAAACGAATTTAAGTAATCTGCATCAATGATTCCCCCCTCATTTAAGTGAGGGGCATTGACTCCCGGAAATAATTAGAATCTGCAGTTAAAAACCTTTCAAAATAATTCCAAATTCTGCATTTTCTTGTCTGCAAGGGAGTCGAGCTTGCATCAAGGCATGCGACCGCTACTTGGGCGAGTATTAATAACTGCCTGAAGCCAAACAAAGAAAACAGGGCTTCAAGCAGTTAAATAACTGTATGACGCCAAATGAAAAAAAACAGCAAGGCGTCATGCAGTTAAAAGGCATGGCCAGGAAGGCCTTTACGGCCAAGGCGCTTTTTTAAATTTTTTTAGTAGTTGAAGGACTTTATTACCTCTTTTCTCTTTTAGTTTCGTTCTTGTCTTAAAAAGTTGACTGAAACGTTAGCTGCCCCACATCATTCCATGTTCTCCACTGTCGCACTCCCGAATTCCGAGCACTTCATCAACACTGCGCCTTCCATGAGCCGTTCAAAATCATAGGTCACGCGTTTTTGCATTATGGTGCGCGCCATCGCCCTCGTTATCATTTCCGCAGCTTCCTTCCACCCCAGGTATTCAAGCAGCATGCACCCAGAAAGGATTAAAGAACTTGGATTCGCCTTGTCCTGGCCAGCGTATTTCGGGGCAGTGCCGTGAGTCGCCTCAAAAACCGCGGTTCCAGTTGAAAAATTTATGTTCGCTCCAGGCGCAATTCCGATTCCACCAACTTGCGCCGCACAGGCATCCGAGAGGTAATCGCCGTTCAAGTTAGTCGTCGCGATCACATCGTATTCCTCTGGCCTCAGAAGAACCTGCTGAAACATGGAATCAGCAACCCTGTCCTTTATCAACAGCTTGCCTTCAGGAACCACGCCCCCGAAATTCTTTGAAACCTCTTCTTCAGTGACTGTAGTTTCTGCAAACTCTTCCCTTGCCGTCTCATACCCCCATTTCATGAACGCGCCTTCGGTGAATTTCATTATATTGCCTTTGTGAACCAACGTGATTGACTTGCGCTTGTTTTCCAACGCAAAGCGGATTGCAGCGCGCACCAGCCTCTTCGTTCCTGTTTCGCTTACGGGCTTGATTCCAATGCCGGAATCAAGGCGGATTTCCTTCCCAAAGCCCTTCAGGAATCCGATAATGCCCTTCGCCTCGGCGCTTCCTTCCTCCCACTCTATGCCCGCATAAACATCCTCCGTGTTCTCACGGAAGATCACCACATTCAACTTCTCTGGATACTTAACAGGACTAGGAACCCCCTCGAAATACCTGACGGGCCTCACGCACGCGTAAAGGTCTAGTGCCTGTCTTATGGCCACATTCAAACTCCTTATGCCCCCGCCTAAGGGGGTCGTAAGCGGGCCCTTCAGGGTCACCACGTAATCGCTCATCGTTTTAAGGCTCTCGAGGGGCAGCCAATCACCGAATTTTTTAAACGCCTCTTCGCCAGCGTATGTCTTGAGCCAATTTAGTTTCCTTTTCCCGTGGTAGGATTTCTCCACTGCATTATCTATCACGAATCTTGCGGTTTTTGAAATCTCGGGTCCAATGCCGTCACCGTCTATGAGGGGAATCGTCGGAACACTGGGGACAACTAATTTCTCATCTTTCACAATTATTTTTTCAATTTCGCTTTGATTCATCTGAACACCGCCCATACGTCAACGCCAGAAGCGATAAGATAAGACCAGACGCGGTAGGAAGAATTTCTGCTTTCACTTTCTACCTCTTTAATTTTTGTGTTTTGTTGCATAAATCGGTTTTTGCATCAATATATTGAGTTGAAAAAAGGATAACACACAACATGTTTGAGGCAACTCATATTCATACAACAAGCAAAAAAGAATACTTAATGGTTCTCAAACCTGTGCAAGCCCGCTTTCTTCGCCAAAGCGAGGGCGCGCTTCCATTCATCACGGGAAGCAATGCGATAAAGCTCGCGAAAGCGCTCTCGGTATTCAGGCAGTGAAACTAAACCAGCTGGGTAGTATTGGTCCATCACGTTCACATAAATATCTTTTGAAACGCTCGCGAGAAAACGCATGATTTCCTCGGTTTCTGAAAGCAAGCCAGGCATTACCAAATGCCGGACTAGGACTCCCCGCAGGACCAAACCATTCTCGTCAAACTTCAGTTCGCCTACTTGCCGATGCATTTCCTTTATTGCCTCTCTGGCATGCAAAGCGTAATCTTTCGCGCCCAAGTACTTTGAACAGAGGGGTTCGCTCCACAACTTAAAGTCAGGCATGTAAACATCAACTACGCCATCAAGCAATTTCAAGCACTCGAGAGAATCGTATGAAGAAGAGTTGTATACAACTGGAAGCCGAAGGCCCTTGTTTGCAGCTATGAAAATGGATTCAATCACTTGGGGAACAACGTGCTCTGGAGTAACCAAGTTAATGTTGTGGCAGCCCATTTCTTGAAGCCCTAGTATGCAGTCTGCAATTTGAGAAGCGTTCAACCCTCTCCCGTGGGCGAGCCAAGAAATATCGCAGTTTTGGCAGAAGACGCAACGCAGGTTGCAGCCGGAGAAGAAAATCGTTCCGGAGCCACTGCATCCCCGCAGGCATTTTTCCTCGCCGTGGTGGGGGACGAAAGAGGAAACGAGCGCGTTTCTTCCAACCCTGCAAAAACCATTCTCGTCCTCGAGCCTATTCACTCCACAGTTTCGTGGGCAAACGCTGCAGTGCTCAAGCATTCTCAAAGCCTGCCCCGCCTTTTTTTCAAGCAAACCTGACTCGAGTGCTTTCAAATACACGGGCTCGAAGCCCCTTCGATTGCACAAAAACCACTTGCTTTCCATGAAAAATTTTCTCCTCGAAAAATCAGTTCATGCGCTTTCATTCAAAAAAACTTTCTTCCCGTAATCCCCTCGAATGCTTCTACGTATTTTCTTCTGGTTTCCTCCACCACTTCGGGCGGTAAAGAGGGGGCGGGCGGTTCCTTGTTCCATCCGATGCCAAGGGCGTAGTCGCGTACATACTGCTTGTCGAAGCTCTTTTGGGGTTTGCCTGGCTCGTAATCAGTAGCAGGCCAAAAGCGAGAGCTATCTGGAGTGAGCAGCTCATCAACCAAAACGAGCTCACCGTCTTCAGTCAACCCGAACTCGAACTTCGTGTCCGCAATGATGATGCCGTTTTCCTCCGCCTTTTTTGCGGCGAACTCGTAAAGCCGCAGGCTCTTTTCCCTGAGCTCCACTGCCAAGTCCCTTCCGACGAGTTCAGCGGCTTTCTGGAAAGAAATGTTTTCATCGTGGAAACGCTCTGCTTTCGTGGCTGGAGTGAAAATGGGTTCAGGCAGCTTGTCGCTTTCCTTCAAGCCCTTCGGCAGGGAAATGCCGCAAATGCCCTCTCCTTTTTTGAAAGCGCTCCAGGCGCTTCCGCTCAAATAACCCCTCACCACGCACTCGATGGGAACAACCCGTGCTTTCTTGACCAACACGCTCCTATCAACGAGTTGCCTGAATTTCCTTAATTCGCTCGGGAACGCATTGAACTCTGTTTCAATCAAGTGGTTTTTTAGGAGGAATTCAGTTTGCTTGAACCAGTAGTTGGAAAGCTGCGTCAGAATGACGCCCTTCGAGGGAATGGGTGTGGGAAGCACGACGTCGAAGATGCTAATCCTGTCAGTCGCCACGATCAAGAGCTGCTCCCCCAAATCATAGACATCCCGCACTTTCCCTCTCTTGAGGAGCTTGAGGGGAAGATTCGTTTCCCGCACCACCTGCGTCGGATGCCATTTGCTTAACTTCATTCTCCACTTTCCCGCAATTTCTTCAGTCTTTTCAACAGCTAATCCAACGTAATTTCCGTAGTCGAACAATTCGTCCAGCTCCTCTTCGCTGAACCTTTCCGCCAGACGCTTTTCCTCCAGAACCTCCTTCAACTGCCTGCCCTCGGCCAGCGCCTGCATGGAACTTTTTTTCACGAGCTCGTGCGCCTCCTGCCTGCCGATTCCCTTTTCCACGAGCCGCGTTATCACCGCCTCAGCCAAAATCGTCCCCTTTCCTGTCCTGAGGTTTTTTTCCATGTTCTCTGGAAAAACCTGCAGCCCTTGAACAAGCTTCGTCGAGCGTTCGATAACATCGTCTGCCAGAAGGAATGCGGTTGGAAGAATGCTGCGCTCTGCAGCAGAATTCGTCAAATCCCTCTCGTGCTCGAGCGCAATGTTTTCTAAAAGAGGAGCGACCAAAGAACGGAGGACGCGCACGTTAGAACAAACGTTTTCCGCGTTGATGGGGTTTCTCTTCTGCGCCATCGTGCTCGAGCCCACCTGCTTTTCCCCAAAACCTTCAGCGATCTCACCAATCTCCGTCCTCTGTAAATTTCTAACCTCTTTCGCAACCTGTTCAATGGAACAGCAGAAGACCGCCAAGTCAGAGATTATCCTCGCGAGATGCTCTCTGGGAACCACTTGAGTGGAAATGGCAGCTTTTTCCAGCCCGAGCTTGTCCATTATTCTTTCTTCCAATTCCCCGCCGTTTATTCCAAGCACTTTCTGTGCAGCATAAGTACCTACCGCGCCGCTGAACTTGCCTCTCACTAAGTTCTCTTTGTCCCAGCGCAGGTTATTCAAGCCAATTCCCAGCTTGTCCACGTAGTTGGCGAACTTGAAACCAAGCGTGATGGGGATCGCGTGCTGTCCGTGCGTCCTCCCCACCATCACGAGGCTCTTGTGTCTTTCAGCGAATTCAATGCATGCTGCCAGCAGCTTTTCTCCTTTTTCAAGGAGGATGTCAAGAGATTCCTTCAGCTGCAGCGCTTGGGCAGTGTCTACGATGTCGTAGCTGGTCGCCGTGAGGTGAACGTACTTCCCCGAATCGCCGCTTGCTTCGCTCAAAGCCTTCACCACCGCCATTACATCGTGCTTCGTTTCTTCTTCCAATTCTTTCACTCTTTCGACTGTAACAAGAGCTTTCTTCTCGCGAATCTCTTCAGCGGCTTCGCGCGGAATCTTTCCCAAGTCAGCCAGCGCTTCTGCAAGAGCAGCTTCCACCTCAAGCATTTTCCTCAAGCGCGTCTCCTCTTCCCAAACACTTCGTATCTCACTGCTTCCGTATCTGTAGTCAATGGGATGAACGGCCATTCAACCAACTCCGTCATTCACTTTTAATCGTCATTTAAAGTTATTTCCCTTAGTTTTCTGAAATCGACAACGAATCGAATCCCTCACTCAATTTTTTTCTTCCTTTTATACCCTTTTCCCCTTTAGTTTTTTATTCAACCAACTCCTTTATTCAATTTTTCCTCATCCTTTTCTAACCTTTCCTTCGTTTTTTCTGTAATCGACAACGGTCCGACCTTCCTTAATTCCTCGTCCTCTTTTTCCACCTTTTCCTTTAGCTTTTTTCTGTAGTCTGTTAGCTTTCGCTGGAGTTCTTCATGTTTCAACGCGAGAATCTCTATCGCAAGCAGCGCAGCGTTTTCCCCCCTATCAATGCCGACGCACGCAACAGGAATCCCGGGCGGCATTTGGGCTATTGAGAGCAGCGCATCCAAGCCATCCAACTTGGAATCAACTGGCACCCCAACCACTGGCTTGGTCGTATGAGAGGCTATCGCCCCAGGCAAGGCAGCGCTCAAGCCTGCTATGGCAACGAAAACCTCGCTTTCAGAACCAGAAACGATCTCGTTCAACTTTTCAGGAGTCCTGTGCGCGCTCGCTATCCTCAATTGGTAAGAGACCTCAAACTCTTTCAGCACAGCAATGCATTTCTCCGCAACAGCCCTGTCTGATGAAGAGCCCAGAACGACTGTAACAAGAGCCAATCTTCCCACCTCCCGCTAGAATATAATTTTGGCGAAAAGAATTAAAAGAAATACTGGAGGAAAAAAACTCAATAAAATCTCGTGCATCAGATTTCTCTGACTATAGCATAGCGCTTGGTTTTTATTCCAAGGAGGAAATTCAGGGTAGTCCTACCCCAGTCCAACAAAAGCCCGAACCAACCGAGTTTCTTCAAGCGCCTGCTGGAAGTGAAGGCAATGACGTGCCGGTCGTAAACGACTTTCCCCAGCTTTGAGATGCGGACGCACAAGTCCTGGTCCTCGCTCGCCTGCATCTCCTCGTCAAAGCCCTTGATGGCGTCAAAGGCGCTCTTCCGGTAAGCAACGCAGTTCCCTGCAATCGCCGGCCTTCCCATGATCGCGCTGAAGAAAATCAGGATGTTGAAGAACTCGAACAGCATGTGGTCGGCGAATCCGACGTCCCGCGGCATGATCTTGCAACCGTAGCAAACCACTCGCGGATCCTCGAATGCCTTCAGCATGCGGTGAAAAAACCTTTTCTGAGGCAGCGTGTCAGCGTCAATGAAGACAATGATTTCAGTTGATGCTTCTTTCGCTCCGCGGTTGCGGCCTGCTCCAATGCTCTTCCTTTCCTTGGGGCTCTCTCCCTCCAATACGACCTTGTTCGCAAGCCCTTCCGCTATTTCACGGGTTTTGTCGGCGCTCCAGCCATCTGCAACTATAAGCTCCGCCTCGGGCGCGAGTTCCCTGATCTTCCTCAACTCGTCTTCAATCCTCTTTTCCTCGTTCAAGGTGGGAACCACGATAGAAAAAAACGGCTTGTTTTCCATAGATTAATTAAACGAGTGGGGGTTTAACTGCTTTTCGCAAAAACAAGTTGTCAAATTCTTTTGGGAATTTTTTTCAAAATTTTATTTCAACCACCCCCCTGGAGAAGTTTTATTAAAAGGAAATAGTAATCCTTTTAGCGAGGGGTTGAATGAAAAGAAAGGGGCCGAGTGGCGAGGCGAATACTGGATTGCATGCAGTGTCTCTCCTGATTGGAGTGGAGCATTCGCGTACGCCGATGGGAAGAAAAACATTCGGTCTCGTCAAAAAAACCCGCTTCAAAAAACTTTGTGGAATGCTCAGTGAAGCAAGAGAATCTGGCGCTGAAAAGCTGGGAGTAGAATCGGCTGTAGCATTTCCGGTCAACGAATACGTTTTTTCCAGGGTTAGGAAGGGCTTGGAAGAACCGCTTTCAGAGAAAGACTACAAAACATTTGCAACTGCCTTGCTTTCATTCGGTAGAGAAGAAGGCGAAGTGCCTGGAAAGAGAGCCCAGAAGTGGGCGTTTGGGACAGCCAAGCGCTTCAAGACGCTCAAGCAATTCAATGAATCAGTCAAAAACGGTTTATTTGATGTATTCGAGGCAGTGAAAGCACTTGCCTATGAAATGGGTTACGAAATCATTCCGCTTGAAACGAGTGTGGGGAGGAGGCAGGCAGTCAAGGTAACCGAACGCCCCCTAGGTCAAGAAGAAAGAAAACAGTTGCTTGAGCGAATGAAGAGCGGGAAAATAGGTTTTGCGGAGGGTATGCGAAAGGCTATGGGGATTACGCTTGCGTCAAACAAGGAAATTGTTTTGGACCGCAACAATCAAATTGTTTCCAAAATCCATGCAACCAAGCCAGACGTCGTGGTGGTTGGTGAACTTCACGCGCACGGCATAGCTGATGAAGTACCGCATTCAAGGCGCGAGTACGTAGGCTCGTGGCTTGCAAAAGTGCTGGCGAGAAAGTTCGTTGAAGAAACAAAGCGGGAGAGATTGTCCAAAAAAGTATGATTAATGAAATTGCTGCCGGCTTCAGACGAAAAGGTTTAGGGTGTTTTTAGAGGGAAATGTTCTTCAATTTGAATCCAAGCCAGCACAAGAACCTGGGACGCTCTCTTTTCCCGCCGGGTTTATAAATAAGATTGCAGTGATACACTGGGTGAGGTGATTTCTTGCAGACTGTTACAGTGGATGTGCAGGGCGGGGAGAGCGCTTCGCGGGTGGAGCTTTTCGTGCGTTTTCTATACGCGATAGTGGGAGGCATTGTACTGTGGGTGCTTAGCATAGTAAGTGGTGTATGCTGGATACTACAGTTCCTCATCGTACTGATAACCGCCAAGAGAAACCAGACTTTGGACAACGTGTTGAGGATGTACTTCAAGTACTCAACAAGGCTCAGCGCCTACCTGCTTATACTGACTGAGGAAAGGCCGCCTTTGATTCCAGAGGAATGAAATCTATAGGGCAGGGTTCTGTTGAAAAGGTCTACCTCGTAGTTTCATGGTTTTGTAAGAAGCGTTCTTCGGATCTAGACGCAATTTTTGGTTAAAAGCACCCAAACCTTTGGTTTCCCTCGTTTTCCATCTAGAAAAAAATAAAGATTTTCAACTAAGCTAGGGAATATAGAGCTGGAAAAGAAGGGCAAGAATTGTGTTCATAACGAAAGGATTTAAGATGCTTCCAGATGCGACTGCAAAAAAACTTGATTATGGGCACTCTCAAGAAGGGAGGGACTGTCCAAAAAAGCACGAGCGACGAAATGCCTTTCTGCTTGCAATGAAACAATTTTGTGTTTCTTTAGAGGCAACGCATTTAGGGAAGGCTTCAGTAAAACCAAAGAATAGAATTATTGGACGCTCTCAAGAAGGGAAAAAGTTTATAAAGGTGTTTAGCGATAATAATTCCGTATTGGCGATAACACGAGTTTTAAAGATACCTTCGAGTGGCTTCAATTCTCTTAGTTTAGAGTTGATTAGAAGCCCTACCCCCCACAGCATGTATGATAGAGCCTTGGATGGATTCCTCTCTTCGCCAATTATGTTCATAAAGGTATTCGGATGGATTCCTATTTCACCCATATTCTAGGGCCCAAGATTGTGGTCGCCACTGATAAGGAAGTGGACGAATTGCTGAAGCAACTGAAGACGGCTACTGACAAGTTGCCGCTTATTCGCGCAGACGACCCAGCATTGCCAGACAGGGCAGGGGTGGGGGATGTTGTGAAGGTTCTCAGGAAAAGCCCTGTGACAGGCAAAGAAGAACCTTATTATAGGCTTGTGGTAGACTGATTCTGGTAGAGGAGTGTTGCATGAACCCTGAATTGACTAAGGCGTTTCTGGTTGAAGACTCGCTAGTGGGAAGATATGTTGAGAGCTATAACAAGTACGTTGAAGAAGGGATGCAGAAGATCGTGGATGCCCAAGCGACCATTGAACCACAGATTGAGGGACTGGTTTTAAAGCTCGGCAAGATTCGCGTCGAGAAACCTATGGTGGTTGAAGCTGATGGTTCCAGAAGGCCGCTGTATCCGATGGAAGCCCGCATAAGGGACTTGACTTATTCTGCTCCCGTCTTCCTTGAAATCACTCCCGTAATGAACGGCGTGGAGAAGAAAACGGAAGACGTTTTCGTGGGGGAATTGCCTGTAATGGTGAAATCAAAGCTATGTTACCTGCATGGGAAAACCAGGGAGGAGCTCAAGCAGTTGAAGGAAGATCCCATGGATATAGGGGGCTACTTCGTCATCAATGGAACCGAGAAAACGCTTATGACTCTGGAGGACTTGGCGCCGAACAGGATACTCGTTTCCAGGGAAAAAGTGACTCAAGAAGTGCAGGCAAAGGTCTTCTCAACTAGGGAGGGATTCAGGGGGAGGTGCACTGTAGACCGGAGTGGGGAAGGCCGGTTGAGCATCACCCTACCATCTTACGGCAAGTCACTTGAACTCGTTCTCATGCTTAAGGCACTTGGGCTTGATAGAGATGAAAAGATCCTGTCGTCGTTCTCGGACGAACAGGTGATAAAGAACGACATCCTCTTGAATCTGGAAGCCGACAAAGCAAAGGACAAGAGGGAGGCTCTGGAGATTATAGGAAAACGTGCTGCGCCAGGCCAGCCATTGGACTACCAGTTGAGAAGGGCAGCGCTTTTGCTCGATAAATACCTTCTCCCACACATTGGGGTCATGGAATCAGTTCGGGTGCAGAAGGCTTACTTCTTATGCAGGATGGCCGAGAGAACGATTCTCGTGAACTACCGGAAAAGGAATGTGGACGACAAAGACCATTATGCCAACAAGAGGCTGAAGATAGCAGGCAAGCTCATGGAAGAACTGTTCAGGTATGCATTTGGTTTCCTGGTCAAGGACATCGCGTACCAAGTTGAGAGAGTAAGCGTCCGAGGGAGAAAGATGAGCCTCTTTGCGATAGTGCGGCCCGACGCGCTCACGGAAAGGATTAGATACTCAATGGCCACAGGAAATTGGGTGGAAGGACATACTGGAGTCTGCCAGCCGTTGGACAGGTTCAACTACATCTCTTCAATCAGTTTCCTGAGGAGGGTCACTTCGCCGCTTGCAAAAAAGCATCCGCATTACAAGGCGAGGGACTTGAATGGAACGCACTATGGGAGGCTGGACCCAAATGAAACCCCTGAAGGACCGAACTGCGGGCTCGTGAAAAACCTCTCCATCTTCTGTGAAGTCACCACTGGAACGGACGAGAAGGCGGTTGAAAACTTTTTGAAGAAGATGGGGGTTAGCCTCAAGTCTGGCAAGACAAGCGTGTTCTTGAACGGGAGATTCATTGGCTTCTGTCAAAACGGCGAAAAACTCGCCAATGAAGTGAGGGAAAAAAGAAGGAGCGGCGAATTGGACTTGCAGGTAAATACCGCCTACTACCCCAAGACGAACGAGATTTTTGTGAATGCGGATGAGGGAAGGGCTAGAAGGCCGTTGATCACAGTCAGAAAAGGCAAGAGTGCATTAACAGAGGATGTGCTTAAAAAACTGCAGGCAGGTGAGTGGGGTTGGAAGAACCTCCTTAAAGAAGGCGTGATCGAATACCTTGATGCCGAGGAAGAGGAAAATGCGTTCATCGCATTTGATGAAAAAGAACTCGAGCATGCTAAGAAGAAGGGAAGGGAAGAGAGACACACGCACTTGGAAGTGGATCCAGTTGGGATACTTGGCTTTGCCACCACTCAGGTTCCGTTCCCTGAGTACAACATGTCGCCCAGAGTGCTCATGGCAGCTCAGCACACTAAGCAGAGCCTGGGCCTCTATGCAAGCAACTTTAATCTCCGCACAGAGACGCGTGGGCATCTGTTGTTCTATCCACAAAAACCCCTTGTTTCGACGAGAGTCTATGATGCACTGCATGTGGAAAGGAGGGCGTCGGGCCAGAATTTCGTTGTAGCGGTTTTGGGTTACCTCGGGTATAACATGCAGGACGCTGTAGTGATGAACCGCAGTGCGATAGAGCGGGCGTTAGGCAGAAGTGCATTCTTAAGGAGCTATGCGACAGAGGAGAGAAGATACCCGGGCGGCCAAAAAGATAAGTTCGGCGTTCCTGAAGAATATGTTCAAGGGTATCTTGGCGAGGAGGCATACTCTCAGTCAGATGAGGACGGCATCATTTCTCCTGAAACAGAGGTAGGGGGGAGTTCAGTGCTTGTTGGAAAAACCTCTCCGCCCAGGTTCTTGAAGGAAATTAGTGCATTGGATGTGGAAACCGAGAAGAGGCGCGAGAGTTCGGTTACGGTGCGAAGCAATGAATCAGGTGTAGTAGACGCAGTGATTCTCTCTGAGACCACTTCAGGAAACAAGTTTGTTAAAACTCGCGTGAGGAGAACCTGTATCCCCGAGATAGGCGACAAGTTCGTCTCGCGCTATGGACAAAAGGGCGTTATTTCTCTCTTGGTGAACCAGGAGGACATGCCTTTCACGAGGGACGGAATAGTTCCTGACTTGATCATAAACCCACACGCCATTCCCAGCAGGACCACTGCAGGCCACCTGCTTGAGATGCTTGCAGGCAAAGCCGCTTGTTTGCATGCAAAGAGAAAAGACGGCACTGCATTCAGCGGAGAAAAGCAAAAGGATTTTGAGGAGATTCTGTCGGAAAATGGTTTCAAGTACAGTGGAGAAGAGGTTTTGTACGATGGAAGAACGGGTATGATAATGCAGGCGAAGGTATTCACTGGAGTCATCTACTATCAGAGACTGCATCACCTCGTGAGCCTCAAAATGCATGCGCGTTCAAGGGGTCCTGTTCAAATGCTCACGCACCAGCCGACTGAAGGAAGAGCACGAGAAGGAGGGTTGAGGCTAGGTGAGATGGAAAGGGATTGTTTCATTGGATACGGTGCAGCTTCGCTGTTGAAGGAGAGGATGATTGACAGCAGCGACAAGACGACCGAGCTCGTGTGCGCCAACTGCGGCAACTTCGGCGTGTTCGACAAGACCAAGAACAAAAAATCCTGTCCACTATGCGAGAGCCCGAACGTGCATGATGTGGAGATGAGCTATGCATTCAAGTTGCTTATTGATGAAATGAAGTCGATAGGCATTTATCCAAAGCTGAAGTTAAAAGATAAAGGAGAGGGGTAGGGGGGGATTGCACGACTGAAAACAAAGTCAAGCTGGACCTGATTGCAGGCGAAAAAGTGCTTTACAGAATGAAGCCCAGCACTCGAACCAGATATTATTTTTTCATAGAACAACTGAACAGCTATGCGCTTGCGGTGCTCGTAACCATTCTGTTGTTCATAGTCGCAGTTTCAAAAAGTGGCACTAAGATTCCTGTGCCAAGCTTGTTGGCTATCACCATAACCGTGATCCTTGCACCGTTGCTTGTGATTCACTACACGCTGGTTCGACTTCAGTCCAACTGCCAAGAGTATTTCATAACAAACATGCGGATTATCATAAAACGAGGCATCGTGAGCTACAGGCTGGAAAGCATTCCATTGAGTATGGTGACAGACGTTGTGATAAGAAGGAATTTGCTTGAGAGAATTGTCGGCATAAAAAGCCTTGAAATGCGTGGGGGGCTTGGAAGGGTGAAGCCGCCAGTTCTCCTCGGAGTTTCCGAAGCCGAAGAAACAAGGCAGAAACTCCTTGAATTGATGCAAAAGAAAGGCGAATGAAAAAAGCAAATGCTTTTTTCCAAGTCAGATGTGGGGGATTGAAATGAAGATAATTGGTAGCGTTGAATTCTCTCTTTTCTCGCCTGAACAAGTAAGGAAGATGAGTGCAGCGAAGATCACCATACCTGATACCTATGATGAAGACGGTTATCCCATCTCAGGCGGCCTTGCTGACCAAAGGCTCGGTGTCATTGACCCCGGCCTAAAGTGCAAGACATGCGGGGGCAGGATAAAGGATTGCTCAGGCCACTTCGGTCATATAGAATTGGTGAGACCAATCATTCACGTGGGATTCGCGAAAAACGTCTACCAGTTGCTTAAGGCGACCTGCAGGAAATGCGGCCGGGTGTTGAGTGACATTACTTCCCTTGAGAAACTGAAGAGAGTTACGGAATGCCCTTATTGCGGTGAAAAGCAGAAGATCATAAAATTTGTCAAGCCTACCAGCTACTACGAGGATGATAGAAGGATTCTGCCGAACGAGATCAGAGAACGCCTTGAAAGGATTCCAGACGAGGACCTGAAACGCGTTGGAGTGCGTGCCAGGCCCGAATGGATGGTCATCACCGTCATAATAGTTCCCCCAGTTACCGTAAGGCCGTCTATCACGCTTGAAACAGGCGAAAGAAGCGAAGACGACCTCACCCACAAGCTCGTAGACATCCTGAGAATCAACCAAAGGCTTGGAGAGAACATTGACGCCGGTGCGCCACAACTGATTATAGAAGACCTTTGGGAATTGCTTCAATATCATGTGGCAACCTATTTTGACAACGAGACTGCTGGGATTCCTCCTGCAAGGCACAGGAGTGGAAGGCAGCTCAAGACGCTTTTCCAGAGGCTTAAAGGAAAGGAAGGAAGGTTCAGATACAATCTCTCTGGAAAGAGAGTGAACTTTTCTGCGAGAACAGTGGTTTCACCAGACCCAACGCTCGGAATCAATGAACTTGGTATCCCCGACGCAATCGGAAGGGAGTTGACGATACCGGTCTCGGTGACTGAGTGGAATCTCGAGAACATCAGGAGCCTCGTCAAGGAGAACGGAGAAAAAATCAATTACGTGATTAGGCAGGATGGAAAGCGAAAGAAGATAACGCCGACCAACACAGATGAAATACTCAGCGAGCTCTCGCCGGGATACGTGGTAGAAAGACAGCTGATGGACGGCGACGGCATCATCTTCAACAGGCAGCCTTCGCTTCACCGGGTAAGCATGATGTACCATAATGCGAGGCTCCTTCCAGGCAAGACATTCCGGTTCAACGTAGCTGACTGCAGGCCCTACAACGCAGACTTCGATGGCGATGAAATGAATATCCACGTTCCCCAGAACGAGGAGGCGATGAGTGAAGCAGAGATCCTGATGAAGGTGCAGAACCAGATTCTTTCCCCACGGAACGGGGAGCCCATTATCTCGCCAGAGCAAGACCATGTAATGGGCCTGTATATTCTTACACTACCATACGTCACCATTCCTAGGAAGAAAGCATGCGATCTGCTTAACGCCGCTGGAATAGTGAAGGACCTCAAGGAAGAGAAGACAAGCGGAAAAGAGCTTTTCAGTATGCTGCTGCCAGAAGATTTTGAAGGCGAATTCATAAACAGGTCCTACGAAAAGGTTTCTGTAAAGAAGGGAGAGCTCGTTGGAGGTCACGTTGACCGAAAGGTGGTGGACGCCATCGTGAGGGAGATCTTCAGAAAACATGGTCCCGAGGAAGCAAGGGCGTTCGTGGACGCTGCCTCCAAGGTTTCTGTCCATGTTACTGCTTATTACGGCTTGAGCCTCAACCTCTACGACTACGAGCTCTCTGAGGAAGCCAAGAAAGAGATTTCTGACATGTACAAGGAAGGAAGAAAGAAGGTAAGAGAACTAATCAAGAAATACAAGTCAGGCAGGCTTGAAAGAGAGCCTGGCAAGAGTCGCAAGGAAACGCTTGAGGGAATGGTGATGAACATCCTTGAAGGCATAAGGGACTCTTGCGGCAGGATCGTTTTAAAGAATATCAAGAGAACGCCCGTTGACATGGATGGCACTATTCATTTCGTGAATCCCGCTCTGATGATGAGTCGCTCAGGCGCAAGGGGAAGCCTGCTTAACGTCATACAAATGGCTGCATTGGTTGGTCAGCAAGCAGTCCGCGGAAAGCGAATTCGCTCTGGCTTCCAGGGAAGGATCACCGCCCATTTCAAGAAAGGAGATTTGAGTGACCGGGCAAGGGGGTTCGTGAAAAGCAACTATTGCGAAGGACTATCACCAATTGAGTATTTCTTCCATGCCTGTGGTGGAAGGGACAGCGTAGTTGACAAGGGAGTAAACCCCGCGAAAACGGGTTACATGCAGAGGAGGCTTATCAATGCATTACAGGACATCATCGTCCAAGAAGACCTTTCAGTCAGAGACGCTGAATGCAACATCATTCAATTCAAGTACGGAGACGACGGAAGGGAAGCGACTGGAGCGGAGGTTGCTTACGGCGAACCAGTTGGAGTTGTAGCTGCTCAATCTATCGGAGAACCAGGGACTCAAATGACTTTGAGGACGTTCCACTATGCGGGAGTCGCCTCTATTGCACAGCTTGGTTTTACGCGCCTTCTGGAGATTGTGGATGCGCGAAAGACTCCAAAGAAGCCGGTTATGGAAATCTATTTGAAGCCACAGTACTCCAAGAGCATAGACGAGGTAAAATCAATTGCTGCAAGCATTGAAGAGATCACTTTGGAGAAGGTCGCTGAAATAAAGGAAAACTCATTGAAGAAAATCCTCTTCGTTGACCTTCATTACGACGCATTGAAGGAAATGGACATAGACTTCCAGGAAGTGCTTGCTAAAATAGAGAAAGAGGTATCGCCGTTCGAGAGGGACGGAAAAACGCTCGTGATAAAACCCAAAGAGGAATCGCTGAAGAACATAAGAAAGACAATCACTAAATTGAGGGGGCTTCACATCAAGGGCATCCCTGGTATAACCAGGGCGATCATAATTGAGAAGGAAAGGGGGGGCGAGAAAGAGCTTACCCTGGCAACAGAGGGAAGCAACCTGGCAGAAGTGCTCAAGATTCCTGAAGTGGATGCATCGCGGACGAGCACGAATGACGTGGTTGAAATCTCCAAGGTACTTGGAGTCGATGCAGCCAGGAATGCGATAATCACAGAGCTCCTGAAGATCCTGGAAGCACAAGACCTCAAGGTAGACATAAGACACATCATGCTCATCGCTGACTCAATGACGTTCAAGGGAATCGTGAAAAGCATTGGACGCCACGGTCTTGCTGGAGAAAAGAAATCTGTTTTCGCCAGGGCTGCGTTCGAAGAGACTGCAAAGCATTTGTTGAATGCGTGTGTTTATGGTGAAACCGAGGAGTTGAAGGGAATTACGGAAAACATCATAATAGGTCAAACGATTCCGTGCGGAACAGGAAAGGTCAATGTCGTGATGAAGCTGGACTAAAACTGATTCCTTTGCTAGCATGCGAGTGCTTCAACGTTTCGCCAGCCTTCGGAGAAGAGAGAGCAATTCATATGCCCGTACGGGGGCGAGGTTGATTTCGGCCTTCCCTGTTTTGATCGCGTGCAAAACTGCTTTTGCTGGGACAACTGCTTGCTGCAAAAGAAGCCCCCTCCCCCTTTTTTTCGAGTGCCTGAACAAGTCCGTCTTTGTTCCAACGGGATTCACCAACGAAACTGAAATATTTTTCCCCTTCAATTCATTGCGCAAAGCGTAAGTGAATCCCCTCAACCCGTATTTGGTAGCTGAATACGTCGCTATGCCAGGGTTTTTCCCATAGGAAACGATGGAGCCCACATTCACTATACTCCCTTTTTCTTGTTTCAGCATTTGGGGTAAGACTGCTTTGGTGAAATTCATTGCGCCCAGCAAATTAGTTTCCAACATTTCCCTAGTCTGTGCTTCAGTTTCTTCCGCGAACTGCCCATCGTAATAAACGCCGGCATTGTTTATTAGGGTGTCGATTCTTCCCTGCCTTTTCAAAACCTCGTCGACTACTCTCTTTATCTCTTTGGAATTACGCACGTCGCTCACGAACCCTCTGCACCGCAGTTCCTTCTCCGCTTTGTTTACCTTTTCTATATTCCTACCCGTGAAATAAACAGTCGCCCCCTCTTTTTTCAGCAGTTTTATTGTCTCAAGTCCGATTCCAGAGGACCCGCCTGTTACAATGGCAACCTTTCCGTCTATTTCCACAACATCACTTGTTTTTTATTACTCGCTCCCAATATTTTAACAATCCGGTGGCCGTGGCTAAAGCAGGAAAAAACTGATTATGGCTCCAGAATTAGCGTTTTTTGCCGTGCCGCTCCTCGCATCTCGCCTCCAGCTTGAGAAGCCGCTCGTTAATGCCCACAACGTCTTTCATCTTGCTTGCTATTTCCTCAACGGTTTGCATTAATTTGCCAGCTTTGTAGGCCAATGCCAGCAGGCTAATACCACCGCCAAAATAAGGAACCATCTCAACCCAAATGGGGCTTTGGATAATGCGCAGGGACTTCAGCAGGGCCCAGACTATAATTGACAAGGCGCCCAAGTATACAAGAAGAGTAGCTATCCTTTCGGCCGTTTTTTCTCCCATGGAAAGATAAAGAAAAGGTATTATTTAAAAGCGTGGCGCGGGTTATTTTCCACTGAAATTTTTGCAAGCTTCGCCAGCACCTGCTTTCCTTTCTCGGTTGCTTGGTATAATCTGCCGAGCTTCTCTTTTGGAGTCAGGCACGTTACCAGTCCCTTGCTCTCCAAATCCAGCAGTGCCCTGCTCACGGCGGAGCGATGGAATTTCGTTTCTTTAGCCAATTCAGTAGGTGTCCGTGGGTTGATTGAAAGAATCTTCAAGACTTCGCGCCTAATCTTTCCTCTTTTGACGAAGCTCACTAAATTCCACATAGAATTAGGACGTTGCGCGGAATAAGCCTTTTGGTAACGCAAACGTAACATATTTATAGCAACTATCGCTTATTTTTCTTGTTAGGAGGTGAGGGGGGTGGGAAGAACTGGAGAAATGATTTTGGGCATCAGCCGGCGCATTCTATATCCTGGGAACAATCTGCTTGGGAGTCGCTGGAGCAATGGCGTTGTTAAGAAAGGATGAGAACAACAGGTAAAAAAATAAGGTGAAACTATGAAGTCTTACTTGTTCATTGGACTTGTTATAGCCGCGCTTTTTTTGTTCGGCTGCGTGAACGATTCGGAAGTAAAGAAAGTCGGGACGACGACCACGGCGCAAGCAGTGAGCGGAGCGCAGACAACTTCAACTCTGGTTATCACAACAACTACTGAAGTCAAGACCGCCAAAGTCGCGGAAGTAGGGGAGGCGTTAACGAATGACGAGCTGAAGATTATGTTAAACTCCGTAGACTTTGTGGACACTATACCCAACGAAAACGAGTATCTCACGTCCACGGCCAAGGAGGGAAAAACCTTTGCAATTGTTGATGTTACTGTTGAAAACGTTGGCAAGAAAGCAGACCTTGGCGTGAGTAGCATTTCGTCGTTCAAAATAAAAGACCAAGAAGGATATTCATACAGCATGGATGCAATGGCGACGATTAACCTGAAACAACAAATTGAGGGAAAATTACAGCCTGGTGACAAAATCCGTGGAAAAATAGCTTTCGAGGTGCCAAAGAACGCCAAGGGATTGCAGCTTGTTTTTGACTTTGGGCTCATAGACGCGGCTCAGGCAAAATTTAACTTAGGGGATGCAAGATAACCGTCGAGCAATTGTTCTGAACCACCCTTCGCGTAAATCGTTTTTGCAAGAGATTGCGCTCGTTCCCCCCACAACAAAGAAAGTAATTTAAATGCGTTTCAATATATTCATACAGAAAGCTCATTTTAAGTTTATTAAAATGGGGAGTTATCCATTGGGTGGATAGAGAACCATTGTTTTAGGTTCTACTTACAGCAGGAATTTGTTACTCTAGAAAGTGATGTTGGATGGACCTGAGCAAAGCCATTAGGATTGCGGTAGACACTGGGAAAG
>JACRGE010000025.1 GCA_016212465.1 Microcaldota archaeon
CTGCATCAGCGAGTGCGGCGCATTCGAGCTTTACTGCGCATCCAAGCTTGTTGAACTGGGCTGCGACTTCGCGTTCGTGGGAAACAAGAAGGAAGGAAAGCTCTCGGGTGTAAAGAACGAGTCCGTAAGAATTGGTAGCGTGGGTAGGCTGATGGAAGCTGCCGGAAAAATCATGGGTGGAAGTGGCGGCGGGCACGAGAACGTTGGGGGAGCCAAGGGAAAGAAGGAGAAGGTTGAAAAAGCGCTTGATGCTTGCGTGAAAATGGTTGAAGAGGAAATAGGAAAAGAAGAAAAAAATGCAGTAAAAATAAAACGGTATTGACACCAAGTCTAAATTCTGATTATTGGGATTTCAAAGAATCATCACCAGAATACTGGTCGTGGCAAGCGCTATCGCAAGAACCTCTTTCTCTGAATAACTTTCCTTCAAGAATATTACTGAGAGAAAGGCCACTACAATCGTGCTGAGGCTCACTACTGCGGTGACGAGCGCAACTTTTCCCTCGCGCAAGGCGTAGAAATAACTCGCAAATGCTATCAATGAAAGCAGCACGATGGCTGCAACCATTTTAACCAGATTGGAGCCGAGGTCAATATGACGGAAAAAAGACAGGTAGGTGATTACGATGAACGCAACTGCAAGGGCACCAACGGAAATTAATTTGGTGAAGGGAAGCTCGGTCAACTCCTTGCTTGAAGCAAGGATTTTCAGCAACAGGTTTGAAACCGAGAACAGGATCATCGCAATGAAAGCGAGTGCAAGCCAATTCAATCCCATTTTTTCACCTTTAAGATAATTATTGCACCCCATATAAATAGATGCATGTGAAAAGAGGAGAGTAGAAAATGAAGATTGCAATAATGAGCGATTTTCACCTGGGGTTCGGCGAGGATGCGCTGGAGCAGGCTCGGTTTGCCATCCGAAAAGCGATTGCAGCAGCTGACTTTGTAATCCTTGCAGGAGACTTGTTTGATGCCAGGGTACCGAAGCAGGAAACCGTGAACGAAGCCCTGAAGCTGTTCTACGAATCGAAGCCAGATAAAAGCATGCTGAAAATGAAGATTGCAAGCGAAGATGGGGAAAAGGATGTCTCAGCGGCACGTTTTGTCGCTATCTACGGAACCCACGAGAGGAGGACGAAGGGCCTAGTCAACGCAGTTCAACTGCTGGATTCAGCGGGATTAGTGATAAACGTGCATGCGCGGAAGCTCATTGTTGAAAAGGAGGGAGAAAAGGTTGCAGTCCAAGGCATGGGGGGAGTGCCGGAAGAAGTTGCAGAAAGAACCCTAAAACTAATGAACCCATTGCCTGTCGAGAGAGCTTTCAACATATTCATTTTTCACCAGAACCTTAGAGAACTCATTCCAGTTGCCGAAGAATCGCTTTCAGCAGAAGACCTTCCGAGGGGTTTCGACATTTATATCGATGGGCACATCCACTGGGCGCAGGAGATAAGGGCAGGTGAAAAAAGGATAATCATCCCCGGAAGCACGGTAGTTACCCAGATGAAGAAAAACGAAACTGCTGCAAAAGGTTTTTTCTTGTTTGATACGAAAAAATGGGAAAGCGAATTCGTATCAATCCCGAGCAGACCTTTTTTTTATTCAGAAATAGAATTCAAGGAAGCCACTCCGGAAGAGGTGGAAAAGGATGTAAGAGTGAAGCTTGAAGAACTGCTTTCTTCAGCCAAGGGAAAGGCTGCGCTCGTTAAACTGAAATTGAAGGGAACACTGGCGAAAGGCATCACCTCAAGCAACATTGATTTAAAGACGGTCGAAAGAGACTATGCAGAAACAATGAAGCTTACCATGGACAAGGATTTCTTCAGCGAAGAACTAAAGGAAAAAATCGACTTTATAAAAAGAATGCGGGAAGAAAAAAAGAGCGTGAAAGAAACAGGGCTGGAGATCCTTAAGAGAAAACTCGCTGAAAAAAGCTATTCGCTTGGAAAAGAAGAAGAGCTCTTTGAATTGCTTAGCCAAGGAGAGACAGAGGCTGCATTAAGGGAAATAGGCGCTTAAACCTTGATTCAAAGCCAGCCTTTTTTCTTGAAGTAAACGAACGCGCCGATCATCAGCGCAGCTTCCGTGAGCGTGACCGCGAGATAAAAACCCGGCCATTTCAGCTCAAACATTTGCTCTATGAAATTCATACCGAAGTGGCTTGAAAGAATGTTGGGAAGCATCAGAATTATGGTAATCGCAGTCAACCTAAGAACCACGAGAGTGAGGTGTTCTATTCTACGATTGAGCTGGAGCATGGCATTCGACTCATAGCTGGACCTCAATCCGACTATTTGTGCAACATGGCTCTTGCACCGGTCAAGAAGATGCCTTGCAGTCCCGAGCAAGACGTGGAAATCGTATTTCACGTAAGCTGTTTCAACCTCCCGGACTTTCCTGTCTTCGAGCTTCAGCATAATGTCCAAGTAATCCTCTACTCTGTCGGTCAGCTTTCTTAAATTCCTTGCGATGCGCTCTACTTCCTCCAAGGAAACGCTTTTTTCCTCGCATGCATCAATCTGGGCATTTATCTGCTCGAATCTCTCGGAATAGTTCTCCAGAACCCTCTTTAGGATTATTATGGAGACTGCAGTGCTTTCCCCGTACGGGCGTTTCATCGTCTTGCTGAAGAGCTTGAAGTCCTTTTCCTCAATTTTCTTCTGCGAATAAAGTATGTTTTTTTCTGCGGACAGGATGAGCACGTTGTTTGGCTCAGTCCCATAGTCTCTCAGGTTCACGATGACGTAAGACTCTTCTTGGAAGAAGTAGAGGAAATCAAGGTTAAGCAAGGCACGGAGGTCACTTTCTATGCCCATTGACCTTGCTTCCTGTTCGAATTCCCCAAAATCGTCGTGAATATTTATCATAAGAAGCCCCCTTGCTTCCATAATGTAGGCGGGATTTTTAAGCTTATCCGATGACTATCCTTGAGTCCGCAATCCAAGCTTTTTTTTCATCAGCTATAACTGGATTGAAATCGAGCTCTCTTATTCTTGGATTTTCCTCAAGCAGCCGCGAGGTCTTCAAAAGAATGTTCAAGACGGCTTCCTTGCTCGCTTTTTTTCCGCGAAAGCCTTCAAAAAATTTCCTTGCGCGAGTTTCTGAAAGCATTTCCTCCGCGTCTTTTTTAGTGAGAGGGCAGATCCGAACTGAGGACTCATCCAGCATCTCAACTAGAACTCCACCTGGTCCAAAGATAATTGTTTGCCCAAACGCGGGATTGAATTTTCCTCCAACAATAAGCTCAAAGCCAGAAAGCTGCTCTTGAAGAAGAAACCCTTCAACCTTTAATCCGTTTGCTCTCCTCTCAAGCTCTGCCTTTCCGTCAAGCAAGTCGTTCTCATGTCTCAGGTCCATCATCAAAAGCCCTTTCTCGGTTTTGTGAGTAGCCTCGCTACTGATTAATTTCAGAACGCAGGGAGGGGAAAACCGCTTGAAAGCTGCCTCAATTTCACTGAAATCACTTGAAAACTCGCACTTTACAGTGGGAATGTCATATTTCGCGAGCAACGCCTGAGTCTCAATGAAAGAAAGAATCATGTGAATAGAAAGAGGAAGGGGTTAAAAAAACTTTTTTCGCGTGAAGAAAGGAGCAAGGGATTATAAAAAGGAATGCAGTAGAATTGTTGATAAATAAGTGAGGATGATGAATTGAAACTGTTCTTTTTAGGCGGATGCCTTGAGGTGGGAAGGAGTTCCTTCCTCGTAAATGTGGGCGAGGTGAGGCTGCTTTTTGACGCGGGAATAAAGCTATGGGACCACAACGAGCTACCGCTTATGCCTCAGGCTGTTGATGCGGCGATTTTATCCCATGCTCATTTGGATCACTCAGGTGCGGTCCCAACCCTGTATAAGCACTTCAACATCCCTACATTCTGCACAAGTCCAACCATTCCAATAACGAGCCTGTTGCTTGAGGATTCAATGAAGGTTGCCAAAAAGAGAAACAAGTCCTGCTATTTCTCGGGCAAGGAACTGAAGAAGGTGGACAGGAACTTCACTCCCCTTACATACGGAAAGGAATACGAGTTCTTCGACGGCACCTCTTTCAAGCTCCATGAAGCAGGGCACATACTGGGAAGCGCCCAGGTTTTTTTGAAGAGCCCAGAAGGCACAACACTTTTGTATACTGGGGACATCAAGTTGAAGGAAACAAGGACGCACAACGGAGCTGAGGCTCCTGAGGAAGAGGTAAACATTCTGGTAATCGAGAGCACTTACGCCAGGGCAGAGCATCCTAAACGAGAAGAACTTGAAAAACGCTTCTGCGAGGAAGTACGCGGAGTCCTGGATGAAGGGGGGGTTGCAATAGTTCCCTGCTTTGCAGTGGGTAGAACTCAGGAAATGCTCGGCGTTTTGCATGCGCATAGGCTTGAAGGAAGTCGTGGAGAGGTTTACGTTGATGGAATGGGCCAGAAGATAAACGAAATCTACTATGAATTCCCAGCATATCTAAAAAATCCCAAGGCACTTTTCCAGGCATTCAGCGAGGCGAAAAACATAGAATACCACAAACAAAGGAAGAAAATAATCGAAAGACCCTGCGTCGTAATTACAACCGCTGGAATGCTTGAAGGAGGGCCTGTGCTGGACTACGTTCAGGCGATAAACCGAAGGGGAAATGGAAAAATATTTTTGACTGGATACCAGGTTGAAGGAACTAACGGGAGAATGCTTTTAGAAGAAGGCAGGATAAAGGAAAACGGCAAGGTCATTAGACTCAATGTCCCAACTGGATTCTTTGACTTCTCTGCCCACGCGGGACGAACGGAGTTAATTGAATATGCGAAGAAACTCAACCCAAACAAGGTATTCTGCGTGCACGGGGACATGGCAAACTGCAATGCTCTAGCAGCTGAACTCAGCGCACAAGGCTTTGACGCAGTTGCTCCGGCTAATGGAAGCAAACATGGTGTTTAAAAAAAGAAAAGAAGATGGAGAGAAATGTGGTTCGAAAGATTCGATTGAAGCGGTTGAGCGAAATGAGGGTATTGATGCTGAATCCGTTCTTCCTTCCTTACTCAGGAGGGACTGAAAAGCATGTTTACGAAGTGAGCAAGAGGCTGGCTAAGAAATTCGATGTTACTGTTTTTACAGCGGAGTTGCCGAATACGAAGCACCTTGATGAAATGGATGGGATAAAAATAGTGAGAACGCCCGCCACCATTCTGCAAAAGCTTCCTTATCCAATTCCACCACCCATGCCAATCGCACCGTTTGAGCTCCGTGACCTGAGGAAAGCCGCGAGAGACGCGGACATTGTTCATATCCACAACAGGTTCTATTATGGACCAGCCCACCTTTTGTTACTGAAAACATTGAGGAAGAAAATGGCCTTGACTTTACACAACGCACGACCACAGGGAATAAGCCCTGCGACGGATTTCCTCGGAGGCCTGTATGACGAAACCATCGGGCAGATGACGATGCGAAGCTGCGAGCGGATTGCGGCAGTAAGCAGGAACACACTTGAGATAACTGTTCCTCCGGAATTATTGGAACGCGGGAGGGTTATTTACAATGGAGTTGATACTGAGAGGTTCAATCCCAGAAACAAGGGAGAGCGGGTTAGAGAAAAATTCGGTTGCGCTGGAGGAAAAATGGTTTTGTGCGTTTCTCGCCTCATTGAACAGAAGGGGATTGCATACTTGATAAGGGCGATGGCTGAAGTGAAACAAGAGATAGACGCAAAGCTTGTGGTTCTTGGAAGAGGGCCTCTTGAAAACGAGCTCAGGAACGAAACGAAAAAGGCGGGCGTTGAAAAGGAGGCAATATTCATAACGGAACGCATTTCCGAGGAAGAGCTTGCCCGCCTATATGCAGCGTGCGACGTGTTCTGCCTGCCTTCTCTGTGGGAGCCGTTAGGAATGGTTTTCTGCGAGGCAATGAGCTCAGGAAAGCCTGCAGTTGGCAGCAGAATCGGAGGAATCCCAGAGATCATAACTCCAGACGTAGGGATGTTATGCGAGCCGAAGAACCCAAAGAATACAGCGGAAAAACTTATTTTAGTGCTCGGCGATGAGAAGCTGAGGAAGAAAATGGGTGAAGCCGGCAGGAAAAGAGTGCTTGAAAAGTTCACGTGGGATCGGACTGCCGAAGGCTACGAGAAGCTCTA
>JACRGE010000026.1 GCA_016212465.1 Microcaldota archaeon
CAAATGGCTTTGCAGCTTAGAGGGCTTAGTTAAAAATCCCGGGTTTTTTCAATAGGAGAAACGGATAAAACATAACGTTTGGTTAATCCACTTCAAAAACTGCATCTAGCGCCGAATTCCACTTTTGAAAAAGTCGTAAAATTACGAGGGAGACCTTTTTAACAGAGCCTGCTTAGAACAAACCCTAAAATAAGCCTATAATAAAATCTGTTTGCTACGCACTAGACGCCTTAGACAATTTTGTATACCTTATCGTGCTCGTGTACTTTTCCATCCGTCTTTAAGCCCACTTCTTGGCCTACAGAAGCGGTTTCAATGTTCTGGTGCTCTATCTGCATTGAACCAACGTTTTGCTCGACTACTCCCGTAGTAGGACCTTCTATTGAAATCCTATCCCCCACCTGGAGAGGGGCGCTGAGTTTTACTACTGCAACGCTTATCTTGGCAAAGTAATGCGTTATTACTCCAACCTCTTGCTTTTCCATGTATCTATTTAAGAAAAAAGGTTTTTTAAGCATGTCCTTGTGGCTCCTAGCCCTTTGTTTAATTAAAAAATTTATATCTAGAATCCCTCAATAATTCTGTATACTGTTAAGGAGAGTCCTTAGGAGGTGGGAGCATGCCGCCGCATTGTGACACCATGGATGGGCCTGTTGTGGGTGCTGCAAAAAAAGCGCTGGATTCAGGGAACGTAAAACTAACTCTTCCATGGGCGCCTAAAAAAGCAGAGGCAGAGATAAGAACGGCGTTTGAAAAAACAATGCACGTAAGAAAGTTGGGAAACGAGGCAAGGGAGTTGGCTGATTACTGGTTTTTTGAAACCGTGGTCCGTCTGCACAGGGAAGGCGAGGGAGCTCCATACACTGGGCTAAAGCCCGCCGGGCTGGACCCTGGACCAGTTGTGCCGAGAGTAGAAAAAGCAATCGAACAAGGGGATGCAAGAGAAGTAATCACATTCCTGTCTCACACAGTTGAAGAACAGATGCAAAAAAGGTTCAAACATGTGATGGCCAAAAAAAAGTTTGATGAAAATGACGTGGATGCAGCAAGGGAGTATGTTGAAACAATGCTCAGCCTTACACTGTACGCGCATCACTTGTATACCTTTATAACGAGCGGTGGAGAACACGGAGAGGGGAAGCACGCGGCGGAAGGACACGAACATTAGCTCTATGCTTTAAGCGTTGTTTAAGGCGCTTTTTTGATTGCAGGTTGGAATGGGTTGCAGATGTCAGTCAATGTTTTTCAAGCAATTTTTTTGGGAGTTATTCAAGGCATCACGGAATGGCTGCCAGTCTCTTCTTCAGGTCACTTGGCTCTCGTGCAGTATTTCTTTGGAATAGGCGCGTCAGTCGAACTCGACATCTTGCTTCATTTTGGTACGCTCTTGGCGGTAATTGCATATTTCAGAAAGGATATTCATTCCTTGTTTTCAAGGTTTTTCGTTTCACTGGAAGAACGTGCTTTGGCAACCAACATCCTCATCGCGGCTGTTCCCACTGCTTTAATCGCTTTTGCGTTCAAGGATTTTTTTGAAGCCCTCTTCCTTTTCCCAGCTGCACTGGGAGTTGCATTCATTGTGACTGGAGTCTTTCTCATTATAGCGAGCAAAGCAAGAGAAAGAACCAAGAAAATATCCAAGGAATTTGCGTTCGCAATCGGAGTCGCACAAGGAATCTCTGTCGCGCCTGGTATTTCACGCTCGGGAGCCACGATTGGAACCGCTATTTTACTGGGTATTGAAAAAAGGGAGGCGGCAAAGTTTTCTTTTCTTATCGGCGCGATCGCAGTTTTAGGTGCTTCACTGTTCGAGGGAAGACACGCAGTCTCCTCCATCGACCCACCAGCATTAATAGGTGCTTTAGTGGCAGCCATCGTGGGCTATGCTTCTATTGCCTTTCTCTTACGCGTGCTTGAGCGAAGGGGATTGAGGTACTTTGGCTACTACTGCATTTTTTTAGGCGTGGCTGTTCTATTGTCTGTTACACTACTGGCTTTCTAATTTTAAACACCTTTTTAAATTTACGGACGGTATTAATCTTATGTTGCTTGCATGGAAACGAAAACGCGGGCTTACCTGTATATAGGGGCTTTGTTGGTTGTTCTAATCAGTCTATCCCTTGTTATCCTAGAACAGAAGAAGATTTTAGGACTCGTGCCTGGAGTCAATATAACCACATCCAACGTGAGCATGACCGTATCTGTGGGCAACAACCCGCCGACAGTAGCAGTTACACTTGAAAGCAGTGTTGCACCCTATGCATTCAACACCCAGCAGATTCACTGCAACGTCACTGCAGTTGACGCCAATGGAGCTTCAGACATATCCGGAGTCAATGTGACTTTCTACAACACCACCGCCGGCGAAACCGGCTCATCAGACAAGCTTTCAAGGTACTTCAACTACTCTTGCGCCCGTTCTGAGAGTGCCGGAAACGTTGCACTTTACAATTGCACGCTTATCCTCTATTGGTATGCTTCTCAGGGTGGTTGGACGTGCAAGGCGTATGTAAATGACAGCGCCCAAAACGTGGTCTCTGGGACTGCAACTACTAATATGGACATGTGCATCGGCATCGGAACTGATCCGACTTCAACGCTTGACTTCGGCCCAAGCATTGTACCTGGAGGGACATCGAACCAGACAACCAATGTCTCAAACAGGTGCAATCAAAGGATTGACTTGAAAACCGAGGGCGAGCACTTTTGCTTGACTTCCTGCACGAGCACTATGTTGATAGGTAACGTCACCTATGGCTTCAGCAAGGATGCAGCAGCCATCGGATCATCTGTCCCACTTGGTGGCACGGGTTCGTTCAATTCCACATACAACCTAGAGCCTCAAATAAGTGATACGACTTCAAACCTAACGCATTACTTCATGCTAAAGGTTCTCGTCGGACAGGCTTCAGGGTCGTACACAGGCTACCTCAATCTTACTGCCCAGACTGGCTGATTCTTTGGTTTGTGGTGAGTGCCTAGAATGGCGATATAACCTTTGAGGAAAAGAATCGATTGCTTGACTGTTAGTTAAAGGCATCAAATTGTTTTTTTGTATTCGGGGAGTGAATATGTCGGTTGAGAGCTTGAGGAAAAGGCTTAACGAGATAGATGGAAAATTCAATAATTTTTGCTATCTAATCGCAAATCCATTATATGCTATTTCAGCTATCTGCCTTCGGTGCACTAACTGAGTGGATTCAATTCTCCCTGGTTGAATGTTTTTATCATTGATAATGCTTCTGATAAACCGGTCTATTGAATCTGGCTCTCCTTGTACGACAATCTCAACAGACCCATCCGCCAAGTTAGTTGCATAACCAACTAACCCTCGGGCCGCCGCAAGCTCTCTGCAGAACCACCTATAACCAACTCCTTGAACGAATCCCCTTACGACAACTTTTGCTTCTTCGAAGACATTTTTTTGTTGAGCCATGTCTCCCACCTGAAGATTCCACAAGGTTTAATAACTTTAATAAAATAATACAAATCCAATAAAATAATTGGTGTTTGATGTAGATGGCTCGTAATTTTGACAAAAAAGTTCTTTTAATCCTGTTTATGCTTCCTCAACTGGTTTTCGCTCAATGCATTTTTGCAACAATTCCTGTTTTAAGTGTGCTTTGCCCCAAGGTCGCAGCAATTAGTTTTGAAAGCGAGAATGCCACAGCATTGCCTGATTTGGCTGTTGCTTATTACAAGCTTTCTAATCAAAATCCAAGGGAAGGGGAAACGATTGTTTTAGTTGTTGCAGTTAAAAACCAGGGTAATGCGGATGCTGGTGCTTTTGATGTTAAGGTCAGTTGGTCTGATGGCGTTGAGTCGGTTGTACCCGTTGGGGGGTTGGCTGCTGGTGGGCAGACAAACGTTGAAATGAAGAAGGGTTTTACTAGAGTTGGCTCTTTTGATTTCAAAATATTGGTGGATGCTTCTAGCGCCATCAGTGAATCGAGTGAGGGAAACAACGATGCAGGCGGCTCTGTTTCAGTGAGTGCCGCTGTTACGACTACTTCGCCTGTTTCTCCGGCTCCTGCGTTGCCTGATTTGGCTGTTGCTTATTTTGGGCTATCTCCAGTAAATCCGACGGTGGGGGAGGCGTTTACTTTATTAGTTGTGGTTAAAAACGAGGGTAACGTGGATGCTGGTGTTTTTGATGTTAGAGTGAGTTGGTCTGATGGAGTTGAAGCAGTTGAAAAAGCTGTCGGGGTCCCAGCTGGTCAGAAGACTACTATTGCATTCAAGAGGACGTTCAGTAAAGCTGGTTCTTTTGATTGCAAGACGCTGGTGGATTCAGCCAATTCAGTCCTTGAGTCAAACGAAGGAAACAATGCAGGCTTTTGCTCTGTTATTGTGACTTCAGTCCCTGCAAGTCCTTCTCCAAATCCTTCGCCTCTGGCGTTGCCTGATTTGTCTGTTGCCAAGTTTGACTTTTCTAACTGGAAGCCAAAGGAGGGAGAAACTGTTTCTTTGTCCATTAATGTGATAAACACAGGGAACTCGGATGCTGGTGCTTTTGATGTTAAAGTCAGTTGGTCTGATGGTGTGGAGTTTATTGAAAATATCGGTGGACTGCCTGCACACGGGTCGAAGAGCACTATGACCAAGAGAACCTTCACCGCACCTGGTTATTACAAGTTCATGATTTCCGTGGATTCGTCCAACACTGTAGCCGAATCGAGAGAAGGAGATAATCTGGCAGGCGGCTCGATTCAGGTCGTATCTGCCTCTCAAGCATGTCCTGCAAAGCTTGATGCAGCCTTCAATCAGCAGGTCTTCCATACCGGCGATAAGGTAACTGTTACCGTAAAAGTCTTTGATGCTCAAGGAAACCTCTTGCCCTCCATAATGTTTGTTTCAGAAGTGAAGGTAAACGACGTCCCATACGGGGGAAGAGCAACTTTTTACACTCCTTCAGACGGGGTCTTTACAAGCACGGGGGTAGTCGCTTACTCCATTCCCAATGGAACGTATGTAAACAAGTTTTATACGGAAGTGCCTGGATGTGACTCGGTCGCAGATTATGAAACCGTTCAGGTCATCAGCGAAGGCACCCCAACCCCAACCTCAACTCCGATTCCTATTTCGAGTCCAATCCCCGTTAAAGAACCATGTGGATGCGCAGATGTTTACGCGCCTGTTTGCGGAGTTGACAGAAAAACCTATGCTAGTTCCTGTAGAGCAAGATGTGTTGGGGTGCAGATTGCTTTCGAGGGAGAGTGCAGGAAGGAATGCCCGTTTGATTGCTGCGAGAACGATCCTAACTATTTGGACAGACTCTGCCCCCAGTTCGTTTGCACGAGTTGCTCCCCTGCTTCACAGGGCTGTGTTGCAAGCTGCAAGCGCTTGAATTGCATAGAGCACAAGTGCGAGGCGCCCCAGCCCACTCCCACCCCTAAATTCTGTTCTTATCCGAACCAGTGTTTGACTAAGAAAGAAGCAGCTGAAAGGAATTGCAAGCCAGTGGCTGAAATTTGCCCGCAACCAGTATGCGCTGCCGGTCCAGTTCCAATTGTTGCCACGCCAACGCCATTCAGCTATAAGAAAGCATATTGGGGTTGTTACGACGGAACCTCAGCTGAAATGGGTGGAGAAACTTCTTGCAAGCCAGTGGAGGTATGGAAAAATTATGCTGAAGAATACTGTAAAGGGAAATGCAGCGAAGGAAAATGCGGGGTCAGCTCTTTCGGTGTATCATTTGAGTGTGGACAAGGGGTTTCGGGAACTGTTTCTGTTACTGGCGTAAGCGAGCCTGCCGTTTCGGCGAGTGGAGGCGGTGGACAAGGCGTTTCAGTGACTGGTGGAGTAACTCGGGGGATAATCGGGTGGATTGTTGCGCCTACTACTCCAGCTGAGGTGAAGGAAGTTGTTAAACCATCGTGCATTGCAGAGCCGCGTCATTGTTATTTCTGCCCACCGGAGCCAGTTAGTTGCGAGGAAAAATGCAGGGAAAAGTGTGGACTGAATTACAAGTGTGCTGCTGAAACAGTTAAACAAGTTGGAGAAACGATCGCCGAAGCACAGGCTGCGATAGCAAAAAAAGAGAGTATGTCCAGGAAAGCGCAGTGGACTTGCCAAGACGGAAGCACTCAAGAACAGGGTGGAGAAACTTCTTGCAAGTCAGGCAACGTTTGGCATCAATACGCTGAAGAATACTGTAAAGGGAAATGCAGCGAAGGAAAATGCGGAGTCAGATCTTTTGGTGTGTCAATTGAATGCACGCCGGAGGTAGCGCAGGCAGTAACGAGGATAGGCGACGAAGTGAAAGCGAAATGCTTGCCGAGCCAAGAACAGCTTGACTGCTTCAAGAAATGCATTCAACAAAATTGCTTGCCGCCCATGCCGCCAAGCGAAGAAAAGAGTGCGCCCCTTCATTTCAAGAAAGGATGGAATTTGTTTACGGCTCCACTCGCTGACAGAAACAACCCTACGTTGATTGGAAGAGTAGTCAATGGCGAGGAAGCAATTAAAGCATGCGGGGTAACTTCGGTGCCAGCAGTCTTTTATTACGACCCGCTGCAAAAGAATTACGTTAAGCTTGAGGGAACTCCAGAAGTAGGTGCGGGTTATTGGATTAGACTGCCTCGCGAATGCACTCTGAAAGTAACGGGAGTTGACTTCAATGTTGACGGAAGGAAATTGGAGGCGGGATGGAATTCCATTGGAGGACCGAGTAACGAAGTATCCTTTGAAGAAATTAAAGGAAATTGTCAGCCAGTAAGCGGCCCCTGGGAGTATTTGCCTGAAGCAAGAAAATACCAGAAAACAAACCAATTAAAGCCAGGAAATGGTTACTTGGTTAAACTTGCATACGCCTGCCAACTTGCCCAATACCTTGAAAGCGAAGTGCCGCCAGCGCTGCCTGAAGAAACGGGAATAACCGGCTCAGTAGTTGGACGAATAGGGTGATAAATATGCGTGCAGTGAAATTCTTTGCAACTCTCTTGCTTTTTGCTACTGCACTGTTGTTGTTCGGATGCCTTGCGCAACCGCCGCAGGAATCTCCAACACCGTCTCCTTCCCCTACGCCTTCTTCAGTCCCTTCCCCTACGCCCTCTGCAGGTGAACTTGATTGGACGGGCGGAGCAGCAGGAACTGAAGCACCCCCGTCCATTCCAGAGTAAAAAATCTCCTGGCACACTGGGGTTCAATTACAGTGCTCCGAACGCAACCAGAGGTCCAACCTCTAAGTGCCAAGGAATCATGTAGAATTACGTCAAATTAGGCACGAGTGTATAAATAGTCTCGATTTCATGGAAGTATACCTGTATGCTACGCTTTGTGGTTTTGGTTTTATTAAGCTGAATCCTATTATTACCAGTGGTGGTCTAGTGTTTCCAAAACTCATCAATTTAAAAAAACTTAGCCGAAAGATAGCGAATAGAGAACCAGTCAGAATTGGTGTTTTTTGCTCTGGCAACGGCGATAGAAGCCCCTTGGCTCAACAAGTTTTGAAAGATGAATTCAAAAAGCGAGGGTTGGCTAACGTAAAGGTTTTTTCCTTTGGATTAAGTGTTTCGCCATCCTCACACCACGCAAGTGCTTCAGAGAGAACAGCTAGTTACGCGCGGGATTTAGGCTATTCAGGCATTGACGCCCATAAACGCAGGCATGCGAGTGATAAAGATGTTCAAGCAGATGTTAACGGCGCTGATTTGCTTCTTGCAGTCAGCCCTGCCCACTTAGGATATTTGGCTGAGTATTACGCAGATGAAAAACCCACCAAGGCCAGAGATGTTTTGATGAAAACTTGGACGCTCAATGGATTCGCCAATAGGCGAGAGTGGACGCTGCCTTTTGACGGCTTTGCGCGCGCAGCCAACCGATTGTACCGTGGTCTGTCCTCAAAGGATCCGTACTTCCACCCCAAAACGCCTGCTGGCGAAAAAGCGTTCCGCAAAGACCTGGATACCGTAATTTCAGACTGCAAGAAGGCAGTTGTTCGGCTGGTTGGTAATCATGAGTGAGTGG